>CANQUH010000019.1 GCA_947626965.1 uncultured Lachnospiraceae bacterium
GGTATAGCGCTGTACCAGATTTTCCGGCGGAAAACGCACGGGTGAATATGGAATAAGTCAATAAACGGGGGCTCTTACGGGCCCCCGTTTTTATTCTGCATTTATGCGCAGGCCCGTGTAAGGAAAACAGCTGCTGACGCAGCATACGGGCCGCACGGCGGCAGGAAAAAAACTGCCTCCTGCTTAATCAGGCAGAAGCATTTTTGAAATACAAACATCGGAGGTCTAAATGAAAGTTATGATTTTCGGCTGCGGACAGGCCGGTCGAATGGCCGCGAACTGGCTCGCTCCCAACTGTCAGCTTATCGCCTTTACTGACAACAACCAGAACAAGTGGAATGGCTGGATTGACAGCATTCCCGTGGTTTCACCGGCACAGATCCCGGAACTTGCGCCCGATCTGATCTGGATCGCCGTCCTGAACCGCGAGGCCGCTTCTTCTATCGAAACTCAGCTTCACGGACTTGGATACACCGGAAAAATCCAGAGTCTTACACCGCTGCGCTCCACCGTCGATCTGAGGCTTGCACATCTGCGCCTGATCGCCCGTGAGATTACAGACCGGAATCTGCCGGGGGCCGTCGCGGAACTCGGCGTGTACCAGGGGACTTTCGCCGCAGAAATCAACCGGCTGTTCCCGGACAGAAAACTCTACCTGTTTGATACTTTCCAGGGATTTCCTCAGAGAGATCTGGAAATTGAAGCGCAAATCTTGGCATCTGCTGATTCTTCCGGATACACCCAGGCATCATCCACTGCTTCGTTCCGCCCTGGGACTGAGAATGAAAAACCCCGGACGCCTGGATTTCACCGGAATTTCAATGACACGGACATTGATACGGTCCTCTCCCGTCTCCCGCATCCGGAGCAGGCCGTTTTGTGTCCCGGATACTTTCCGGAAACTCTGCCGGAGGATCTTCCGGAACTTGCTTTCGTCAGCCTCGATGCGGATTTATACGAACCGACCCGCCAGGGACTTCTGGCGTTCTGGCCGCGTCTTGTCTCCGGCGGAATTATTCTGATTCACGATTACAACAGCACCCAGTTTGAAGGAGCAGGACGGGCCGTACGGGAATTCTGCACGGAAAACCATCTGATGACCGTTCCTCTTGCAGATCTGCACGGAAGTGCGGTCCTTTTAAAACAGTATGGTTGATTTTTCGCTCCTCTGCTGTGGTTCTGACTTGAGGATGTTGCGGCCTTTTAAAACAATATAGTTGATTTTTCGCCCTGGATTGATATATTATTATATTAAATTTTTATTATTTTGTTTTATTCATGGAGGTGTCTTGTCATGTCCGAATTTTTTGAAAAACTTGCAGACTGCAATCCCAATCACCAGAACATCGTCTTCACTGTCATCGCACCGGAACCTGCCGGGGAAAAAGCCCTGATTTCTGACCACAAATTAATCTGGGAATCCACAGAAAATGGCTTTTTCTCCCGGAATTTTGAGAAACTGTCCGAAATAACCGACAGCGGCGTCGCTGTCATTGAGGGGAAACAGGTATTCTGTGAATATCTCGGGCAGGAAAAGCAGCTTGTCGTCTGCGGAGCCGGCCACGTCTCGATCCCGGTCATCCGCATTGGCCGGATGATCGGCTGTGCGGTGACTGTGCTTGAGGATCGTCCTAAATTTGCCGACGACGCCAGAAGAGCCGGCGCGACTGAAGTTCTCTGTGAACCATTCGCGGAAGGACTGAAAAAAATCCCCGGCAACAAGAATACATTCTTTATCATCGTGACCAGAGGACACCGCTATGATCAGACATGCCTGGAACTGATTGCGCAGAAAGAGCATGCCTACATCGGCATGATCGGAAGCCGCGCAAGAACCCTCAGAGTCAAGCAGGCCCTTGCCGAAAAAGGTATCGACCGGGCGGTCCTTGATTCTGTGTACACTCCGATCGGTCTGAAGATTGGCGCCGATACTCCGGAGGAAATTGCCGTTTCCATTATGGCGGAAGTCATCCAGGTCAAAAACAAATCGCTGCGCCGGGGCAGTTATTCCAAAGAAATCATCAACGCCGCTCTCGATGAAACGGCAAAAGACATGAAAAAAGTTCTGGCGACGATCGTCACCAGAAAAGGATCCGCTCCCAGAGAGGTCGGAACAAAAATGCTGATTTTCCGGGACGGACGCACATTCGGCACGATCGGAGGCGGCTGCCTTGAGGCTGATGTGTTCCGCAAAGCCGTCTCTCTTCTCTCGGATGACGACCGGAAAACCTGTCTCTACCGCGCGGATATGACCGGCAGGGACGCGGAAGACGAAGGAATGGTCTGCGGAGGAATCATCGACGTGCTTCTGGAAATAATCGAGTAGGAGGCGGCTTTCCCTCCTGCTTGCCGCGCGGCCTGTATGCTGCGTCAGCAACTGATTTCCATGTGCGGTCCTGCGCATAATCTAATAGTAAAACTGCACCGTGAGGCCACGGTGCAGTTTTATCTTTAAACATCTTCCTGTTACCAGAAAACACTCATCCAGTCAGCAGTCGTCAGCCAACAGCTCCGCTACAGCCGCGCCTGTCTGCTCCGCCTCTATGCAGATCCGATCCACAATCGGATGAATATAAGCGCAGTTTCCGCACAGATACAGCCAGGGAGGGAATTTTTCCTGCCTTTCCCTTTTTCCATCCATTCCAAGAACGGTTCGATCCGGAATCAGTCCTGCCGCGATAACCAGCATATCACATTCGATATATTCCTCTTCCCCTGACACAATATTTTCCACCATAACGCCCTGCAGGCGGTTCTCCCCATACAGTTGGATTACTCTGGTCTGCGCTTTAAAAGGAATCCGAAATGCCTCCAGACATTGTCTGCGGTTGCGCTCCATCGCCGGACTTTGCGGCTGTATCTCAACAACACATTTTACGGTCTTTCCGGCAAGAACCAGCTGTCTTGCCATAATCAGTCCAATGTCGCCGCTTCCAAAAATCACGGCTTCTCTTCCGGGATCATAATGCCCGAGATTCATCATCCTTTGAAGCTGTCCCGCCATAAAGACGCCGGCTGGCCGTGTTCCGCAAATACCAAGACTGCCGACAGCGCGCTCCCTGCACCCTGCCGCAAGGATCAGAAAACGAAAATGGACACATTCTGGTCCGCCCCGTCTGGCCAGCCATATCGATTTATCCGGCAGCGCCTCTGTCTGGCTGATTTCCTGAAGCTCTCCGATCCTGACAG
This sequence comes from uncultured Lachnospiraceae bacterium, assembly GCA_947626965.1. Taxonomy (GTDB): domain Bacteria; phylum Bacillota; class Clostridia; order Lachnospirales; family Lachnospiraceae; genus Choladousia. Next base: position 3,190 of record CANQUH010000019.1, read on the forward strand.
CTTCTGTGTTCAGCCAAATGTCTGTATGCGTTTTTTTCAGCATTGCCTCCAGCCGGTCCGCAAATTCAACGCCAGTCAGATCTTCTCCAAAATAGCCCCGCCCGAAACCCTGATGCACACACTGGCGGAGTACCCCTCCCAGACAATCGGAGCGCTCCGCTAATACGACATGAATCCTGGGATTTCGCTTCCAGATTGCATATGCTGCCGTCATCCCGGCGGCTCCTCCTCCTATAATCAAGACATCACATTCCCGCATGATATCATCCTCCATGCAAACTGCAGCAATTTTTCCCGCTCCTAAAACTCGCAGGCGAGTTTTGAACTTCTGCTCATTCAATATCCGCCTGCGAAATCCTGGCGCAGGATCCGGATCTGTCTCAACAGACATTATACAGGTAAGAACCAGGCCCGTCTTTTTGAATTTGCTCCGGAGGCACCCCAAGTTCCGCAGATAGAAGTTCCGTCACCTGCTGTCTGCACCATCCGCCCTGGCAGCGCCCCATCCCGGCGCCGCAGCGGCGCTTCACACCGTCGACCGTGACTGCCCCGCGGCGTATGGCATCCCGGATTTCACCTTCAGTCACCATACGACAGCGGCAGACAATCTTCCCATACGCCGGATTTTGTTCCACGTATTTTTGATACTCTCCGGCAGACATCTCACGTATCCGCACCGGTGCCGGACGTTCGGGACAAAATACCGTCCCGGACTTCTTCCCGGCAGGAATATCCAAGGCCTCAAGCAGCTTTCCGGCCGCATACTGTGCGAGCTTTGCGCTACAGGTAATCCCCGGTGTCTTGATTCCGATCAGACTGATCATGGACGGACAGTCCTTTTCCTGTTCGATCACAAAACTGTGGATCCCTTTCTCCTTTTTCCGCCAGCCGCCTGCCCCATCAGGCTCAACCTCATATGGATTGGGTCTGATGGAACCGAAATTTCTGATCACGGATTCCAGAGGAAGTCCCGGGACCACCGTCCGGCACATGGCACGCAGGAAATCAAGCCCCTCTCTGGACGTCTCAAAGCCTGTTCTGCTTCCGTCTTTCTGCCCGGAAGGACCGGCGAGAAGATTCCCGTCAACTGTCGGTACAAGCGTCAGACCCTTACCTCCATCCTCCGGTTCATAAAATACAATGTGGTTCAGAAATCCTCCCCAGCACTCATCAAACACAAAATAGTCTGCCTGTTGCGGAAAAATACGTACTTTCGGCGGAAATACCAGTTCATAAATCTGATCCGCATACAGACCGGCGCAGTTTAAAATACCCCGGACGCGGATTTGCCGCGTATTGCTCTCGGATAATACCTCCCGCGTTTTCCTTTTTGATAACAGTTCAACCAGAAATCCTTCTTCCAGCCGCCTGATTGCCGTGACCTGTGTCAGCAGCAGCACCTCGCAGCCGTTCGCCTTCGCGTTCTCAAACGCGGCTATCCCAAGCTCCCACGGATTTACCGTAGCGGTGGTCGGAGCGTAAAGCCCCTTTTTCACGGCCGGATTCAGATTCGGCTCCAGCTCCAGCACCTGCTCCCGCCCGAGCAGCCTGAGTCCCGGCACGCCGCTCGTCTGACCCTGCCTCAGCTTTCTCTCAAGCGTTTCTGTACCTTTGTCACCAAAACTCACCATCAAAGAACCGCAGCGTTTCAGACGCACGCCAAGCTGACGGCACAGTTCTCCAAACTCCGCATTTCCCTGTACGCACATCTGCTGCTTGAGCGTCCCTGGCCGGTTATCATAGCCGGCATAAACAACTGCCGTGTTCGCTTTCGAAATACCGGTGCACACATCCTCTCTTTTCTCCACAAGCGCTACGCGGATCCTGAAGCGCGCCAGCTCCCTGGCGGCCATACACCCGAGTATCCCTCCTCCGATCACGCAGACGTCGTAGTCAAACATCTCAGAACCTCTGCCGCACCTGTCCCGGATTTCCGACATCATAGCCGCCAAGATTCTCCAGCCTCCTTCTGAATTCTTCGCTCTTAAGTGTTTCCAGCAGTTCCTGCACCATCGGACTGTCCCACGCGTGATCCGGAATCAGCAGATCATACTGCTCCATACAAATCGGGATAAAATCCAGGTCGTACAGCTGAGCCGCCGAATAGATTCCCATTCCCGCGTCAGCCGATCCCGATGCGATCTGCGCCGCCACAGAAGTGTGCGTAAATTCCTCTCTGTCATAACCGTAAATCTTCCGCGGATTGACGCTCTCTTTTTTGCAGAGATAATCGATCAGAATCCGTGTACCCGAACCTTTCTGCCGGTTGACATAACGCAGTCCTGGTTTTGTCAGATCCGCAATTCCCCTAATCTGCAGAGGATTGCCTTTTGTTACCATCAGCCCCTGCGTTCTCCCGACACACTCCACCAGACGTACGCCGCCTTTCGGGAAATATTTTTCTATGAATGCCGTATTGTAAGATCCGTCCTTTTCATTCAGCAGGTGAACACCTGCAGCATGGTTTTCCCCACGCCGCACCGCCATAATACCTCCCATTGAACCGACGTGCGACGAACTCATAAAAATACCCGGATCTTTCCGATGAATCATATCCGCCACCTCGTCGAGCAGCGGATCGTGGCTTCCGATCACCACCAGCGTATTCTGAAGCTCTTCTTTCGGGCGCAGAAGCCGGATCTGCACATGAGAACCAGCCTCATATCCCTCCACTTCCTGCGGAATTTCCAGCATCCCGTCCGCTTTCATGAAAGAACTCACCACCCCGGCTCCTCTGCTTAAAGGAGAAGCCACAAGCTGCTCTCCCACATAGCCAAGGCGTACCCGTACAAATTCCCTGTATTTCAGTCCGGAGACAACCGATCTTGACAGAACTGCTTCCTTATATATAGCTGGCCGGGCAGGAATCCTGTTCCACTGGTCAATCAGCGGTTTCAAAAACTGTTCGATTACAATGATGCCGGATACCGGATATCCCGGCACTCCAAGCACCGGCTTTGCTCCCTTATATCCCAGGATTGCCGGTTTACCCGGCTTCATCGCGATTCCGTGGTACAATACCTCCCCCAGTTCCTGGATGACCTGGCAGCTGTAATCTTCACGTCCTGCGGATGAACCTGCGTTCAGGATTACCATATCACACTCCTCGAGCGCCTTTTGCACCATTGTCCTGATCTCATCAAACCGGTCTTTTACGATCGGATAAATCTTCGGTTCCGCCCCCCATTCTTTAATCATCGCAGAAAAAATCGAGCCGTTGAACTCCAGAATATCCCCTGGTTTCGGATCTGTCGTCGGCGGCACAATCTCATCCCCGGTCGGTATGATACCGACCAACGGCTTTGCGATCACTTCGACCTCAAGTACCCCTCCCGCGATCATCGAACCGATCGCAGCCGGAGTGATTGTCCGATAAGAAGACAGAATCATTTCACCGGCACAGATATCTTCTCCGATCTGACGTATATGCTGCCAGGGAGAGACAGCAGCGTACAGGCAGACTCCCTTTTCCTCCTTCACGACATCTTCAATCATAACTACGGCGTCACACCCCTCCGGCAGGGGATCTCCTGTGTCCACAGCCACATACTGTTCCCGCTTCAGATGTACAGGCGTCGTCTCTGTCGCCCCGAACGTGTCGCTGGCCTTGACGGCAATCCCATCCATCGCGCTCGCATGATAGTGCGGCGCACAGATATGTGCGTAAACCGCATTTGCGGTAATCCTTGCGCAGCTTTCGGTCACAGGGATTGTTTCTGTCCTGTAATGCATCCCGTTCGCCTCAAGGATCTGGCAGTACTCTTCTTTCGCCTGCTCCATGTCTACATTTGTCAAATATTGAAATGCCATATTTAAACCTCCATAACTAAACTTCCACACCCATATCGCAGACAGTATTTTGCCGGTCTCCGCCACAGCCCTGTTTTCTGCTTCTGCCGTACTTTCTTATCCATACAGTTCCACACTGATCTCTGTCCCGGCCGAAAGCCCCTCACAGTCGCGCTCAATGCAGAAATAACCTGCTGCCCCGGCCAGGGATGTGATCAGTCCGGATTTACTTCGGACTGGCTTTGCATAGATTTTATTTTTTTCTTTTCTGAGAAACACACCCATATACTGGGCACGTCCATGATTGGCTCCCACATTCTCCTCAAGAATGGCCGTTACCGGCCAGGTATGCCGCTTCGTTCCGGCAAGACGGTCAAGCAGAGGCACAGCAAACAGTTTTGTCACAAAAAACGCCGCTACCGGATGTCCTGGAAGGCCAACCACCGGTTTGCCTTCAACCTTGCCAAGAATCGTCGGTTTGCCCGGTTTCATCGCAATTCCGTGCAGCAGATTCTCACCCTGCTGCTGTATTACCCGGCAGGTGGCATCCTTCGCCCCCACAGAGCTTCCGCCCGAAATCAGAACCATATCACACTCCTGGAGAGCTTCCTGAAGTGTCTCTGCGAGCATATCCTCCTGATCTCTCACAATTCCATATTCTTTGACTCTCGCTCCTGCCTGCATCATTTCCGCCCGCAAAAGCATACTGTTGACGTCACGAATCTGCCCGGGGCCCGGCGTATCCTCGATGGGAACCAGCTCATCTCCGGTAGAAATAATACCTGCAAGCGGCTGGACCATCACAGGAACCTGCGCCACCCCCATGGCGGCAAGCGCCCCAATATCCTGTACCATCAGCCGCGTTCCGGCGCAAAAAATGGTCTGTCCCGGCTTCACATCATCTCCCCGATAGACCATATTCGCGCCTGGCGCCACCGGTTTCACGATACCGATCGTCCCGTCTCCGTAGTCCTCCGTATACTCAATCATAACCATGGCGTCCGCTCCATCCGGCACTTCCCCTCCGGTCGGAACAGCCGCACACATGTCCTCCCCGACAAGTCCGGTCGCGCCTTTTCCCATGCTTACCTGTCCGCAGAGGGTCAGAACCGCCGGAATACTGTCCGAACAGCCAAATGTATCCCGCGCCCGCACCGCGTAGCCGTCCACAGTCGAACGGTTGAAATCCGGCACAAACTCTCCCGCGCAGATATCCTCCGCCAGAACACGGCCGACAGCATCCGAAAGCGGCGTCAGTTCCTTTCCGGAAATCATTTGAAACTCCCGGTCAATCAGCTCCCACACCTCCTGCGGGGTCTTCACTTTCAGCATTTTCTTTCCTCCTCGAAATCTTTTCACCTCTTTATATTTCCGCTATCACCTGTCCGAGATCGCGATAATCATTCCCGCTGATTCCGGAGAGTTCCGCCCGAAATTCTGACGAATTCAGAATCTGAAACATCGTCCTTACTTCCGGGTAATCCAGTATGCTTCTTTTTATGATCAGATCATAACGCTCTTCCTGCAAAGGCACAAATTCCAGATTGTCGACCTGCCTGGTCACCCGTTCCGTTCCAAGCCCGACATCCGCTTCCCCTTTTGCCACTGCGTTGGCCAGCGTCAGATGAGAGCCGATTTCTGTTTCATAACCCTGAATAAACAGAGGATCAATCTGCAGCTTCATCAGCTTTTCATCGAGAAGAATCCGGGACCCTGAACCTTTTCTGCGGTTCAGGAAACGCACTCCCTTTCTGGTAAGATCTTCCCAGCCGCAGATTTGTTTCGGGTTGCCCTTCTGAACATAAAAACCCTGCATACGGTAGGAGAGATTGATGACAACCACATGAGTTCCCGGCGCCAGACGTCTCACATACGGTATATTATAGTCGCCCGAATCTCCGTCCCACAGATGGGAAGTCGCCGCCTGCACATTGTCCTGATACAGGGACAGCAGACTTTCAAAGCTTCCGACATACGCACGCAGCGCCTGATAACCGTACTGACGCAGATAATTGGACAGGATATCGAGAATCACATCCTGTCCGCTCAAAATAAACTCCCTTCCCTGCGGAGGCGAGCCGTTCAGCAGCGTACTCTGTGCGGATACGGAGGCAACCGGGGGAAACTGTTTTTCATGGCGCGAACGGGCAATATAATCATCCACATCCTGCCGCGTAAAGCGGATTTTCCTTCCTACTTTATAGGAATTGATCTCTCCGCGCCGGATCATTTCATAAACTGTATTTTTGCTCACATGCAGTAGTTTAGCTACCTCGACAGCCGATAATGCTCTGTCCTGTTCCATTGCCTTCCATCCTTTGTTCAGTTTTGTATAATTATAACGCATTCAATACCGACATTGCAACAGCATTTTAAGTTATTATCCAAAATCTGACAACTTTAGTCCTATGAAATCTTTCATATTTCTCATATTTCCTTGTGCAGGTTCACCCAATTACGACCCATTTCGCACAAACTTTACCGCAATTATCCCAATTAAATTGCATTTCGTCACGTTTTATACTATAATTTCAGACAGAAGTAAACGAACATTCCCGGATCAGTACGGGAGTCAACCTGACACACAGAGCATTCAGCAAAAGATGCAGGAATCGAAACAGCAAAGAAGGAGGTATTCAGACCTATGGCAAAAAGTTACTATGAGAAAATTGCACGTATTAATCTGACAACCGGCGAAATCAAAATCGAAAAGCTGGATCTTGATCTGGCCCGCAAGTTTATCGGAGGCCGCGGACTTGGCACGAAAATTCTGTATGATGAAGGCGTCGCAACCGTAGATCCCCTTTCACCCGAGAATAAGCTGATCTATATTACAGGACCGATGACAGGTACGGCCAGCCCGTCTTCCGGACGTTACATGGTCGTCACGAAATCACCGCTGACCGGCATGATCGCCTGTTCCAATTCCGGCGGTATCTGGGGCGCAAAGCTGAAATATGCCGGCTGGGATGCGCTGATCGTTGAAGGCGAGGCTCCGGACTGGACCTACATCAATATTGTGGACGACAAGATCGAACTGCTGGATGCCCGCAAATATTTCGGCATGATGTCAGAGCAGATCGATGAAGAACTCAAGGCGGTACATGGCCCGAAGTCATCCGTTCTGAATATCGGACCTGCCGGAGAAAACAAGGTACTCATGGCAGCCATCATGAATGACAAAGACCGTGCGGCAGGACGAAGCGGTGTCGGCGCAGTCATGGGCAGCAAAAAACTCAAGGCAATCGTTGTCACGGCGACAAGAACCAACATCGAAGATATTATCCACGACGTTCCGGCTCTGAAAGCAGCCAATGCTGAATGTCTGAAAATAATCAGGGAGAACAGCGTTACCGGTCAGGGTCTTAAGACTTACGGAACTGCCGTACTGGTCAACATTGTCAACAACATCGGCGCATTCCCGACCAACAACTGGCAGGGATCCTACTACACGAAAGGCGACGATATCTCCGGCGAGACGCTTGCCGATACTTACCTCGTAAAGAACAGCGCATGTCACCGCTGCCCGATCGCCTGCGGTCGTGTAGTAAATGTTAACGGCAAGGTTGTCGGCGGTCCTGAGTACGAACCGCTCTGGGCATACGGCGGAAACTGCGGAAACAACGATCTTAACACAATCGACGAAGCAAACATGCTCTGCAATGAACTCGGACTTGACGCAATCTCCGTTCCGTGTACAATTGCTGCCGCGATGGAGCTCTACCAGCGCGGTTACATAAAGGAAGAAGAATGTGACGGCGTACCGCTTGAGTGGGGTTCAACAAAGGCCCTGATCGAATGGACGAAGAGAATCGGCCAGCCGGATTCCCCGCTTGCATGGCTGATGAGTTCCGGCTCCGCACGTCTCTGCGAGCACTACGGACATCCGGAGATCTCCATGTCCGTCAAGAAGCAGGAAATGCCTGCCTACGACGCCCGCGCCGTACAGGGTATCGGCATCACCTACGCGACGTCAAACCGCGGCGGCTGCCATGTCCGCGGCTACATGATCAGCCCTGAGGTTCTCGGCCTTCCGCAGCAGCTCGACCGTACGGTGACAGACGAGAAAGCTTTCTGGGCAAAGACATTCCAGGATCTGACCGCAGTCATCGACTCGATGGGCAACTGCCTGTTCACATCTTTCGCGCTGGGCGCACCGCAGTATGCCGCTCTTCTGAACGCAGCCACGGGTACGAACTACACGCCGGATGAACTGCTCGTTGTCGGGGACAGAATCTACAACATCGAGAGAATGTTCAATAAAGCTGCCGGCATGAAGCCCGAAGATGACCGCCTTCCGAAGAGACTCTATGAAGAGCCGATCACGAACGGACCGTCCGAGGGACAGATTTCAAAGATCAAACTCACGCTTCCGCAGTACTATGAGGCCCGCGGCTGGGTAGACGCGTTCCCGACCGATGAGACGCTGAAGAAACTCGGACTGGACGAGTGTGTAGGAAAATAAAATCTGAAACTGGTCAGGCCGCTGTGTTTTTCACAGCGGCCTGTTTTGTAAAATGCCTATGTTTACAGCAAAGGAGGTTCCCTTTATGATTGAAGTGCGCCTGTTTGCCACCTTAAGAAAAGACCGCGGAAAAGTTATGCAGCTTCCCGCATCAGAATTTTCGGATGGAGTCTCCATTCTGGAGCATTTCGCGATTCCGCGTGAGGAAGTGGCGATTTTCCTGATCAACGGTTTTCACTCAAAGCCGGAAGATCCTGTAAAAGACGGGGATATTCTGGCGATTTTTCCGCCGGTAGGAGGCGGCTGATGTTTGTGACAAATCTGTTTCTTTTTCCCAAAAGGAGGCCGGTATTATGACAAATCTGCTTCATTCTTCCGGATGCGGCGGGGACGGTTCAAAAGATCTGCTGCGGTATTCCCGCAACTTCAGTACCATCACAGAGGAAGAATTTGAGACTCTGCAAAATGCCCGCGTCTTTGTCGCAGGCTGCGGCGGTCTTGGCGGCAATCTGATCATGCATCTGCTGCGCATCGGGATCGGCCATGTTACGGCGATCGACGGAGATTCCTTTGAACCGACAAACCTGAACCGCCAGCTTCTTTGTACCGTGGACACACTCTCCCACCCCAAAGCGGAAACCGCAGAGGAATATGCCGCGAAAGTAAATCCTGATGTCGATTTTACCGCCATCCGCACTCTGTTGGACGAAACAAATGCGGATGTCCTGATCGCAGGACATGATCTGGTTCTCGACGCGCTTGACAATATCGGCAGCCGCCGTATTCTGGCCGCAGCCTGCGACCGCGCCGGGATTCCGCTCATTTACGGAGGAATCTGCGGCTGGAGCGCCCAGGTCAGCGTACTGCCGCCCGGTACCGCTGCTGCGCGGATAAATCAGATCTACATACCAGGTACAGCAATCAGCAATAAATCCTGCCTTTCCTTTACACCAGCTTTCTGCGCTTCGATCCAGACCGCTGAGGCAGTCAAACTGTTGCTTGGAAAGCCCAGTGAGCTGAATGGGAACCTGTTGTTTGCGGATCTGCTCGAAAGCGAGTGGGAACTCATTCCTTTTTTTAATGATTAATTCAATCCCTGATTCCGCCAGATTTCCTCTGGAGGCCAGGGCTTTCGCGCAAGAGTTTCTGGCATCAGATTTCCCGGCGCGTGGATTTCTGCCCAGACATGAAGTAGTTGGGAAAGATATTCTTGCCGAAATATAGAATAAATACCTGCAGGTGAACGATGACCCGCTCATTACCTGCAGGAACAGACGAACACAGCCGGTTATCCACCGGCAGACAGAAACTGCATCGTAAAATCACGGTGCAGTTTTTCTGCTTCACAGTCAGAGCCCCTGATCTCCACACGGGTCTGAGGAACCGCGATGGGTCCGAGAAATCGGGAATCGAGAGATGTCAGACGGACTTCCACTTTGCTGTCATACGAACAAAGAATATCTCCCGTCTCTCCCATGGGGCAGATATCCGGGCAGTTTTTAAAAAAAGAATAAATTCTGTCAAAAGAAACTGCCCATGTTTCACAGTAGATTCGCACAGCCGCCATTACTGATCACTTCTTTCTTTATGGACTTTCCCTGAGCTTCACGTCCCATAAAACTCCAGAAAACGGCGCGTCTCCTCGTTCTTCGGATGAAACAATACCTGTTCCGCCTCCCCATACTCCAACAGTCTTCCCTGATGGAAAAACAGAACATAATCCGCGAGGCGCCGCGCCTGCTTCATACTGTGCGTCAGCAGCATTATTGTACATTTATTCTCACGCTGGTATTCCCTGATCAGATCCTCCATCAGGGCAGCTGAAGATACATCCATCGCCGCGGCAGGTTCATCCAGAAATACCAGATCGTACCGTTTCATCAGAATTCTCGCAAGAGCCATTCTTGCCGTCTCTCCGCCGGAAAGACGATCTGCACGCTGCCCGGCCAAAGTTTCAATCTCCAGCCTGCGCATAAGTTCTTTCGCACGCGCCATATCTCCGCCTCCAAGAAGAATATTTTTCCAGACGCTCATACGGAAACCATAACTTTGCTGCGGCATGTATCCCACAGCCTTTGCGCCTTCGCATACCTTTTTCTTCTCATCATCCTGCAGAATTCCCGAAACGATTCTCGCAAACGTAGATTTTCCGCTTCCGTTTGCTCCGATCACCGCATAAATCTTATCATTCTGTAATGTGAGCTGCGGTACACGAAGAACACATTTTTTATTGTAAGTTTTCGTAAACGCCTGTATTCTCACTGGATAAACCTCCTTTGCAGCAGCGTGATCACCACATTTACAGCCAGGGAAACCGTCATCAGAATGAGTCCAAGCGCAATCCCAAGAGAAAAATTCCCCCGGTTTGTGTACTGCATGATCGCGGTCGTCATCACGTTCGTCTTCCAGGCAATGGCTCCGCCTACCATGGACACGGCTCCCACCTCAGCGGTTGCGCGCGCAAACGCCAACAGGTAGGCCGACAGGATCTGATACATGGATTCGTTTGCCAGAAGCATCAGCATCCTGGCCGTGCCAAGCCCAAGTCCTTTCGCTGTATCCCGAACAGAAGACGCAATGCCGGAAACATACGTCTCTACATTTCCGATCACAATCGGTGCGATCAGGAAAACCTGGGCCATGATCATAATGTTCACGGTAAACAGAAGATGAAACCGCCGAAACGGTCCCACACCGGAAAAAAGCATATAAAAAATCAGCCCGCACACCACGGGCGGCATTCCCATCAGGGTACGATTGACCACTACCAGAATTCCCCGGCCGGAAAACCGGCAGCTGCCCAGCCATATTCCGACCGGCACGCCGATCAGCAGCGCCAGCAGGGAGCTGGAAATGCTCATTCTGGCCGTAACCAGCAGAATATTGCACAGCTCCCTGTCCCCGCTTAAAATCAGTTCAATCGCTTTTTGCAGCGCTGTCTGCATGATTTTTTACTCCATGACTCCGCCGTTTGCGACAAAGGTGAGGAAGGTTGCCTTATCTGTCAGGATATACGCCCCCATCTCCTCCGCCATTACAAGGCAGGCGCCCATACCGGCATTCGCTGAAACATACCAGTCTGTATAATCAGCAAAGGACTCTGCCTCAACTGTAATTCCCAGATCCGCCGGCCACAGCGAAAGCTCTTTCGTATGTGTTCCGGACTCATCACCGCGGGAGATAAACGTATATTTTCCTTCCGCGATCGCCGCAAAAGCATCCAGGACTGTCTCTGCCTCAGCCACGCCTGCCGGGTCATCCGCAGGACCGCAAAGTACGAAATAATTGTACAGGAACGACAGACGTTCGCTGTCAAAACCATCCAGTTTGAGCGCGTAGCCGTCATTCACGAATTCTTCCTCACTTGATTTCGCATGCACCAGGATCAGATCGGCATTGCCGTACTGGGCGGCCGCAATCGCTTTGCCTGTGCCTGCGGACTGTACTTCTACCGTGTAGCCGTACTCTTCTTCAAAAACAGGAAGAATTGCTCCAAGCAGCCCGGAATCATTGACTGAAGTGGTTGTTGACAGGCGGATTGTCGCCGTCTCATCCGTTGCCGGCGCGATCTCTCCCTCGTAGGAAGGCGCTCCATCCAGGAGATAAAACAGGCTGTCTCCAAATTCCTCCTGTCCATAGTTCGCCTCCAGCTCCTTTCCCTCTGCGGACAACAGGAACTGAATCAGAGCCGCTGCTCCCTCGGTGTTGATCGCCACATCCGACACTTCGTTGCCGTCGGCATCCGTAAATGGCGCGTCCGGATTCACTGCGATCAGCGTGTATGTATTGATCATACTGTCGTCTGCCTCTTTCAGAATGACCGTGTTAAGTTCCGCCGCCTCAGCGGTTTCTGTCGAGGCCTCCACAGCTTCCGTTTCCTCTTCTGCCATTACCGTTACGCTTCCCAGAAGGCTCATGGTCATTGCCAGAGCCAGAAGCATTGACATCATTGAACGTTTTTTCATGTTGCTTGTACTCCTTTCTTTTAGTTCATCTTGATAGTCTACTACTGCAGTTCAAAGCCTGCAAAGGGTGAACAGTAACGTTTCGCAAAAAGCCCCTTTCCAAAGCCTGCCAAAAGACAGCAGCCATACGCTGAGTCAATTGGCTGGGATCTGGAAAGAGGCCCGTCCACCGCTTTCAAAACATAAATCTCAACTTCGGAAAAGAATTTTCTGCACTGCCATTATCTCACTAACTGCCGGGACAGTCAAGGAAAACCGGCTGGTTTTTCATGATACTATACGCTGACAGGGCACGGACGCCTCCGGCCAGCGAAATCACTTTTTTTATCTTCTCCCAGCTGTCGTTATCCCACCAGGCGCCGGCCAGATGCGTCACATTGGTACCGGCAAACCCTCCTGCGAACATGGGAGTGGATGTACCCACAAGCGCCACCTCCCTGGCATTTCTGCACAGTTCCAGCAGACTGTCAATCGTACCGTTGATCGTGGTAGTCCCTGACAGAATAACAATATCACATTCGGGCAGCAGCTGTTCCTGAAGCGCACAGGGCTGGATCATTTCGTCGCCTCCGGCCAGCTCCACACCCCGATCGAACACGATCACTTCTGAAGAGGATTCTTTCAGACGCTGCGCCACAGGCCGGATATATCCTACCATTCCTACCATGTCGCTGGCTCTGATCTCCAGCCCGAACGGCAAAGGAGAATCATCATCCGGAACAGAAAGCCCCTGAGAAGCCGCATTGAGTACAGCGGCGCCGATTCCTCTCTGCGCATCGTCCTCCCCCGTCAGCACCCAGGCGGCGATTTCGGCCGCTGGCTTTCCCTCCGCCGACAAAGCATAAGGAAATGCAGAGCAGCCGTTTGGAAGCGCATCCCGCAGCAGATAGGCGACTCCCACTGTACCGTCGCTGAGACGGCATCCGATCATCGACAATCCGACCACAAGCTCCGACAGATATTTGCCTGCGAGATATGGCTGTGCTTCCTCCAGAACTTTTTCCATGATCATAACTTAACCCTCCTGAAGAGGCTGGATGAGCATTACATCGTTGATCTTGCCACCCGCAATGGGAAGCTCTCCAAACGAACCGTTGACCGCTCCGGACAAAGTACCGCGGATCTCTCCAGCTGCAACAAATTCTCCTGTCACTGGAATATGGAATTTATCAACAGCACAGACAGTATAATCCGCCTCGGGATCCCATCCCGCAAGTGCCAGCATGTCTGTCAGCAGACAGCTTTGATTCCGGTTGACAGAGAAAACAGCTTCTCCTTCAGCAGTAAGCGCATACCAGAAATCCGTTATTTCCGTACCGGCATCCGGATCATAGAGAACCGGAGGATTTCCTTCTTCTGAATCATCAAAAATAACTTTCAGACCGACAAACTGATCCGCCGTCATAGTGGTTTCCTCTTCTTCCATGGTAACCACAGTCACATCGCCCTCACAGGAATTGTTGAGCAGAGCCGCCGCGTCGCTCATCGCGTAAGCGGAAACCGTTTCTTCCTTGTAAGTAATCTCCTCGGCAGCCGGCGCGGTGTCCTCCGTGTAAAAACCGTCTGCCAGATATTTCAGGGCGTTCTGCAGAATCACAATATGATTCACAGGTTCCAGCTCGTCATAGGGCACCATGGTTGCCTTATAATGGGAAGGAGCCGGAGCAGCCATTTCGGACTGTGTCTCTTCCTCTCCAAAACAGCACAGCGGCATAGCCGCGGCCACAGCCAGCGCAAGTAACATTGTCAGTTTTCTTTTCATGATAATCTCCTTTCTTTTATAAATCCGGCGCGCAGAAACAGATCTCTTTTCCGTCCCGCACGGTCCTGTATATTTTAACCCCCACCCCGTAGGTCTTTGTCAGATTCTCCTCCGTCATAACTTCCTTTACACTGCCATGCACCACGATTCCCTGATAATTCATCATGGCTGCCGAGTCAGCGATGTTCCACACATGATTCGGGAAGTGACTGATCATGACAATGGTAATGCCGCGCCGCGACAGATTCCTGACCGTCTCAAGCACCAGTGCCTGATTTTTAAAATCCAGATGGGAGGTAGGTTCGTCAAACAGAATAATCCTGGGCTGCTGGCATACTGCCCGTGCGATAAGGACCAGCTGACGCTCTCCTCCGGAAATCTGCGTATAGCTTTTCCCCGCCAGGTGCTCGATGCCGAGCTCTTCCATAACATGATAAGCAAATTCGGTATCCTGCCTGGAGGGTGTCCCCATCAGTCCAAGGTAAGGCGTGCGTCCCATACGCACCACTTCAAGCGAAGTATAGGGGAAAGGGGCGCTGTGTTCCTGATACACGATCCCCATAACCTTCGCCAGTTCATTCGTCGAGTAGTCCCTTACATCTTTTCCATCGATGAGCACATGACCTGTCCGCAGAGGAAGACGGCCATTTATGCAGTTGAACAGCGTAGTCTTGCCGCAGCCGTTCGGTCCCATCAGGCAAAAACATTCCCCCGAAGCAATGTGAATGTTCACATCCTGCCAGACAGGATTGACACCGTCGTAGCTGAAACTGGCGTTCTGGATATTGATCATCAGTTCCAGCCTCCTCTCGTTCTGCGCAGCAGCCATGCAAAGATGGGCGCACCGACTACCGCAGTGAGAATTCCCATGGGAATCTCATTCGTGCTGAGCAGACGGCACAGGTTGTCGATCACCAGCAGATAGGCCGCTCCCACCAGCATGGTGGCCGGAACCAGTGTTTTGTGATCCGGCCCCACAATCATCCGGCAGAAATGCGGGATAACCTGCCCTACCCAGCCGATAATTCCGCAGAAAGCCACAGAGACAGATGTGATGATTGTTGTACAGATGATGATAAGCAGTTTATACCGCTCGCTGTTCACGCCCAGCGCATGTGCCTCCATATCCCCCATGGAAAGCACGTTCAGTTTCCATCTCACAATAAACAGTCCGGCCATGGCCGCAAGATAAGGAACCCCCGCTATCAGCAGATCCGAAAATGTGACATTGCTCAGACTGCCCATCAGCCAGAAAGTAATGGCAGGCAGTTTCTCATCCGCATCCACGGTATACTTGATTACGGAGAGCATCGCCTGAAAAAATGCCGAAACCACCATGCCGGACAAAACCAGCATCAGCACCGGCGTAGTCTTCAGCACATGAGCCAGAAAATACGTGATGGCTACGGCGCACAGACCGCACGCAAATGAGATCAGCTGAATACCGAAAGAATCCAGTCCCCATATGATAGCCAGCGCCGCGCCGAAACTGGCGCCGGCAGATACGCCCAGTACAAAAGGATCTACCAGCGGATTCTGAAACATTCCCTGAAAAGCGGCGCCCGAAGCAGACAGTCCCGCGCCGATAAAGGCCGCTGCGACGGCGCGGGGAAGACGCACATTGATCACCGAGATCGCCGCCGCGTCCGGCCAGGTCTGCGGAAGTCCGCCTCCAAATACCGACAGTATCCGATCCGCCAGAATAGCCAGCACCTGACCGGGAGGAACCCAGTACCGGCCCATGAACAGTGAAACGATAAGCAGAACCGCCGGCGCCAGCGCCATCAGCAGCCAGTGCCAGAACCGCGGTCTCCTCTCAATACTGCTCAGATCAACCGACGATTTCATTTCTTCCATCATAAGCGTCAACCAGCTTTCTCAAACCATCCGTCCAGCACATGCTGAGCCTGTTCCTCAGTCAGTTCATACTCATAAAACTCCCGGTAATAGTACTGTATCTCCTCTACCATATTTACATCCGAAAACAGATCCGGATGGAGAACCGTCGCCAGCCACAGTACCATCAGAGAAGTTGTGGACCCTTTGTCCAGGAAAAACACACCGGACGGGATTCCGTAGATCTCCTCATTCTGTACAGCCTGAAGCGCGGACCAGTCAGGATTATTATACAGATCTTGGATCACCAGCTTCGGATAACCTCCGTGATTGTCCACAAGGATAATCTCCGGATCCCAGGCGAACAGCTGCTCCTTGGTCACTTCCGGGAAATTTCCGCTCATACCCTCCGGACCGATCAGAGTACCGCCGGCCAGCCAGATTTCATAGTACAAATACTTCAGCGTATAGGAAGCCAGAACATTTTCCCCCCAGGTGTTGGCCCAGTAGACAGTCCTGCGCTCTTCATCGGAAAGACCGCTGGTACGCTCATAGATCATCCGGAGCTTCTCAGTGCAGTAGGCTTCCCAGTCCTTATACTCAGCCATGACTTCCTCATCCTGAAGCAGTTCGGCCAGAATCCGCACCGTCTTTGTAGCATAGGGAATGTACTCGTCGAGCGTCTGATTTTTTACCTCTTCAAGCGTATCGAAATTTCCGGTATGCAAGGTGAGAACCGCAGCGGGAATGCCGGCGTTCTCAAACTTTTTCAGCTCGGGCTCATTGTCATAGTAGAGCACAAGATCAATATCATTTTTCAGATAATCCTCAATATTGACGGCTGAACTCGGGTTGGCCGCCACGCCGATGTAATCCGCCAGATCAGGATTTGTAAGCAGGGCCAGAGGGTAATTTGTCGTATGACCGCTTTTGACCATAACAACTCTGTCCTTTGCGCCCAGCATAAACATCATCTCATAAGTAGGACCGCCCATAGCCGCCACCCGCTGAGGAACGTGATCCTGAACTACCTCACGTCCTACCAGATCTTCTACCGTCACAGTATTCCCTTCCGTTGACGGTTCCCGGGAATCTTCTTCTCCGGCGCTGGAACAGATACACAGCGTCATGGCAAACAATGCGGTTAAGATAAAAACTGATACTATTTTTTTCATTTAGCCCTCCTCTCAGAAAACCGGAGTTTCCCGGAATCCCTGCAAAATTTTACGGTGAACCTCCTTTTCTTCTTTTCCTGGTATCTATCCGCACCCCGCAGGACCGTCAGAAAAAAGCCTGCCGCAAGGCAAACTATATCTGACGCCAGGAATTATTCCGAAAAGGCTCGTCCACCGCTCTCTAATCCCGATATAAACAATTAATTTTTTGTGCCACAGGAAAATTCATCCTGTGACACAAAAAGCCCCGGCGGATTGGAAGATGTCGCTGACGCGACCCGCCGCAGGCGGAGAATCCCGCAAGCGGGATTCTTTGTTCTGAATGATAATTTATAAGTACTCTATCACAATACGAAGAAAATGTCAATTAATATGTAATTTTAATATAGTAAAAATATTAATTTTATGCTATTCTTCACTCCGGTCGTGACCGGCAGCTGCGCTCCGCGATATTTTCCGCCCTCTCCGTTTTCACTGCGCGTCCTGGATCACAAGCTCGTCCCCTTCACGGATTACGCCGCCGTGAAGTACGCGCGTAAATACGCCTTCCCGCGGCATAATGCAGTCGCCCATGATTTTATAGATCTCACAGCCGCTGTGACACTCTTTCCCGATCTGGGTCAGCTCCAGCACGACGTCATTACAGACAAATTTTGTGCCGATCGGCAGACTCTTAAAATCAATGCCGCTGACGATCAGGTTTTCTCCGAACGCGCCGTCCTCGACGGGCGCTCCCTTTGCCTTGAACGCCTCAATTTTCTCGTAGGAGAGCAGACTTACCTGACGGTGCCATTTACCTGCGTGCGCGTCCTTCTCAATCCCAAAATCCTCGATAACCTTCGCCTCATGAATATTTTTCTTTTGTGTACCTTTTTTCTCGCTGATACACACTGCCATAACCTTACCCATCTGCAATACCTCTTTTCTTCTTGTAATTCTCCACTTACCCACTCGCTGTCATTGCTCAGGTCGTGGAAAGTCTCAGCGTCACCTCGCACAGTTTGAGGCCTCTCCCGTCAGTATTTCCAGACCGTGATCAAGCTCCGTGATAATATATTCCAGACATTCTCTCACAGCTTTCGGGCTGCCCGGAAGATTGATGATCAGCGTTCTCTTTCGGATACCCGCCGCACTCCTGCTGAGCATCGACCGCTTCGTAAACTGCATACTGTACGCGCGCATTGCCTCCGGAATCCCCGGCACAATCCGCTCCGTCACCGCAAGTGTAGCTTCCGGCGTACAGTCCCGCGGGGAGAATCCCGTTCCACCCGTCGTCAGGATCAATTCCGCCAGATTGTTGTCCGCAATCCGCTTCATCTCCGCGCTGAGCATGTCCTGCTCATCCGGAAGGATAACAGAAGAGACTACTTCATAGCCTTTTTCCTCCACGATCCGCCTGATCTCGGGACCGCTTTTGTCTTCTCTTGTTCCCTGATATCCCGCATCGCTCGATACAATAATCGCAACTCTTTTTCTGCTCATACCTCTCTCCATTCTGCCTCCAAAGCCACATTCCCGGATTCTTTGTTCTTCCTGTCTCCGTTTTCACACATCCGTATTTCCGACCGCTCTGTTCTTTCGTCTCCGTTTTCACACAGCCGCATCTTCATCCTCCAATCTGCGACATGGTGTGCATTTCCCTGTGTTCCCCGACATTCTCTGTAAACTGATGACTCTTTGGTTTCTTTGATATCGCTTCCGCCACGGCTCTCTGCAGTATCTCATCGTCTGCATTTTCCCTCAGCAGTTTTCTCAGATCTGTTCCGATATCATACTGAAGACACGTCTTCAGATATCCCTGTGACGTGAGCCGTACCCGGTTGCAGGAATCACAGAACTTATGGCTGATCGCACTGATAAAACCGACTTTTCCCCGAAAATCCGGAAAAGAATAATAATGCCCCGGCCCGTTCCCAAGCCGCTTCTCATACGGCTGATATTCCCCGTACCGTGCGGCAAGCAGGCGGAGAATGAAATCCTCACTCTGAAAATCAAATTTACTGCCCAGCCCGATCGGCATCATTTCAATAAACCGTACATGAACCGGATATTCTTTGGCGAGCCGCGCGACCTCCGTTACATCCTGCCCCGGCAGTCCCATCGGCACACAGTTAATTTTCAGAGGAATCTGCGGATAAGCCAGCGCGGCGTGAAAGCCACGCATCACTTCGTCAAACGCTTTCTTCCTTGTGATCTTTTCAAACACATCGGGATCAAGCGTATCGAGGCTCAGATTGATCCCTCCAATCCCCGCCGCAGCAAGCGCCTCCATTTTTTCTTCAAGTCCTACCCCGTTCGTCGTCAGCGTGACTTCCCTGATTCCCGGTATCTTTCGAAGACCGGCGACCAGCGCCTCAATATTCTTCCTCACAAGAGGCTCTCCCCCGGTCAGCTTGACTTTGCGGACGCCAAGAGCGGCGAATATCTCAGCCAGACGAAGAATTTCGTCATAAGTCAGGATATCCTCGTGGGCGACGGGGCCGACTCCCTCCTCAGGCATACAGTAAACGCAGCGCAGATTACAGCGGTCTGTCACGGATATCCTTATGTAATCAATTGTTCTGCCGTATCCATCAATCATAGTAAAAGTCCCCGCTCTTTCCTCCAGTTTTTGACACAAGGTGAATCCCCGTGATCTCCATCCGCTTGTCAATTGCCTTGCACATATCGTAAATCGTCAGCAAAGCGACAGACACAGCCGTCAGGGCTTCCATCTCAACGCCGGTCTTTTCCTCCACCTTCACCGTGGAAACAGCCCGGATCTCCAGATTATCCGGATCCGTCTCGAAATCAATTGAACACTTTCTGATACAGAGGGGATGGCACATCGGGATCAGAGACGACGTCTGCTTCGCGGCCATGATTCCCGCAACTCTCGCCACGCCAAGAACATCTCCCTTTTTCACTCTCTGCTGTGTCACCGCGTCCATAACTTCGCGGCAGACACGAATCGTCCCGATGGCGGACGCAGTCCGGGAAGTTACAGCTTTCCCGGAAACATCTACCATAACAGCATTCCCCGCCTGATCAAAATGATTAAATTTCCCTGCCATAAATCATATTGCCTTTCTTTGTTTCAATCTTAATGAGATGACAGCGACTGCTCCAGACAGTATGCTTTCAAAAGTCCCACCTGTGTCTTCCCATCCATAATCTTTCCCTGCATGACATCCCTTACCAGGTCACTGAGCCTCTCCTTGCGCACATTCAAAAACTCATTCTCGTCAAGGTTCCTGACTCCTTTATGAAGTCCTTTTGCCAGATAAATTGTGATCACTTCATCACTGTAGGCAGGCGTTGGATAATACATTCCCATCTCTGTCCACACATCTGCAGTGTACCCGGTTTCCTCTTCGAGTTCCCGTTTCGCCGCTGCAAGAGGATCTTCTGCTTTACTGTCAAGTTTCCCTGCCGGAATCTCTTTGACAACCTGGTTCACCGGATAACGGTACTGAAGCTCAATAATTACCTCTCCGTCGTCCGTAACCGGAACAATTGCTACCGCGCCGACATGGCGGACTGTTTCTCTCGTCGTCCGCTTCCCGTTCAGCAGTTCCACCGTGTCCTTGAATAAATGGACAACCTTTCCGGAAAAAATTTCCTCCGACTTTATCATGGTCTCCTTCAAATCTTTAAAATCCTCCATTGGTCCTCCTCTCATGTTAATTCTGTTTTCCTCATTGGACAGCTGCCTTTGCTTTGCTTCTCTCACTGCCGGCAGAAGCAGGAGAATCTCTGTTTCTTTTGTGGAAACAGGACTTACATAATAATCATAATAGCATAAAATTATCTTTTTTACAAAAATTTTTTTCAAAAAAATATTTGTATTTTTCGTACGAAGGAACTGTGAAAAAAATCCCCTGATCAAAAAAGAACACTCTCAGAAATAAAGTCTGAAAGTGTTCTTCCTTTTTCGGATTTACAGCAAATGGCAAATATTTTTGTCGTTTGCTATAAAAGCTGAAACCGACAATACAACTGTCTCAAAATCCTCCGTTCCAATCGTCCGCATATCCAGCCAGAATGCGTCATCCTGCACTCTGCCGAACACCGGTACCGGAGCATGGCGCAGGGACTGTTCCAGCCTGACCGCACTGATTCCTTCCGGCCGTATGACGACCGCCGCGCTTAAAATCCTTTCCATCGGAAGAGAACCTCCTCCGATCTGCGAAAAGCAGGGGAGAACTGAGATCTCCGCGGCAAGTCCGGATTCTCTCAGCATCCGGGCAAGCGTCTGAGCGTCTTTGCGCACTTCTTCCGCCGGTTTTGTGATCATGCGCAGTACCGGTATATTCTGAACCGCTTTTTCCTCCCAGAGATATTCCCGCAGAACCAGCTCCAGCGCAGTCACTGTGAATTTATCGATCCGAAGCGCCCGCATCAGAGGATGACGTTTCAGCTTTTCTATATATTTTCGCTTTCCCACGATAATTCCCGCCTGAGGGCCGCCGAGCAGCTTGTCCCCGCTGAAGCAGACCAGATCCGCCCCTTTTTTGACCGATTCCTGAACCAGAGGTTCCTCCTGCGGATCGTGCCTCGAAAAACTGGCATAGAATTCTTCCACATCCAAATCCCACAATCCTTCTTTTGCGGGAGAAATGTCGGACACTTTGATATCCAGCCTCTTCTGCTCAGCAGAATCTTTAGATATTCCCATATCTAAACATCCCCGCGCATGTTTTCCCAGATTACCCTGCATATATCTCCGAAAATCGATCAGCAGCCCGCTTCCAAGATCCTCGACAACGGGAATTCCCTTCTTCCTGCCAAAATCCGCCAGTTCACCCACATCCACAGATTTCGTAAAACCAACTATCCTGTAGTTACTTGTATGCACTTTCAAAAGCAGCTTTGTGTTTTCAGATACAGCCGCCTCGTAATCACTCAGGTAGGTTTTGTTCGTCGTTCCCACCTCGACAAGCGATGCGCCGCTCTGCTCCATCACATCGGGAATCCGGAATTTCCCGCCGATCTCCACCAGCTCGCCGCGCGACACAATGGCTTCTCCTCCCCTGGCCAGAGCGCTCAGGATCAGGAGTACCGCCGAGGCGTTGTTGTTGACGGCAATCGCCGCCTCAGCGCCCGTCAGCCTGCACAATAGCTCTTCAAAATGAGAGTAGCGCTCACCGCGGCCGCCTTTCTCGAGATCATATTCCAGATTGGAATACCCGGTGATGACCGACGTGATGTACTCCATATGATTTTTGCTGATGGGAGCCCGGCCAAGATTTGTGTGAAGGATCGTCCCCGTTCCGTTGATGACCCTGCGGATCTGCGGCCTGTGCATCTCCTCCGCTGTGCGGACAATCCGTTCCGGCAGAGCCGCGATCTGCTTCTCTAACGCTGCTGTCAGTTCCGAGCAGAACGCAGCCTGGGCCTGATCTTTCTGTACTGCGGCCTGTCCTGTCGTCTCTTCCCCCTGTTTCTTCAGCAGCATCTTTTGTTTTGACAAGGTCATTTCCTGGCCTGTCAATATGGCCGTCTGTTTCCGCACAGATGCCTGCTGTCCTTCTTCCGCTCTCCGGCCCGATGGCACGATCTCCCGACTGGAAGACTCAGCGCTCTTGCTTTCTTCTTTCCCGCCCTTGCTTTCATCGCAGTTTTCTTCTATAAAGCTCCGAAGTTTCCCAAGCTCAAGATCTATTGCCTCTTTCACAGCCGCCCGTCCATATTCTGCCGTCAGTATCTGAACACGTCCGTCCTCCAGAAGCGCGCGGACATTTGGGAGCATCCGATATAAAGTACTTTTATTCATAATACGCACTGATCAGACTCCCCTTTTCCATTGGCCCGCTTCCCGCCGGAATCTCCGCGATCATATCACAGCCGGCCCACTGGTTCAGCATACCGTTCGACTGACGGGAGCCAAAATCAAACCACGTTTCTCCATTCTGCAAAATCAGCTTTCCGGGAAGGAAACGGCGCTGCGGACTTTTCTTCGGGAAATCACGCAACATGCGCACCTGGCACTTTTTCAGGTAATATTCCCGTCTTCCCGCCATATAATTCAGGACCGGATGTCCCACCATATAGAGCGTGGCAAGAGCCGCCGAAGGATTCCCCGACAGGCCGAGAATCAGTTTTCCCTGATAAACTGCCGCGAGGGCCGCCATTCCCGGCTTCATCCCAATCTTCCAGAAAAGAAGCTCCGCGCCCAGCTGCCGCAAAGCCGCCTCCACAAGGTCATAATCCCCCACAGAGACCCCTCCGGTAGTAATGACCACGTCCGCCTGCTCTGCACAATCCGCGACCGCGCGCGCAATGCTCTCCTGGTCATCTGGCACGATCCCGTAAATTTTCGTCTCCATCCCCCATTTTCGGGAAAGCGACCGAATCGTACGGCCGTTGGTGCTGCGGATCTTTCCCGGCGTCAGCTCACTGCCTTCCGGGAGCAGCTCGCTCCCAGTACTGATCACTGCCGCCCGCAGTCTGGCAAAACAGCGGACCTCTGTAAAGCCCAGCCCCGCAAGCAGACCGATCTGAGCGGCGGACAGCTCCGTACCGGCTTCCATCACTTTATCTCCCCGCCGTATATCCTCACCGGCACGGCAGATATTACTGCCGGACTTCATCGGCGCAAACAGCTTTACCTGCTCGTCCGTAAATTCCGTGTTCTCAAATTTCTCAACGCAGTCCGCGCCGGGCGGTATGGGAGCCCCGGTCGAAAGTTTAACTGCCTCCCTTTTTCCCACCGTTCTGGAAGGCGCGGTACCTGCCGGCAGTTCTTCAATAATCTTCAAAGCCACCGGATGTTCCCGGTCCGCCGCGGCCACATCCTTCGCCCGGAACGCATACCCGTCGAGAGGCGAACGGTCAAACGGCGGAATATCTTCCTGTGCGAAAATGTCCTCCGCCAGAATTCTCCCGTCAGCTTCGTCAAGTGAAACCTGCTCTGTGGAAACTTTTCCGACTTTCCTCAGCAGCAGTTCCACTGCCTCTTCTATCTCCAATCTTACAGGATAATTCCTGTTATACTCCATCTTCATACTGCCTCCCTGTTTTTCTCTCTGATTATCAGCAGTTTCTCTCTGTCTCTGCGCTTTCGCAGATATTATACAACGGTTTCCCCGTTCAGTCCAGTCCACCCGTTTCCCGGTTACTGTTCACCAGGTCGTGAACGCAGCAACGCTTCTCGATACAGAAAACCCTCCACTGGAGGCTTTTCTGCATGCTCAGATACGCACAGAAATGGCGCCTCAGACCTTTTATGTCGCAGAAAATCCGGCTGAATTTTCTGCGGCAAAAGCAAAGTGTGGGAGGTCATGTTCTTACGAATCGCCAGAACATGCCTCCCGACAGTGCGAAACCTGCGCATCACATTTCGCCTCATTATTTTAATCCACGTTTGATAATTTCACGGAGGAGCTCCCACTCCTATACCATACATTCCTGCATTGCCTGCTCTTCCACCCCAATCGCACGCAGAACCTCCTGCAGCTGCTCCCGTTCGGAAAGTTCCGCGCACCAGGCGAGCCCACAGCCGGCGGAAATCTGCCTCGGAACCGGAATCAGCCTTCCCGGCGCGTTCCGGGATTTGCAGGCTTTCTCCATCGCCATGGCGTCGGCAGTCGTATGGAATGTCACCACAAGCTTTAATGTCTTTTTACGCATCACTCAATCACAAGCACAATTTCCGTGCTCTGCCCGTTCCTTTCAAAAACAAAATTCCGCGGTTAGTTTTCCGCCAGTTCTCTTATCGCCTTGACGGCAGTCTCCACTTCTTCTCTGGTGTTGTGCCAGGAAAAGCTGAACCGCACCGCGCCCTGCTCCACGGTCCCGAGCGCTTTATGCATCAGCGGCGCACAGTGTCCGCCAGATCTCGTGGCGATTCCGTAAGTCACAAGAAGCTCATCGCTCACCTCAGCGGAATCGTAATCTCCGATATTCAGAGAGACGATCGCGCAGCGCTCCTTCTGGTCAAAATCCCCATATACGCAAACTCCAAGAACTTCCTTCACGCCTTCGTAAAAAATTCTCATCAATTCCTGTTCATGTGCCCGGATCTCGTCGAGACCAATAGCCTCGAGAAGCTCCACAGCCGCGCCAAGCCCGGCAATCCCATGCCCGTTCAGCGTTCCCGCCTCCAGCGCGGTCGGCATCTCCTTCGGATGCTCCCGGCTGTAAGTCTGCACACCGCTTCCGCCCGTCTTGAGAGGCCGCACGGCAGCTCCTTCCCGGACATACATGCCGCCGGTTCCCTGCGGTCCCATCAGCCCTTTGTGTCCGGTAAAACACAGAATGTCGATCTTCATATCCTGCACATCGATCGGGAATACGCCGGCCGTCTGGGACGCATCCACGATAAACAGAAGCCCGCGGGACCGGGCCAGCTCTCCGATCCGCCGGATATTCACCAGATTCCCGGTCAGATTGGAAGCATGCGTGCAGACAATCGCGCGTGTATTCCCCCTGACTGCTTTTTCGATCTCCTCATAACAGACTCTGCCTTTCTCATCACAGCCGGCAAAAGTCAGCCCCACTCCCGTTTTTTCAAGCTCATACAGCGGCCTCAGCACAGAATTATGCTCGAGCACCGTTGTGACCACATGATCGCCGGGATTCAGCGTTCCTTTCAGCGCTGTGTTCAGGGCTTCCGTGGAATTTGAAGTAAATACGATCTGCTTCGGGCTCTCCGCTCCAAAAAAGCGGGCCAGCTTCTCCCTGGTATCGTAGATGATCCTTGATGCCCCAAGCGTCGCCGTGTGAGCGCCTCTTCCCGCATTACCCATGGAGCACATGGCCTGTGCAACCGCCTCAATCACTTCGCGCGGCTTCGGAAGAGTCGTCGCCGCATTGTCAAAATATATCATACGTTTCTCCATTGTCGATTTTTGCTGTCAACAGAGTCTGAGCACTCGTTCTTTTTTCTCCGTCACTCTTCCGATCACCGAGGGAACCGTATCCAGATGCGCCTTTTCAAAGTCTCTCATAATGGTTCCGGCATACCGAGGCTCCACACTGAACAGAAGTCCTCCGGAGGTCTGCGGATCACAGAGCAGATCGATATAATGTTCCTCCACGGAACCGGTATCCAACCGGTCCCGGCAGTACTCCTGGTTCCGGTATGCCCCAGCGGGCACCAGCCCCATCTGCGCGCAGGAGATGGCCTCCTCCATATAGGCAACATCTTTTACAGACAGTTCAAACGTCACGCCGCTGCCCTCCGCCATCTCCATACAGTGTCCCAGAACGCCAAAACCGGTGACATCGGTGCAGGCATGAATCGGATAAGCGCTGATCACTTCTTTCGCCTTTTTGTTCAGAGACGCCATGACCTGGCACACTTCCTTTATCGCCTGGTCAGAGGCCATCTCCGCTTTGGCGGCCGTGTTGATGATCCCGCTTCCCACCTGCTTGGTCAGAATCAGGACATCGCCCGGACGGCAGCCATAATTTTTGTAAAGTTTTCCCGGATGCGCGATTCCTGTCACGGCCAGGCCGTACTTTGGCTCATCATCCTGAATTGAATGTCCGCCGGCCAGCAGAGCGCCGGCCTCCTTCACCTTATCTGCTCCGCCGGCCAGAATATCTCCCAGAATCTCCACATCCAGACAATTCGGAAAAGCGACGATATTCAATGCCAGCTTCGGTTCTCCTCCCATCGCGTAGACATCGCTCAGCGCGTTCGCCGCGGCGATCTGTCCGAACATGTACGGATCGTCGACCACCGGAGTAAAAAAATCCACCGTCTGGATCAGCGCGATCTCCTCTGTCAGCTTGTAGACAGCCGCATCGTCAGAAGTCTCAATCCCGACCAGGAGATTTTCATCATAAAATTTCGGCAGCTTGCCCAGAACCTGGGCAAGGGTCCCCGGACCTATCTTGGCCGCTCATCCGGACGTTTTCGCATACTGCGTCAGTCTGACATCATTTCCCATATCTGTCTCTCCTCTCCGACATACTGTCCATCCGATTTCCGTTTATTCCTGCAGACAATGAACCATGCCCGCATCCGGCAGCGCGCAGTGCGAAAATCCCAGGCAAAGCGGGATGACGGCTGCTGCGGAAACCAGTGTCCATCTTTCTGTGGGATTTCTGACACACCTGGCCGTCAAGGCCGCAGAATCCTTGCCGCACCAGCCATTGCTTCCACAATGCTGTACATATTTGTCACGGTGCCGACCGCCAGCTTCTCCTTCAGCTGATAATAGTCGAGACACGTCCCGCAGGTCTGAATCTCCACGCCCTGCGCCTCCAGATTCTTCAGATCCTCCAGAGAATCCGAACCTTCGCAGGTGATCTTTGCACCGCCGTTATAAAACAACATCTTCGCAGGCAGTTCATCGAGCTGCGTCACGGCAAAGATAAATCCTTTGAGCAGTACTTTTCCAAGTTCATCATTTCCGCTTCCCATACGGTCTGAAGAAACGACCACAATTGTATCGCCGGAACTGCCTTTGCAAGAGGATTCGCAGTTCTCCTGCACAGATGTCTCAGCCTCAGAAACATGACCTTCCTCTGCCTTCTCCGAAGCAGGCACTCCCTTCATTTTGATCACAATCCGGTATTTTTCTCCGGACAGCTTCTCCGCTTCTACCTCTCCTCCCTGGGAGGATGCCATCTTCGTGACATTCTGCATCGCGGTCTTATTGTCCACGAGAACTTCGATCGTATCCGGCCCTGTGAGCGCCTGTATGGCCTTCTTTGTCTTTACCACCGGAATCGGACATTTATCCCCCATTGCGTTTACTGTAATCATAAAAATCTCCTCCTGAAAAATTACTTTTTATTCAGATGAAAGATGGCTTTCGCGCGCAGATCCTGCACTTCATGGCAGATCACCGCCGCCTGGCCATCCATCTTCGTCATCAGACAACCTGCCATCCGGCAGTCCGTCCTCATTTTCATCGTCTGGCGCATCGCCTTCACCATCTGTCAGTTTGTTATGCAGAAACAGCGCAAAGTCTTTCACATGTTCTTTTGGCTCCAGCCCTCTGCGGCAGACCAGATAAAAATATCTGGAGGACAGTTCCTCCGGCAGAGAAAAAACAAGAAGCTGTCTGTCCTGCTGCGCCGTTCCCACCGCCCGTCTTGACATGATTGAAATTGCAAAGCCGCCCGCTACCAGATTCTTGACCGCCTGCTGATCATTGATGCGAAGTACTACATCAAGATCTTCCTCCTCAACTCCGATCCCATTCAGAAAGCTCTCCGCAATCCTCTGGCTGCCGCTTCCCTCTTCCCTGAGTATGATCGGGCACCGCAGCAGCTCCCTGATCGGGGATTCTGCCTGCTCCTTCAGCTCCAGAAAGTAATCATTATACGGAGTAACGATCACCATGTGATCTTTACACAGTCTGGAACAGGCAAACTCTTCCTCATCCGGCTGCATACCGATGACCCCCAGGTCGCACACGCCGTCCCGCAGCTTCGACAGAATTCCCTGGCTGTCATTCTGATAGACAGAAAACCGGACGCCAGGCTTGCTCTTCCGGTACTGAAGCAGAATCTCCGGCAGAACATAGGCGGATGGGATTGTCGAGGCCCCGATATGGATGATCTGATCCCGGTGCTGCCGGACATTCTCCATCATCCGGCTGCGGATCTTCAGAATATCCAGCGCGTATTCATAAAGCTCCTGTCCCCGCGGCGTCGGCTGCACCGTCCTTGTGGAACGGACAAGCAGCTGTTCCTGCAATTCCTCCTCGAGAGCACGGATATGGCTGCTGATCGTCGGCTGCGAGACAAAATTTTTCTCCGCGGCCTTCGTAAAGCTTCTATATTTTACAACGGAGACGAACGCCTCCAACTGTCTGAATTCCATAGTGTTCCCTTACTGACCTATTTTCGGTTTCCGCTTACATCAGCGCCGCACCGATTGCGCCGGCATACTGGGCAAGCTCATGGGTGCGCACCGGCATCTCCAGATAATGCTCCAGCGTCGCCCGGAAAACTTCAAACCTTGCGAGTCCTCCGCTGAAAAACACCTCGCCCTGCAGCTTCATCTTTCTGGCAAAATAGGCAGTCCTCCTGCAAATCGCATGGATCATCCCCAGAGAGATATCGCCGGGCTCAACGCCCTTTGCCAGAAGGCTGACAATCTCGCTCTCCGCGAACACTGTACACATGCTGGATATGCTGGCCGGCTCTCTTCCCGCGGCAAAAGCGTCCACTTCCTCAAGCGGCACTTCCAGTGTGCGCATCATCATCTCGATAAAACGTCCTGTCCCGGCCGCACACTTGTCATTCATCAGAAAATCCGTCACCTGCCCACGCTCATCCAGCAGGATCGCCTTGCAGTCCTGCCCGCCAATGTCCACGACCACCCGTATATCCGGATTCAGCCATACTGCTCCTTTTGCATGGCAGGTGATCTCCGTCACCTTTTTGTCCGCTTCCGTTAAAAGTTTTCGCCCATACCCGGTCGCCACGATCCGGTCCGCACGTTCCGCGTGCAAGGACTGTGTGATCTTCCGAATGCTCTCGGCCGGTTTCGCCGAGGTCGGAAGCAGCAGATAATCCGTGATCTTTCCGTCTTTCATCACGACGCCTTTCGTCGTGGTGGAACCGGAGTCAATTCCAATACTTCTCATAAACAGCTCCTACAGCATTTCTATAAAAGCAGCCATTCTGGTATTCAGCTGCTCGATATCGCTGGTCGAATAATCCACCTCAAGAGACATATACGGCAGATGGAATTCCTCTGTCACAAGGCGTTTCACTCCGATCGTCTCCACATTGTAGGTATGACATGCCTGCAGCGCCACATCCACCACCGCGTCAACATGGTATTCCGGAATCAGACGGCGCAGCAGATCGAAACGATGCGGATTCGGCGACATGCAGGAACAGCCGATATTCAGATACCGTCTGGCAAGCGCGTCGTACACATCCGGATTGCTCTCATCTACCAGCTCGTCCACCGATTTGACTCCGCAGCAGTTTTCATAGACAACCACCACGCCGCCATTGTCCTCGATCGCTTTGACCACCTTCGAGGCGGCTCCCTGAATCGGGGAACCTGTGATCAGGATACGCGGACGCTTCTCAATATGCTTTCCTTCCTCATATTCCTTCTGGATACGCTCCGCCAAAGCATACAGTTCCTTCACGGATTCCTCTTTATCAAATTTAAACTGCGCGCCATTTAATACGTTCAGCAGATCCATTCCCAGCATGGGAACAGGATCCTGCTTCATCAATCCGTAGAGATTTTTCAGGGCTTCCCTCTCCTGATTCCGGATCCGAATGGCATTTCGGATCTGTTCCTCTGTGATCGTCACCTCGAATTTCTCCTCGAGAACTTTCTGAAAGCGGATGATCTCTTTCCGGTACGCCGCATAGCCGTCCTCCGTCTGCCTGTGAGGCAGCTCCATCACATAGACTGGCTTAAAATCCGCAAGATATTCGTACATCTTTTTCTTTCCGTCGCAGGTCGTCTCTCCCACCACGAGATCCGAAAAGTAAAAGAACGGGCACTTGTCCGTTTTCGCAAATCCATAGCTGGATTTGATCAGCGGGCAGAGATTCCGCGGGAGATCCATCTCCGCATCCGGAATCGTCTCATCTGACGTCGAGCACAGTCCCACCACGACGGCTCCCATGGCCGCCGGAAGCTCCTGCGGCAGAAACGTACAGAACACTCCCACAATGGGAACCCCTTTGTCCTTCAGCTGTTTAATATTCAAAAAAGAATTTTTTCTCTGTTCGGCAAATTCTTCAAACACTTCCGGCAGTTCTTTGATCAATTCCATCTTTTATTCCTCCTTTTCGTTTTATGCGCAGGCCCGCACATGGAAATCAGCTGCTGACGCAGCAAGCAGGCCGCGCGGCGAGCAGGAGTGAAAAACACCTCCTACTCGATCGTTCGATTTGATCCCCATCCGCAAGTCGCGGCACGGGATTCAGATGTCGCTTGGCAAAACCAGGTTCTGCCAGTTTCTGACTGCAGCGACCTCCTATAGTATAAAAGATATACAAAGAAATTGACCAATCGTTTATTCTTATAATTAATGTAATTTATTTGATTTATCTATAAATCAATTTTCTGGAGGGAACACTGATTCAAACGCCCCGCGCCAGGTTTGCACCGCCAAAAAAAATCTTTTTCAGCAAATTCTGCAAATCATCTGAGAAAATGCCGATTCAGCCAGCGTCTCATCAGTCCGGACGCTTTCTCCCCCACCGCAGATAAAAATAGAGCACTTCCGTGATGCAGCAGGCCGTCCATCCCACCGGATAGCTGAAGCCTACCAGACGCTCCGTGTTGCTGATAAAATGCGTCATCACAAACAGATAAACCTGACGCACCGCCACAAAGTTCAGCAGCATGATCACCATCGGCCCGGTGGAGTCTCCACGCCCGCGCAGAGCTCCCGCCAGCGTGTGGTTTACGCAGTTCAGCAGCATAAAGAAGACATTTGTTCTCAGAAACATCGCCCCATACCGGATTACTTCCGCGTCTCCGGTAAAGATTCCGGTGGCCGGCGCGGCGAGGAAGAACAAAAAGACGGCGATCACTCCCGTGAT
>CANQUH010000020.1 GCA_947626965.1 uncultured Lachnospiraceae bacterium
ACAGAAGCAGCGGGATTTATATTCACGGCCCCGGCAACAGGAACGGTCCCACAGAGGAACACAGTTGGCGGTCTGTCGGGGGCGCAGATTGACGCAGAAACAGCGCTGGAAACCTTTGGGTATAGAAATATACCAGCAGGGCAGATAAAAGCCGGAGAAAAGCCGCAGAGGAACACAGTTGGCGGCTTATCAGGGACGCAGATTGACGCAGAAACAGCACTGGAAACCTTTGGGTATAGAAATATACCAGCAGGGCAGATAAAAGCCGGAGAAAAGCCACAGAGAAACCGCAGAGGGGCAGAAGCCGGAACGGAAGTGGAAATGGAAGACGGCGCAGCAGGCTTTACCTTTACTGTCCCGGCAGCAGGGACAGAACCGCAGAGAAACCGCAGGGGGGCAGAAGCCGGAACGGAAGTGGAGATGGAAGACGGCGCAGCAGGCTTTACCTTTACTGTCCCGGCGACAGGAACGGCCCCACAAAGGAACACAGTTAGCAGCCTGTCAGGGACGCAGATTGACGCAGAAACAGCGCTGGAAACCTTTAGGTATAGAAATATACCAGCGGGGCAGATAAAAACCGGGGAGAAGCCACAAAGGAACATGGTACTTCAAACAGGAGGCGGCGCAATGGCCGGGAAAACGGAAAGGGAAATTTTTCTGCATAAAAGCAGGATGTGCGGGAGTACGCGGAAACTATGAAAGGAGGTGAATGCAGATGCTCACACAACAGGCAATAGAAGACTTTAAAAACTTTCTTGATATGAACATTGCATATGCGAAAGTCACGGTCAACGGGCAGGAAAAGCAGCTTGTGATACATCGCAGAGAACGTCTGAAAGACGGAAGGGTTGCAGTGTATCTGAACATTACGCCGCAGCTGGGGACCACGGCAACCATACAGCGGGTACAGCTGTACAATAAAAACAAGCAGTTGTGGGCAGATAAAACGGAACGGATTGTGCTCTCTGATGTGCAGGAGGGTGCATTGTATCGTTTTGTTTTTAGAATAACGGAACAGGAGGTGTAAAAGACAATGTTTGAATGGATAACGTGGCTTGACCATGTAACGCAGTATGAAGACCGATACACGGAAAGCCGCAATGATGACGGCACGATCACTCACACGCCCGTTGAAGGTGAAGTGTTGCAGCAGGGAACGCCACAGAATGCAGACAATTTTAACCGCATGGTAGATGGGATAATTAACGCGGGCGAACTGGCCGCGCTGCTGTCAATAGGCGTAATTCACCTGCGTCAGCAGACGGAGGAACTGACCGGGGAAGTGCAGGTGGTTGACCTTACGAATACGAACGAATACCCGTTTAATAATTCACAGAAAACGGTTGCCCTGAAACAAAAGAGAAATCATCTTGATTATACTGTTGCGGCAGAAGTTATGGAAAGTTCGGGCGGCTGCGTGGGAGATATTGAGATTACAGAAAAACTGGTAAATGGGTTCAAGATCGCGCACACGGGCAGTGCAACCAAAGTGAAAGTAAAAGTGTTTATCAGAGGGGGAATGTATTAAATGGCAAACATTATCATACCAAAACAGGAGCACAGGGACCATGCAGCCGCGGTCCTGCGGTCTTTCGGAGTGCATGGCAGAGGGACACCAGAGCAGAGGGAAGCAGCGGAAATTATAGCAGCCCGGACAAGGGAAGTTTACAAGGAGGGAAAAAGATAAATGTCTACAAAGATCAATATTGTTGAAAAAACGCCTGGAACGCATATTGAATATGCAGTAACGGAGAAAAAGATCATCTTTGGCGATGATGAACTTTCCGTAAATCTGGCAACACGCGAAAGGGATTATGAAGTTGCACTGGACATTTGCATTGACAGTGAAGACGGCATAGTGATCGGAACCGGCGGCAGAGCGCAGAAGTACGCTGCACAGATTATTATTCCAGCCCGCCGTTATGACGTGATTGAAGACGGGGAAGATGAAATGGGACAGCCGCGGGAAGTGCCCGTGCCGGTTGATTTTGATATGTCACTCTGCACACTGGTTTTATGGGGATTGGAGGTATAAGAGCATGAGTAATTTTGACGATATGGCTTTATCAGTTGCGTCTTTCGGAAACAACCGTGTAATTCTGGATGATATAGGGAAACCGTCTATTATGGTGGGCATTCCAGTGATGAAATATGCAGACATTATTCCAAGTAGTTCACAGGATGAACTGCCGTGGTGGAACATTGGCGGGGCCAAAAAGAAGGTTATATGGGTATCAAAGTATATCAATATTGTCATGAATGACCGCGCGTATTCGCTGCCAATGAAAGACCCGAAATGTTACGTAAATTTTGACCAGGCATTGCAGTATTGCCGCAAAAAGGGTCCGGGCTGGCATTTAAACCAGAACGGCGTTTTTGCAGCGCTTGTGCTGTGGAGTGAGAAAAACAAGACCATTCCCAGGGGGAACACGAACTGGGACGCAAACTATGTAAATGCGTGGGAACGCGGGGTGAATACATATATTGACGGCGCGCACAATGGCGGCAGAACAGCTACAGGTTCCGGGCCTATGACATGGTATCACGATTACAGCCCCGCCGGAATTGCCGATCTGTGCGGGAACTGCTGGGAATGGGTGGCAGGACTGCGGCTGAATGAGGGAGAAATTCAGATCATTGCAGAGGGAAATTCTGCACTGCCTACTTGCAGCATGGCAGCTGCTTCTGTGGAATGGAAAGCAATCATGCCGGACGGCCGGCTTGTAGAACCGGGCACTCCCGGAACACTGAAAATTGACAAGACCAGTGAAAGCAGTACGGTTTTGAGAATCAACACCAGCATTACTGCAAAGACAACGGACAGCACAGAGACAAGTGAGATGTTTAAGAATGTCAAGGCTGCTGAAACGGTTAATATTCCGGACATTCTGAAAGCTGCGGGAATTGCCCCTATTGCCGACATGGAAAGCCCCGGCAGATTTTGGGCGAGGAACAACGGCGAAAGACTGCCTTTCCGGGGTTCCAGCTTCGGCAGCGCTTCCTATGGTGGCCCTGCGGCGTTGCACTTGGACGGCCTGCGTTCTGGCGGCTACAACGATGTTTCCTTCCGCTCCGCTTATTATGAGTAACTGAAAACTGAACACTGGGGAACTGGGGGGATTGCGGCAGCAATCCCCTATAAAAACTATCTAAAAAGGCGGGTCATAGGGATATGGCAGAAGAAAAGGAACAACAGTTGCCGGACTTAGACCCGGTAAGGGATAACAGCACAGCAGAAGATTTCAAAACGAAAAACAAAATATATGATCTGATTCTGTATATTGGTCCAGAGCTGGAACAGTTTCCAAAGGCCAAAAGAAAACTTGCAGAAAAAATTGATAACTGCACACTGGAAATTCTGGAACTTGTGGTGTCGCTAGAAAACAAGCATTACAAAAAGACAACACTTGGAGAGCTGGACAATAAAGTTGATGTGCTGCGTAACCTTATAAGACTGGCCGCAGACCCACAGTATACACGGAGCAAAAAGCCGTGTCTTCCCATGCGGAAATATGAAATTGTATCACGCAAGGTGAATGAGATCGGGCGCATGATTGGCGGCTATTACAAATCATTGAAGAAGTAGCGGGCGAAAGCCCGCCGCTTTTTATACGGGAAAGAACCGTTAATAGAGGACTTGCCGTGCCTATCCGGGGTTCGAGCTTCAACAACACTTCCAATGGTGGCCCTGCGGCGTTGAACTTGAACAACCTGCGTTCTAACAGCAACAACAATGTTTCCTTCCGCTCCGCTTCACCCTATACAGCCAGCAGCTGCGCCCATACGTGGACGCGGCCCGTGCGTTTAGGTTAAAGGGGTTCTTTTCCGTTCCAAAGGGACCGGCAAAATCCGGAACCGCAGGAAGAAGATTAAATTGCCGCAAAGACAGTTAGTACACGGCGGGAAGCTGTGGAAAGTTGGTGAAAACCAAATAAATATGTCACGTTTGAAATGGAGTGGTGGACCAGAGTAAATTTGTGCGGCGCATTATTATTCATGCAGGGGGCAAAAGAAAATTGAAGAAAATAAAAGGACTTTTCCCTAAAATTTACGATTTTGAAAACCTGTTTTACGCATATAAAGCAGCTATCAAATGCAAGCGGTACAGACAAGATGTAATGGAATACACGGACCGCCTGGAAGATAATCTTATTACGCTTCAAAATGAACTGATCTGGGGACTTTATGAAGTGGGAAGGTACAATATCTTTTATGTTTACGAACCCAAGAAACGGCTTATTATGTCGCTTCTTTTTAAAGACAGGGTGGCGCAGCACGCCATTTACAGGCAGTTGAACCCATTGCTTGAAAAGCGGTTTATAAATGACAGCTACGCTTGCAGGGTGAAGAAAGGGACACACAAAGCTATTGACCGCCTGCAATACTGGTTAAGGCAGACAGAGAGGAAACCGCAGAAATATTATTATTTGAAGCTGGATGTTTCAAAATATTTCTACAGAATCGACCATGAGAAGTTAAAAGGAATCCTTGCGCGGCTGATAAATGACCCGCCGCTGCTGGACCTGCTGGGGAAGATCATTGACTGTGAAGATACAAAGTTCGGGCTTCCGCTGGGGGCAGATATAGGGGACGTGGCTTTTGATGAAATGCTGGATAATGTGGGGCTTCCAATAGGAAATTTAACTTCACAAATGTTTGCAAATTTGTATTTAAACGAACTTGACCAGTTCTGTAAACACAAGCTGAAACTGCATTTTTATATTAGATACATGGATGATATTATTATACTTCACCATGATAAAAAATATCTGGGCAAGATCAAACAGGAAATAGCAGCGTTTCTGGAACAGAAGTTGAATTTGCAGTTAAACAAAAAGACCTGCATACGGCCTGCCAGCATGGGCATTGAGTTTGTGGGCTTCCGTGTGTGGTCAACACACAGAAAATTAAGAAAGAAGACTGCAAAGAAACTGAAAAGGCGGCTGCGTTTCATGTTCCGTGCATATGCAGTGGGCGAGATCGACAAGGATACGCTTGACAGGAGCGTTGCGTCATACCGGGGCATATTACAGCATTTCAACAGTTACGGTCTGCGCAAAAGCCTAAATGAGATGTACAAAAGGGAGGTAATGGGGCATGAAAGCACTGCAAATATCAACAATGGACATTATAACAATGTGCAAGAATTTACTGGCAATAGCTGCGGCGTTGGGAATAGTGGTTGATTTAACACCGGGCATTAAATTTCAGCCTGTACGCTGGGCGATAAAAAAACTGGGTGATCTTCTGAATCATGACATAAAAGAAAAGATTGAAAAAATTGAAACAGAACTGGAAGAACACAAATTGGAAAGTCAACGGTACGAAATACTTGACTTTGCAAACAGCTGCATGAACCACAGAAGACATACCAAAGAAGAATTTGACCATATCATAAAAGTTCATGACAGTTACGAAAGTTACATCATGGCGCACAAAATGAAAAACGGTCAAGTAAAGGTTGCCTATGAGTATATAGAAAAAATCTATATGCACTGCATAGAGAATAACAGCTTTTTGACAGGAAAGGAGATGGAAGAAAAGTGAAAGTATTGTGGTTTGCGCTGGGCTTTATTGCCGCAATTCTGCTTGTATCTGTAATGAATCTGCGGGCGATAGCTGCGGCACGCAGGAGGCGCAGAAAAAGAGCCGCAGAACACCCGGAAAAGAAATTGCAGGCAACGAAAGTAATTGTCTTTTCAATTATGGTCACATACTACATAGCGTTCCTTGTGGGCGTGTGGGTTGTGATCGCAAAGGATTATTACCAGCTGTCTGTCTTATTAACTTTTGTGGGCAGCGTCGCAGTGTTCGCGGTGGCGTTTTACTGCTGGAAGTCAAAGGCAGAGAACTTGGAGAAGATCAAAAAAGGAAACCCGGAATTGTGCGGGACGCTTTCGGACTTTTCGGGCATGAGTTCACAATAGGAGGTATGTAAGGTGGCATTAAACGGGAAAACGACAGAAGAAAAAATATGGAACTTCTTAAAAGCTGCGGGGCTGTCTGATTCAGGAACAGCTGCGCTTATGGGGAATCTGTATGCAGAAAGTGCGCTGAACCCGCAGAATATGCAGGACAGCTATGAATCTAAGTTGGGCTATACAGATAAGACGTATACAGCGGCGGTGGACAGTGGGGCATATACCGGGTTTATCCGGGACGCTGCGGGATACGGGATAGCGCAGTGGACGTTCTGGACACGGAAGAAAGGCTTGCTGGAATATGCCAGGGCAGCCGGACGATCTGTGGGTGATCTGGAAATGCAGCTGGAATACCTTATGAAAGAACTGAAAGAAGACTTTCCGGCGGTGCTGTCAACGCTGAAAACAGCAACCGCCGTTTTTTCTGCGTCAAATGTTGTTTTGATGAAGTTTGAAGCTCCCAAAGACCAGAGCGCAGCAATGCAGACAAAGCGGGCGGCATACGGGCAGAAATATTACGACAAGTACGCAGGGAAGAAGACAGAAACGGAGGGGAAACACATGATTTCAAACTGTGGGCATGACGAAAATAACAAATATAGCGGCGGCGCAGCGGGAGACCAGACAGGCGGCGAATGGGCACTGATACCTTGGTATTCAAGACCTTGGAATTGCGTACTTAGACACCCGAACGCAGCAGTAAGGGAAAAGACGGCATACATGGCAGAAGCGGCAGCAAGAAATGACTGCATAGGATACGACCAGAACCAGCGGGACACTTTCGGGACAGAACTTGCAAAAGTAGGTTACGACCCGGCAAAGATCAAAACGAAATGCGAAACGGATTGCAGTAAAGGAACTATTGACATTGTAAAGGGCGTTGGGCATTTGCTGGGAAACGACAAACTGAAAAACCTTGCGGCTACGTACACAGGAAATTCACGGGACGGGTTCAGAAAAGCGGGCTATGAGGTTTTGACGGAAGCAAAATATCTGAACAGCCCAGATTATCTGCTCCCAGGTGACATTCTTTTGAACGATCTTCACCACATGGCAGTAAACATAACAAAAGGAAGCAAGGCGGGGACCGGCAGTGCTTCCGGCGGCAGTGCTTCCGGCGGCACGTCTTCCGGGACAGGGACCGGCGGAACAGCGGGGAAAAGTGAACAGACATACACCGTGAAACTGGGCGACACGCTTTCCGGGATTGCGGCGAAATACGGGACTACATACCAGAAGCTGGCGGCTTACAACGGGATTGCAAACCCGGATATTATCAATGTGGGGCAGGTTATCAGAATACCTGGAAGCGGGGTGCGCACACACACTGTAGAAAGTGGGGACAGCCTGTGGTCGATCGCAGCGGATAAGCTGGGGAACGGCGCAAGATACAACGAAATTAAGACCATGAATGGACTTGAAACAAATTTGATTAAACCGGGACAGATATTGAAGCTTCCGGAGAAATAAAGAAATAAGACAAGGGGGAAAGAAACATGAAAGAAATTATCATTTTAGCAGTACAGCTGGCAGTAACAGCAGGGGCATTTGTTTTGGGCAAGTATGTTTTTCCGAATATCCCGAAGACAGTGACGGACAAGCTTACGGAGCTTTCTGCATGGGCTGCAAAGTTCGTTGAATGGGCAAGGGAGTTCAAAAAGACAGAGAGCGGGGCAGCGAAAATGGAAGCTGTGGTGCAGAAACTGGAAGAAATTGCAAGGGAAGCAGGGCTGGAAGTAACAGAAGACCAGCTGCGGGCAATCGCACAGTCTGCGTATAATGCAATGATGGCGGGGGAAAAGGAAGCGGGAACAATCGCAACAGGCGTTCCCCTGGAAGCCGTGACAGCACCGGCACAAACTGTGAACATTTATACTGGGAAAGCACACGCAGAAGCAGGAGTGACCGCAGTTGCTACAGATAATGTGCCAGAGGGCGCGCTGGGAGAGAACGAAGACGGCAGCATAAATGTGTACAATGAAGCAGGGGGAAAAATCGGAACGATCTCTGCGGATGAAGCGAGAGAAGCGGAAAAAAGAATCACGGATATTGTGATTGAAGACGAAGAAGCG
Organism: uncultured Lachnospiraceae bacterium; assembly: GCA_947626965.1. Taxonomy (GTDB): domain Bacteria; phylum Bacillota; class Clostridia; order Lachnospirales; family Lachnospiraceae; genus Choladousia. The sequence continues at coordinate 7,994 of CANQUH010000020.1, forward strand.
GAATGACCGCAGCAGCTAACAGAATAGGGCAGATTTAAACAGACAGACCGCAGGCGGGAAAAAGTACGCCTGCGGTCTATTTTGCGTTTACGGGACAAATGCAGAGGCTGCGGGAGGGGTAACCCCCAGTTTTTTATACAAACGTTCTTCCTGCGTCCGTGTATCTGGAATGCAGTAATCATACTGGAAGCTGCCGCGTTCTGACCACCTGCAAATCTCAAACAGCCAGCGCCCGTCCTGCATGGAAATCTCCATGATAAGGCTATTACCACCCGCGCGGAACATAGACTGAATATAGGTGTGAAGCCATTTAACTGAACGCTTTTCACCGTTAAAATAGCCGTTTAAAGAAATGGAATGAAGCTGCTGTGAAAGTTCATAAATTGTCATAACAAAGACCCCCTTATGAAAAAGTATAGTTATCGGAATTGCACCCCGTCAGTATTCAGACGCTGGCGGTCACTGCTTCCGGAACTTATGCCCCTGGAAGCCGGGCAGGTGGGCGGCAGCAGAGCCGCCTGGAAAACTGTTAAGCTGTCAAGCTGGGGCACATGGAGTATTGCCCCAACGGATAAATTGTTTCAGCGTTTCTGTATTCAGAAGACTTGCGGGAAATCCTGCATTTTTTAACTTCTGTGCCGTCTGTGATGGTGATTGTCTGCGCCGTCCGTGCGGTGACGGTGTATGTCCATACACAATTATGATCGCAAATGCTTGTCATACTGTATTCTTTGCCAACTTCAAATTTCTTCATTTTGATTACCCCCGTTTGTTTTTGATAATGTTATTCTATACTTACGGAAGTATATTTTCAATAGGCAAAATAAACAAAGTTACGGAAGTATATTTGTGGAATATTTATACTTCCGTAATTGTTGAAAGCATGTTATAATCTGAAATCATAAAAATGGGAGGTAAGGAAAATGGAACAGCAGAACGCGGCAGAGCGGAACAGGGGCGGCGGTGTATATCCAACACCACGCGGACCGGCGGCAACGGCAGCGAAGAATAAACTGCGTGATAAAAAGTATGACCGCGGTGAACTTGCGTTGCCCAAAGGGATGAAAGCAAAGGTGAAGGAAGCGGCAAAGCAGCAGGGGCAGTCTTTCAATGCGTATGTTGAACAGGCAATAAAGGAAAGATACCTGCGGGAAACCGGGGAGGAAATGGCATGGGAGAAGCAAGAAGAAAGCTGAACAACATATCAAGAGAAACGAAAAAGCCAGAGAACGCGCCGGAATGTTACGGGGATATGTTCAGAGAAAATGGGCAGTTACAATATGGTTCAATGATTTGTGATGAAGAATTTTGTGATTTCTCTGAAAGGTGCAGAAAAGACAGTAAAGTGAAAGAAAGCACAGCAGAGGGGAAAAGTATTATTAAAAACGGAAAAACACTTGACAAAATATACTTACGGAAGTATAATATAGATAGTTAAGGAAGCAATTCCTTAATGAATCTGGCAAGAGAAAGGAGAAAACATGGAAGACGAAATGAACACAAGCGAAATGATAAGAATGCTTGCAGAGGAAAACCAGACAAGAAAGATTTTGGAAATCCTTAATGAATGCAAGGCAAACGGGAAAACGCTTGAAGAAGCAGTAGAAAAAGTAAAAGCCCTGCTAGCGTAAAAGCAGGACTGGGGAAAACAGAGGGGCGGCGGACTTGCCACCAAAGCCCCCGTCTGTTATTAAAACAATAGCAGAGCGGGGAAGAAAAGTCAATATGCGGAAGGAATTTTTAAAGTTCAGCAGCAGGAAAAGGGCTGCTGGACTTTCCGATTTTATGTGAAATGCCCCGGAAGTGCTGGGAACGCTTCCAGGGCTGCGCAACGTATATCATACCAGATACAACATACCGCCTGCAATATGATTATAGCAATACCGACAGGGAAATAACAGGAAACCCGCAAATTATTTTGAAAGCAGCGCGTTCACGATCTTATTGAATTTTTCAATAGAAATAGCGCCGTTCAAATAAAGTTCCTTATAATGATCTATGTCATTTTGTACATTATCTTTAAATGATTTTGCAGCTTTCCTGTTTATTTTTGGAAGCTCATCAAGCATACCAAGTTCAGAGGCAAGTCTGTAAATGTGTTTGCAGGGAAGATGACGGCTTTCAAAATCGTAACAAGTGCAGCTGTCAAGTGTTACATTATATGTGCCGTCACGACCTGTTATAGTAGCTTTTTGCTTGTCGGTATTTACAATAACATTGTCAGAAGTGATGCGTTGAGAAAACGCAATGCGTTTGATTTGCTCATAATCAGTGTGAATGCTTTCTTCCCAGTTCCCAAAGTTCATAATTAACCCCCTTTCAAATAACGTTCCGGAATAAGTACCGCACAAGCTCAATATACAGCGGGGGGGGTACTGTCAATAGTTATTCGACAATATTTTTGAAAGAAAATTGCGGAATACAGCCGGATGAAAGGGGAAAAGGGAATGAATAAAGGAAGACATATGACAAGGGACGACAGAATAAAAATGGAAACAATGTTGAATAGTGGGCATTCAAAGCGGGAAGTGGCAGACTATCTGGGAGTACACAGAAGCACGATTTACAGAGAATACGACAGGGGAAAGTATATGCACACGCTGTCCGATCTGACGGAAGAAGAAAGGTACAGCAGTGATCTGGGGCAGCAGAAACATGACTGGAATACGCAGGCAAAGGGGCGGTCATTAAAAATAGGAAATGATAGAGAGTTGGCAGAATATATAGAAGATAAAATTGTGAACGGCAAGTACAGCCCGGAAGCCGCGCTTGCCACGATAGAAAAAGGGGAAAAGAAGTTTAAAACTTCAATCAGTGTCAGAACGCTGTACAGATATATTGACAGCGGAATATTTTTGAAACTTACAAACAAGGATTTGCCGATCAAGGGGAACAGAAAAGAACATAACAAACGGGTAAGAGTAAGGAAAAGAGACAGCGCAGGAGAGAGTATAGAAAGAAGACCGGAAGAAGCAGAAGACAGGGGGATTTTCGGCCATTGGGAAATGGACACTGTAAAGGGCAAGAGGGGAGAAACAAAGTCATGTATGCTGGTCCTGACGGAAAGAAAGACCAGGGACGAAATTATTTTAAAAATGAAGGACCAGGGCGCGGGTTCTGTAGTAGAAGCGCTGGACCGGTTGGAACGGAAATGGGGAAGCATGTTTAAGAAGGTTTTTAGAAGTATCACTGTAGACAACGGGGTTGAATTTTCAAATTATGAGGGGATGGAAAAATCAGCGCTGGGAGAGGGGAAGCGCACGTTTGTTTTCTACTGCCACCCGTACAGCAGCTGGGAACGTGGCAGCAATGAGAACAACAATAGACTCATACGCAGGCACATACCGAAAGGAACAGACTTTGACGATAGAACGGATGCAGATATTGAATATATTGAAAATTGGATTAACAACTATCCAAGGGGGATATTCGACCATAAAACAGCAGAACAGATGTTTGAAGAAGAACTGCGGAGACTGGCATAAAATTTAAAAAAATTTGTCGCATAACTATTGACAAGACACAGATGTCAAGAGCCATAAAAATTTTAGTTGAATATATGTAGAAAATGTGGTATAGTAACAGCAGAAAAGGAAAGCACCCACTCCAAAGTGGATGCTCCCAATCAAGACAATGTCCTCACGGACACCGCCTATCCTGTGTTGCAGACAGGATAGGCACTTTTATTTTCGCTTTCCCTTTCCCTTGTAGAGAAAGGCAAGCAACGCTACAATTAAGCTGCCAAAGGCACATAACAAAGTTAATATGCCAATGAAAATCGAAATGATTTCAAAAGCTGTCATATAACGCCACCTCCCTTCCTATGTATTCCGGCAAGCCGGTCATTAAGCGTTGGGAGGCTGCCACCCCGTCCTGGGTACTTTCCTATGGCTTACGCCACGTTACTAATGTATCATTTTTAACATCACATTTCAACTATTTTTTGAGATCTTTCTGCTTTTTGATTTGATTTTTTATGAAGATATGATATATTGAATATACAAAAGGGCAGCCGTCCTCAAGGTGGTTGACCTGGTTGGATGACAAAACCACCCATCTCGTTCAAGTTCAGGGTGGTTTTGTTATGTATGATTACTTATGATTTTTCACAACCAACTACAGCAGCGCCAGCAGCTCCTCTCTGCTCATACTGCCGAGCTGCCCGGTCTCACCGCCGATGATCTGCTCGGCCAGATCTCCTTTTTCTTCCTGCAGCTTCTGAATTTTTTCCTCGATCGAATTTTTTACGAGAAGTTTGTAAACTGTCACCTTCTTCGTCTGCCCGATACGATGCGCGCGGTCGGTCGCCTGATTCTGAACCGCCTGATTCCACCACGGATCATAGTGGATGACCACATCCGCGCCGGTCAGATTCAGTCCGACTCCGCCGGCCTTCAGCGAGATCAGAAACAGAGGCACGGTTCCTTCGTTGAACTCCTTCACCAGCTGCAGACGTTTTGATTTGGGTGTGCTCCCGGTGATCGTAAAATACGGAATCTTCGCGTTGTCGAAGCGCTCCTTCAGCATATCCAGCATGGACGTGAACTGAGAGAACAGCAGCACCCGGTGCTCCCCGTCGATTGCGCTCTGCACCAGTTCCACACAGGCCTCCACCTTGGCCGCATCTCCATGATAATCCTCAAAACAGAGCTGCGGCGCACAGCAGATCTGGCGCAGCCTGGTCAGCTCCGCGAGAATCTGTATCTTATTGCGGCTGAACTCATCGTCGCTCTGCGAAGCAAGACTCTGCTTCATGTGAACCACCTGACCGTCATAGAGCTTCTGCTGCGCGCTTCCAAACTTCACATAGCGGATCTCCTCAAGCTTCTCCGGCAGATCCCGCAGCACATCGCCTTTCAGCCTGCGCAGAATAAACGGATTCACCATCTTCTGGAGCCGTTTTGTGGCCTCTTCGTCATTACTCTTCACGATCGGAATTTCCAGTTCCTTCCGGAACACATCGTACCCGTACAGAAAGCCCGGCATAAGATAGTCAAAGATGCTCCAGAGCTCGCTGAGCCGGTTCTCGATCGGCGTGCCCGTCAGCGCGAACCGGATTTGGCTGTTTATCACTTTCACCGCTTTCGCGGCCGCCGTCGTGTGATTCTTTATGTACTGCGCCTCGTCGATGATCTCATAACGGAACAGCTTATCCTCATAGTATGCGATATCGCGCTTGAGCAGATCGTAGGAGGTCACCAGCACGTCCGCTTCCTGCCAGCGCTCAATCCTGGCATGCCGTTCTTCCTGCGTCCCTGTGACCAGCACAACGGAAAGCTCCGGCGCAAACCGGCGGAATTCCTCCCCCCAATTGAATACGAGGGAGGCGGGCGCTACCACGAGGGAGACGTCATGCTCTGCCCATTCCGTAATTCTCTCCTGGTCTGTATTCCTCACCATGACCGAAAATTCCTGCTGCCCTGAGGTCTCTGCCCTGACTGAAATTTCTCCCTGCTTTGTGCTTTCCTCCTGTCCGGAAGGTTCTGCCTGATCTGGTCCCTCTTTTTTCTTCGATTTCCTGATTCTGGCTGAATTTTTCTTTCGTTCCGCTTCCTCTCCCTGAGCCGAAACTTCCTGCTGTCCTACGGCCTCCGTCTGGCCAGGATCTTCCGCCGACCGCGTTCCTGCCGAAATCTTCTGCTGCCCTGAGGTCTCCGTTTGACCCGGATCTTCCGCCGGCCGCATTCTTGCCGAAATTTCCTGCTGCTCCTGCTTCGCGGCCAGCAGCACCGCTATGATCTGCAGCGTCTTTCCAAGGCCCATATCGTCGGCCAGGATGCCGCCGAACTTCCACGTTTCCAGCGTCCTCAGCCACTTGAAGCCGTCCTTCTGATATTTCCGCATGATTCCGGACAGACTCTCCGGCTCTTCGTAGTCTGCGTCTTTCACGGTCTTAAAACCCTTGATGATCTCGCGGAAGTGACTGTCACGGCGGCTGTAAATGTCCTCATTTTCCTCCAGCATCCGGTCAAGATAGAGTGTACGAAACATCGGAAGATGCATTCTTCCCTGTATGAGCTCCTTCGGCTTTAAATGCATGGAATCCATGAGTTCAGCAAGCATCTGAAGATTCTGTTCCTCGAGATTCACGAAATCCCCGTTCTTCAGCCGGTAATATTTCTTCTTGAGCCTGTAGCTCTTCAGAATATCCAGTAGCTCACTCTGCGGAACATCGTCGGTCGCAACCTCAAGATCCAGCATTCCGCCCGCGACCGAAACGCCTACCGACACCTTTACGCGATTAATCACGCGGCGGCTCAGAAAACGTTTCGTGCAGTGCACTTCGCCGAGCTCCATCAGCTGCTCCACACCGCTCTCAAGCACCAGATACATCCTCTGCTCATCCCCGCCGCAGAACAGTTCGTCTCTGTCCCAGTCTATTTCCGGAAACCACTGCGACGCCAGAAACAATATTTCATTCTCCTTTGCAACATCCCGGAAAGGGGCTGCCTCACGGTCACGGGCCGCTGTATCAAACACAGAGAATTCCTTTTTCCCGTACCGTGCGTAGGCCCGGCAGGTCATATCGCCGTCTTCCGCGTCCAAATAAAAGAGGAAACTCACCTGAGGCGGCAGGTAAGAGCGGAATTTCTCCGGTTCGGTCTCCGTGACATCGATGATATCCTCAAGCTGCGGAAGCAGGTCATAATAGAACTGCGCCATATGATTTCTTCCCAGCCGAAAGAGAAATTCATCCTCAGAGGCAAGTCTTGTCAGGGGCCCGATCCTTTCTGTGAATTTCCTGTCCACCCGGCTGAAATAGTCTCCGTTGATAAAATACATCGAATCTGTCCCCTCATACAGCTGGGGAATCGTCCCCTTTACACAGATTCCATGAAATTCTTTTCCCCCTTTTGAATCCTCATCCGCTGTGATCTCCATGGTCACTTTGGGATTTGCGTCCATGGCTGTCAGCATCTTCTTCTTTTTATCCGGAGCATCCTTGTCCTCAAATTCCACCGGCCCGTTCTGCAGCCTCGCGTAAAACTCATCCAGCCGCCATCCATATAGATTCAGCGAAGACCCGCTTTCCAGGCGTCTCATCCCATAATAATAATTCCAGGAATCGACAAGTCTCTGCGTAAATTCCTGTTCCTCGCGCACAATCTGATTGATAAAACGGATCCATTCTTTCCCGCTTTCTGTGAAATTATCAATATTATGATTGATTTTCGTAGTCACGCCGTACATTGCGGTCGCCGAATTCTTCACATTCTGACAGAATTCATCCAGCTTTTTCACTACGTACATCCTGCTCTCGCCGACGCGGAACGACAAAGTCAGCTTTCCGTCGTTCCGGATCAGTCTTGGTTCCAGGCGAAGATTCATCTTGCCGGATGCTGTATCCGCTATCACTTCGCTCTCATGCTTCCTGTTAAAAGCGCTCAGGAACACCAGGCCATTCTGATCCGTCGCATCCCCGATCGAATGCTCTTTCAGATATTCTTCCATAAATACCAGAAGCCCCGCTTTATACGGACAGCTGATGCTTTTCGGATTCCAGGTGTAATATTCGCCGCGGCATTTTGTGCATCCGCAGGTAATCCTTCTGACCTCTGTCTGCGAAAAAATCAGCTCCATGGCAAATTCCCGGCTGCCTTCCTCACCGATTGCGTTCATTTGCCCGAGTACTTCCCCGGAATTTCTCTCATGTCCGGATGTAATTTCATTCAGCAGAATCTTTCCCTGCATGAGAAGATTCATTCCCCTGTTCTGTACATCTTTGGAAATTTTCACAGACCCCCGGATCTTTCTTCCTTTAAAATAAGCATACTTTTCAAGCGCGCGGATCCTGCGGTCCGCATCCTCCAGATCCGTATCTTCTTCTCTCAGATTTGGTATCTCAGAAAACTCCTTCTTTCTGGTCTGCCAAATGCGCGCATTTTCTTCCCTTATTTTCTGCCTGCGCATCCATTCCTGCATTTCTTTTTCCATCTGGACGTTCCAGTCATCATCTTCGTCCCACGGAGCTTCCACCGGCCAGTCTTCTTTGCCCCGGTCTCCCTCCACATCCCAGTCGTCTTCATACCAGTTATCCATATTTCGCTTCCCTGACTCCCACTCCTCCGGATTCTTTTCGCCGGAATACCAGTTTTTCCGGCTTTGTCCCAGAGCATTCAGCTGATCCTCATCCAGATAATCGTTCAGCCTCTTCCGCTCAGTTTCCTGCCGATCGCTGTTTTCATCTGTCCAGGCCGCACTGCGGACATTTTTCTTCCGAGCCTGTTTTTCTTCCATGCGGCGGCGCTCATCCGCCAGCCTGGCGGCTTCCTGCTCCATACGCCGTTTTTCCGCCCTTCTCTGCTCTTCAAGTTCCTGCTGTTTCTTTATTTCCTCGCGCTTCTTTTCTTCCGCGCGCAGCTTCTCGTACTCTTTGTTTCTCGCTTCCTCCGCTTTCTGCCTGCGCTCCTCTTCCCGGCGCGCTTTCTCTTCCTTTCTCTTCTTTCGGGCGTCGCGCTTTTCCTGACGCTCCTGCTCCTGACGGAGAAATTCTTCCGTCTCTTTTTTTGCCTTTTCCAGTTCTTTGCGTTGTTCTTCCAGAGCAGCCTGCTCCTCTTCCCGGCGTTTCTGCTCTTCTTCTGCTTTCTGCTGTTCCAGGAGAAGTTTCTCCGCCTTCGTCATTCTTTTCTTGCGGGGCTTTTTCTGGACGGAGGATGCGTCCTCTTCCTGCTGTGTCCCGGCCGCAGAGACTTTCTCTTCCTTTTGAACCTCTGCCGTTGCTTCCGTTATTTTCTTCCGACCCCTTGCTCCGGTTTTCTTTTTGTTCTGTACCGTTTCTGCAGCTCTCGTTTCTTCTGGCTCCGCCTCTGTTCCCATCTCTTTGCCATCCGGCATTTCTTCCGCAGCTGTTCTCCCTGCTGTTTTTTTCCTTCCGGCGTTTCTTGTTTTCTTCTCCGGAGTCCCCTCATCCCGGCGCTGTTCCTCGATTGTTTCTTTCTCCGCCGGCTCCTGCTCCTCGGGATTGTTCAGCATTTCGATCGCATAAAGAACGGCCGCCATGTGCTCACAGTTCCTGCCGCTCTTCGGTACCGGACAGGAACAGGACATCTGCACAGGGCTGCCGTCGCGCATTTTGATCGTTACTTCCGATCTCGTTCTTGAAAGTACCCCCGCGCGGAAAACATCCCCGTCCTGCTTTAAATTCATCACGCGCCTGTTCCTGCATGCCGTCTTTCCGCGCTCCAGCGTATTTTCATCAAATTTCGCTTCCCATTCTTTCATCTCTTATTCCCTCAATCTTTACCTGTCTTCCCATTTTTTCATCCGGCCGAAACACACTGTGCGAAGTTCTCTCTCTGCGGCCCTGATTAATTATCCTGCAAACTTTTCTGAAGCACCTTCTCCAGCACATATCTCCACCGGCCATGATAGATCGCTTCTTTCCTGACCTCATATCCCCGCTCCTGCATGTTCGACAGACTGTACACATTCTCCGGATGAACCATGCAGAGAAGATATTTCACCTCTTTCCGTTCAGCAACAACCTCATCCTCCGCGGCCTCCGCCATTCTCCTCTGGAGCCCGTACCCGCGGTATTTCGCCCCGACCGACGCCGTATCCATCATGACTGCCCGCGCGATCTGTTCCGGAGAATAGGACAGAAAATGCCCCAGATTTTTCTCCGGATCGGGATAAGTCACGACAAAATAACCCGCAATCTCACCGTCAGGAGCCTGCGCGACCAGCGTAAACCCATCCTTCGTCGATCTTCCGTCCTCTGATACACGTTTCCGCATATACGGCTCGTCGTCCTGAATATACCAGTCCGGATGTTCCGGGTTGGCCGCCGCTTCCATGATGCGCATGATCCCCGGAATATCGGCAGGCAGCGCTCTTCTGATCTCAAATTCCATGTCTTTTTTCTCCTTTTGGCGTACTGCTTTTCCCTTCTCCTGCTCATACTCAAAAAAGCAGCTGCTTTTCTCCTGTTCATTTTACAAAAGATGCGGAGGAAATGCAACACGCATTTCCTCCGCACACAACAGAATCACCTGTATAATTTTTTATATTGTCCGGATCCGATCATCAGCCCTTAACAGCTCCGGAGGTAACTCCCTCAACGATGTAGCGCTGCAGGAACAGATACAGGATCAGAATCGGTAGCATTGCGAGCAGCAGAGCCGCCATGACAAGGCCCATATCCGTTGAATAGGTTCCGTAGAATGCCTGCGTAGCGATCGGGATCGTGTACAGTTCCTTACGGCCAAGTACAAGGCTCGGAAGGAGGTAGTCGTTCCAGAATGCCATCGCGTCGATAATCGCAACGGTTGCCACGGTCGGTTTCAGCAGCGGGAAGACAACCTTCCACCAGGTCTGCCATCTTGAGCATCCGTCGATCAGAGCTGCTTCCTCAAGTTCAAGCGGGATGTTCGTGTGGATTGCCCCGTGGAACATGAATGCCGCCATCGATACAGAGAAACCTGTATGCATCAGAATCAGAGTTACTCTGTGGTTCAGCACGTTGAAGATACCGCCATACAGAGATACGAGCGGGATCATCAGTACCTGGAACGGGATAACCATGGAAGCGATCATACCGGAAAACAGCAGCGTGCAGGCTTTCCAGTTGTTACGCACGATCACGAATGCCGCCATGGAGGAAACCAGCAGGGTAAGGATTGTGGAAGTCACCGTGACGATCAGAGAGTTTCCGAATACTACCCAGAAATTCATCTTCTCCATCGCCTGCGGGAAGTTCTCAATCGTAAATCCATGCGCGCCGATGATTGCCATCGGGTTCATGGTGATATCCGCCTTGTTCTTAAACACGTTGATAATTACCAGGATGAACGGGAAGACGAAAATAATAAATACAAGGAGCAGTACGATCCACATGACCGCATGCGAAATTTTTTTCTTGCGAGCCGCTTTTGCATTTGCATCCATTATGCTGCCACCTCCCCTTTCTTACCTACATAAACCTGAGTTACGCCTACGATCGCACATACGATGAACAGGATCAGGGCCTCTGCCTGGCCTGCGCCGTATCTTCTATATGTAAACGCGGAATTGTACACGTGCATAGCCGCCATGACGGATGATCCGAACGGCTCGCCGTTTGTCAATGAAAGGTTTACATCATAAACCATGAAGCAGCGTGTGATCGTGAGGAACAGACACTGTACGAAAGAAGCTCTCATAAGAGGAACCGTCACGTACCAGGTAGACTGGGACTGCGTGCAGCCGTCAATCTGAGCCGCTTCCATAAGGCTCTTGGAAACACTCATGAAGCCCGCCACATAGATCAGCATCATGTAGCCCGCGTACTGCCATACGGAAACGATGATCAGGCAGGCCATCGCGCCGTTGGTTGTTGCCAGCCATGATGTGGAAAGAGCTCCTGAACCGATCGCTGTGCCGATGGAGACAAGCGCGCGGTTGAATACGAATTTCCAGACATAACCAAGAACGATACCGCCGATCAGGTTCGGGATGAAGAATCCGGCGCGGAAGAAGTTCTGTCCCTTGATTCCGCTCGTTACAAGGTATGCCAGAAGAAATGCGACTACGTTAACAAAGATAACTGCGATGACGGAATAAATCATCGTTCTGCCAAGCGCCTGCCAGTATGCTCCGTCCTGGAAAGCTGCGATATAATTGGCAAGTCCTGCGAACGGCTTCTCTCTGGAAACGCCGTCCCAGCTGGTGAATGTCAGATACAAGCCGTAAATAAACGGGAAAACGACGACGCCGATGAACAGGACGGCCGCCGGTCCCGCGAACATGAGGAACTGGCTTGTTTTGTATGACATGGTATTTTTCTTCATACTTTCTTTTCCCCCTCAATGATGTTCACAAGGTAAAAAAACAGCCATAGCCTCTTCTTACGCGCAAAGCATATGGCTGTGTCACAGGGGGGCCGGCATAAAGCCGGCTCCCTTTTATGATATATCCTTAATCCTTTTCAAAAACTCTTAGTGCTCTACAGGAGTCGTGGATGACCAGTAGCCCTCGATCTCAGATGCAAGAGTCTCACGGTCTGACTGTCCTGCAAGATATTTCTGCATGAATCCGCCGCAGATTGAATAGTGATCATCCGGCAGATAGTTGTAGTTCGGGATCAGGTTGCCTGCGTCAGCAAAGCCCTTAACGGATGCGCCGAGCGGATCAGCAACTTCCAGAGTGATGTTTGAGTAAGCCGGAACAAGCGCGCACTTGTTGACGATGAAATCCTGTCCGTCTTCCTCATATACCAGCCAGTTCAGGAAATCCTTCGCTGCCTGTACCTGCTCCTCGGACGTATTCTCGGAGTTGTCGATGAAGAAATACTTGGAGCCGCCGCCCTCAAGCTTGGTGTTCGTGCCGTCCTCGGTGTTCTGCGGAACCGGCATGATTCCCATGTTCTCGCTGTAGTCATAAGCGTTGATGACTGCCCAGTCCCAGTTGCCGCCGAACATGAACGCAACCTGTCCTTCTGCCAGCATCATCTCGCTGACCTCACGCTCTGCAGCGATTGCGGAATCCTTCGCGTAGTTGTTCTCCATCATGGTGTCGAAGTAGTCCATCTTCGCGTTGAACTTCGCGTTGTTGATCAGGTCAGCAGAACCTTCATGAAGAGAAGTGATGAACGCGTCGACATCTTCCTGCTCCTCATAAACCTCAGCAAGGAAGTGTCCAGCCAGAGACCAGTCCTCTTTCATGATGGCAACCGGAGACTCCATGCCGCCCTCTACCAGCGTCGCAAGCAGTTCCTTGAAGGAATCCAGCGTCGCGTAAGCGGTCGGATCGAAAGTCTCGCCTGTGATTGCTTCGATCGCGTCAGCATTGTAGATCAGACCACGGGCTTCCACACATACCGGGAATCCGTAAACCGCGCCGTCAATCGCGATTTCCTCGGTCGTGTCCTCAACCCACTGCTCGCCTGACAGATCTACTGCATGCTCTGCGCCGAGTGAATAGATATCTTTCGCGTCAACCATGGAGATCGTGTATGGATCGTTGGATGCGTATCTTGTTCCCAGATGAGCCGCTACCGTGTCGTTTGAATAGTAAACCTCAACGTCTACGCCCTTAGCCTCTGAGTATTCCGCAGCCATCTCCTCCATCTGGCTCTGAATTTCCATCTTTGAGTTGAAGATTGTGATGGAAACGTCAGCCGCCATGACCGGCATGGATCCCACAGCAGATACGGACAGTGCCATCGCTGCTGCCATTGCTAAAGAAATCCTCTTTCTCATGTTACCTTTTCCTCCTTTAATTATATTTTTCAGTTCGTTTTACATACTAACATATGATATTTTTACATGTCAACCACTTATCATTTATTTTTTGATTTTTTCTTCATTTTTAGTACATATCAACGAATTATGCCTTTCATTTTTGGTTATTTTTAATATTTTATTGATATACTTTTGAAATATTTTTATTATTAAATCAAAATTTTTATGATTACTGCTTGTTATATAATTTGATATTTTCAAGATGGTTTCATGAAAAACCTGTCATGTTAACCACGTATTTCTTTGCTAATTTACTACATCTCCGACAAAAACATACAGCAGGTCTTGTATAACCTGCTGTATGTTTTCCCTTGTATTTTTATAGGTTAACCGTTTCACATACCAACGCCCTGCATTTTTCACACTTTTCCATACCGGAATACCGCTTTTGCAAAAAACCATGGGGTTTTGACGAAAACATCTCAGGTGCTTCCGCGCTCCACCAACGTCACCGGAAACAAGCTCCGCGACGGAACCATCTCTCCGCCGGCCACACGGTCGATCATCGCGATTGCCGTCTCCGCCATCTCCTTTACCGGCTGCCGGATCGTCGTGATATCCGGAGTCGTGAGGGATGCCACGTTCACATCGTCATACCCGATCACCTTCATCTGCTCCGGAACGCGAAGCCCTCTTCTGGCACACACCTGAAGAACCTGCGCCGCAATCACATCCGAGCTCGCAAATACGCCGTCCGTCCCCGGATATTCGTCCAGCATACGGTCAATACTGGAATAATAATCCATCTCATCATAAATGAACTGCGAAGATTCTACCGACGCATACTTTATATGCTCTCTTTTGCAGACATCCTCAAAGCCCTCTTTCCTCTCGTCCGCAGGCTTGCGGTGATTTCTGATGCCTCCGATATGGAGAAGGCTGGTACACCCTTTCGCAATCAGATGCTCCGCCGCCAGCACGCCTCCCCGGTAGTTATCGCACTCAATTCCGGCTGTTCCCTCATCGAGAAAGCGCTCGATCGTAATCAGAGGAAATCTCAGATTCCGGAACTTGTCCGTCTGGAAGGTATCGCTGCACAGAATCACCCCCGCAACACGGTTGCTCTTGCACATCTCAATATATTCCTCTTCCTTCTCATCCTTCCCCTGGGAATTGAACAGAAGAATCTTATATTTGCGGTCATATGCTGCCTGCTCAAGACTTCCGATGAGCTTGGCAAAATACGGGTGCACAACATGCGGGACGATGACGCCGATCGTATTGCTTCTCTTTTTTGAAAGGGATCTCGCCATCTCATTTGGCTGGTAATCCAGCTCTTTCATCACGTCGTACACCCTCTGACGTGTCTGTTCACTGATATATCCTCTGTTGTTCAGGACTCTTGAGACAGTTCCGACAGTCAGACCTGATCTGCGGGCGACATCCTTCAAAGTTGCCATTTGTCCACCTTCCTTCGGCAAAAGTATCCAGTTATTACATTTTCACTATAACATGCGGATAACATCTATGTCAATCGCTGGTCATAAGAAACCAACTATTTTGTTAAATATGCATAAATCTCCCGTTTGGAAACACCGCGGTCCTTCGCCGCCTGCTTCATTGCCTCCTTCCGGTCCATGCCAAGCGCCTCATAGTGTTCCACATGCTCCTGCACGCTCAGCTCCTCCCACTTTTTCTGCTCCTCGCGGCGGAGCTCCTGACGGCTGCGCCCCTCCATCACGATCACACACTCGCCCCTGGGCTCGTTCTGCTCATAAAAGGCGAGCGCTTCCGACAGCGTCGACGCAAAAACCGTCTCATGCTTCTTCGTCAGTTCCCGGCAGATCGTAATCCTCCGCTCTCCGAGCGCCCCGTACAGCTCCTGCAGCGTCTTTTTCAGACGGTGCGGCGCCTCGTACAAAATGACCGTCCTCGTTTCTTCTTTCAGTTCTTCCAGGATTTCCTGCTTCTCCTTTTTCTCCTGCGGAAGAAACGCCTCGAAACAGAAACGCCTCGTCGGCAGACCGGACAGCGTGAGCGCGGTCACACAGGCGCAGGCTCCCGGCAGCGAAGTCACCTCAATCCCCGCCTCCATGCAGAGCCGCACCAGATCTTCTCCGGGATCCGAGATCCCCGGCGTCCCGGCATCCGTGATCAGAGCCACATTCTTCCCCTCGCGCATCTTCTGTATCAGGACATGCGCCTTCTCGATCCGGTTGTACTCATGATAGCTCGTGAGCGGCGTCTTTATCTCAAAATGATTCAGCAGCTTTATGCTGTTGCGCGTATCCTCCGCCGCGATCAGATCCGCCTCCTTCAAAATCCGCACGACCCGGAACGTGATATCCTCAAGATTTCCGATCGGCGTCGCGCAGAGATACAGTCTGCCCTGCTCCATAATCTGTCCCCTTTCTCCAGATACCCGCGCAGCCCATGAAATTCTCTCTGATCATTTCATGGTTGTCCGCAGCGTTCGCCAACAAACATGTCTGCATGTCTTACTGCTCACTTCCCACGCAGAATGTGCGAGAATCTCCTCGAAATTCAGCGGGGATGTGAACTGCAGTTTCCCCCTGACTTTGCGCGGAATCCGGACTCTCTCATCAAAAACCATACAAATTTTGAATCTCCGCCGTATACTTCCCCGGTTCCTCGAATACGATTAGCGGCCGTTCCACCGTCATCCTCGGTCTGCCGCCGCGCACCGACTCGATCAGCACCATATTCGGCTCCCGGTCCGCAAACGGATGCACCATCCGCATCCGCTTCGGCTCCATTTTGTACTGTGACAGTGTCCGTATGATCTCCGCCAGCCGGAACGGCCTGTGCACCATGTAAAATCTTCCGCCTGTGCGCACCAGCTTCGCCGCCGCTTTCACTACATCCTCCAGCGTGCACAGCAGCTCATGCCGCGCCGCCGCTTTTTCCAGATCGGGATTTGTCAGCCCATGCTGTCCTGTCATGTACGGCGGATTCGATGTAATGACATCAAAAGAAGCCGGAGCAAACAGACTTCCGGCCTCTTTAATATCTCCCTGGACAATTGCAACCCGCTCTTCAAGACCATTCAGCACAACGCTGCGTCTGGCCATGTCGACGCTCGCGGGAAAAATCTCAAGCCCGGTAAAATGCCGGCCCTGTGTCTTTGCCTCAAGCAGGATCGGGATAATCCCCGTTCCCGTGCCGAGATCAAGCACTGTCTCTCGCGGCTTCACCTGGACAAATCCTGACAGAAGAACAGCATCCATGCCAAAGCGGAATTTTCCTTCCCTCTGTATAATCCTGTACCCGTTCCTCTGAAGATCATCCAGGCGTTCTCCCTCTTTCAGCTCAATTGTCATCCAGTCTCGACTTCCCTTCTTTCCTCTCCAGAGCCTCCAGCTGTTTCAGTTCCTTCTCCAGCGCGGCGTCTTTCTCCCGCTCTTTGCCTTTTCCTTTGTCCTTGCGGCGTTTCGGCCGGAATCTCAGATCCCTGACATCATACTCCTGCAGCTCCTTCTCATCGTTCACATCGACCAGAAGACGCACCTTCTGGCGAAGCACATTCACACTGTGCACCTCGCCCCTGACGCCGCCCACAGTCGTCACCTGCTCGCCCACATTCGGCAGACGGCTGTTTAGATACTCGTAGGTCTCTTCCTCATTTTTGAGGCAGCACATCAGACGGCCGCAGACGCCGGAAATCTTTGTGGGATTCAGGGACAGATTCTGCTCCTTCGCCATTTTAATCGAAACCGGGGCAAACTCGGAGAGGAACGTATGGCAGCACAGAGGACGGCCGCAGATTCCCACGCCTCCAAGAATCTTCGTCTCATCGCGGACGCCGATCTGACGCAGCTCGATCCTCATCTTGAAAACCGCCGCCAGATCCTTCACCAGCTCGCGGAAATCAATTCTTCCGTCGGCCGTGAAATAAAACAGAACCTTATTGTTGTCAAACGTATATTCCGCGTCGATCAGCTTCATCTCAAGCCCGTGCTTCTGGATTTTCTCCTGGCAGATCACCATCGCATCCTTCTCGCGCAGACGATTCTTCTGCTCCCGCTCGTCGTCCTCCGGCGTTGCGACGCGTATGACCGGCTTGAGAGGCTGAACAACTTTCTCGTCCTCCACTTCCCGGATACCGCCTACCACAGTCCCGTACTCTACTCCGCGCGCTGTCTCGACAATCACATGATCCTTCGGACTGATCCTGTATCCTCTCGGATCAAAGTAATACACCTTACCCGCATTTCTGAATCTTACGCCAACTATCCTAATCATGCATATTCTCCTTAATCACGAGGAACAGCAGTTCCATCGTCAGTTCAAAATTTACGTTCGCGTCGAGGCGCGCCTTGGCGCTCTCGATCGCCTTCATGACTTCCTCCACTCCCTCATAAGAGCAGATATTCACCGTCTCCTGAATATTCCGGATCTGATCCTTGAACACAATCGCGTTCACATCTCTTGTAGCCTTAAAATATACCATATCGCGGTACCAGAGTGCAAGAATATCCAGATAATCCTGTATGGAAAGTTTAAATTCCTGTATTCCTTTTACCGCGTCCACAATCTCGCTGAATTCCATTTTCCCGGCGTTCCGGATCAAATGCATTGCCGCGGATTTGATCGCGTTGAAATCCTCCGAAGAGGCAAGGCGGATCGCCTTTCCGATATTTCCCTGTGCAAAAGCCACACAGATATCCGCCTGATAATCCGGAATCTGCATATGCTCCATCAGATATTCCTTTACCTGTTTATCCGGAACCGGCTTCATGGGCAGAATCACGCATCTGGAACGGATCGTGTCCAGAAAATGCTGTTCGTTCGTCGTCAGAAGAATGATAATGGCATATTCCGGCGGTTCCTCGATCGTCTTGAGAATCGCGTTCTGCGCCTGAACCGTCATTTTTTCCGCTTCCGGAATAATATAAATCTTGTATTTCCCGCTGTACGGGCGGATCTGCACATCCCCGACCAGCTGCTCCCGGACATCGTCAATCCCGATACTTCCCGGCTTCTCATGGGTAATATAGATGATATCGGGATGATTCCCGCTTTTTGCCTGTCTGCAAGAATGGCACTCGCCGCAGGGAACCTTCCCCTGCCCTGTACATTGCAGCGCCATCGCCCATGCTGATGCCAGCGCCTTTTTCCCGCACCCTTTCTCGCCGCTGAACATATAGGCATGTCCGACCTTCCCGGTCTCAATCACATGCATCAGCTGACGCTTGATCTGTTCACGTCCGATAATATCTTTCAGCTCTGTCACAACAATGCACCTCCCTCTGTTGTTTCTGCCGCTGCTGTACATACAAGACGGACAGCAGCTTTCTGTCGTAAAAATATCAGGGCAAACAGCAGTCATTGCTCACTCCCCTGAGAGAGAAACAACGTTACTGTTCACTCCGTGACCAGCAACAACTGGTGTTCCCCTGTTTTTCAGTATATCATAATTTAAGCAGCATGAAAAGCTGTTCCTTGCCAATCACTGTTACACAAAAATGGCTGGTTACGGAATGAACCGTAACTCATCTCATGTTCGGCGGCAGCGTAAACTGCAGCACGTAATCCGCGATTTCCTCTGTGCATTTTTCCTGCACACGGTTGTAAAATCTGCGCGAAATACCGGCCGCGCGGATATTTTTCTCTGAAAAATCTTTCTGGTCCGCCAGAAAGCGGCGGCACATCTCCTCATAATCCGGGGAATCCTCCCCGCGTTCGCGGCAGAGCGCCCGCTCCAGACGTTCTCCGTCCTCCACTTCAATATAAATGGGAACGACTTTATCCTCTCCGTAATACCGGCGCAGCTTCTGGTAAGATTCCAGCGTGCCGACTGCCAGATAGCTGCCGTCCGCCAGGCGGATCTGCCCGTCGTCCGCCGTAAAATAATACCAGGGGCCCTGCACCGTATGATATACCCGCCGTTCAATAATGATACCGGACTCCTCCATCTGCCGCATGCGCGCCTCATCCACAAAATGATATTCCACGCCGTCCGTCTCATGAGCGCGAATCGGCCGCGTCGTATAAATGATAAAAGGCTTCAGCCCCAGTTCCCGGCGGGAAAGAAGCTCCGCATAGATGCTGTCCTTGCCGGATGCGCTCTTTCCCATTATATAAAATATTCTTCCCATCGTTCCTGTTCTCCGTCTGTACGCTCCCGGAAAATCCGGTCTGATTCAGACCCTCTCCACTCCGTTCCTGATGATGTCCCGCACTTCCCAAACCATTCGCCGTCTCATTTATCGCTGTTTCTGCTCTGCCTCACAAACCACAAAGATCGTCTCACCTGAATAATCATCCAGCCCCTGCAGTTCAAATCCCTGCCTGCGAAAATCTTCCAGCCGGTCAAGAAGCTTCTGTGTGATCCGCTCTCCCGGAATCAGAAGCGGGATTCCGGGCGGATAGAGATAAATATATTCCCCCGACACGCGGCCTGCGCTTTCCCGGAGGAGTATCCTGTACTTTTCGCTGTTTTCCGCCTCCTCAAGATTCAGAACTTCCTCATTCGGAAGCCCGGGAGCAGACCTCACATCCTGCATTTCCCCGGCGGAACCGGATTCCTTTTCACCTTCCTGCGCAGTTTCATGTCCTGACCGTGTCCCGGTCCCGATGGGGCCAGATTCTCTTTCGCCTTCCTGCGCAGTTTCATGTCCTGACCGTGTCCCGGTCCCGGCAGAGCCAGATTCTCTTTCGCCTTCCTGCGCAGTTTCATGTCCTGACCGTGTCCCAGTCCCGGCAGAGCCAGATTCTCTTTCGCCTTCCTGCGCAGTTTCATGTCCTGACTGTGTCCCGGTTCCGGTGGGGCCAGATTCTCTTTCACCTTCCTGCGCAGTTTCATGTCCTGACTGTGTCCCGGTTCCGGTGGGGCCAGATTCTCTCTCACCTTCCGGAATGGCTCCACTCCCTTGCGTCAGCTCTTCTCCGGCGAAATCACCTGCGCACAGCTCCGCGTCGATCTCCAGCAGCGCCCTGCACAGCCGGTCAAATCCCTCCTGCGTATCCGCGACAGAAGTAAGAAGCGTCACATAATGTTCCGCTGCCATCTCTGCCTGGATATGATACCGGTCAAGAAGGCGCCGGTACAGTTCCCGCCCCCCGATCTCACAGTTCTCCGTCGAGATCAGAATCCTGGACCGGTCGTATCTGTAGCAGAAAAGCTCTTTCTCCGTTCCTGTGACAAGATGCAGTTTTTTCATTTTTGACAGACAGCCGCGCGCCGAATCGATCCGCCTGCAGAACTGTTCAAATAATTCTTCTCCGCGCTCCGTCATCATATTGACGCAGCAGTCGATTCCCGCCATCAGGACGTAGCTCGGACTGCTGCTCTGATAAATCCCAAGATATTTTCTCAGCCTGACGCGGTCTATGCGCGGACCGCAGATATGGATCAGCGCCGTCTGGGTCAGTGACGGCATGGTCTTGTGAATACTGTTTATGACAATGTCCGCGCCGCATGAAACCGCAGATTCAGGAAAACAGGAATGCATTGCGAAATGCGCCCCATGCGCCTCATCGACAATCAGAACCGCCCCATGTTCATGGGCCGCGGCAGCAATTTCCCGGATATCGGACACAACTCCGTCATACGTCGGAGAAGTCAAAAAAACAGCGGACACTCCGGGATTTTGTTCCAGAAGTGTCCGCACCTTCGCCGGATCAGCACTCCCGTAAATTCCCCGGACCATATCCGTGTCCGGATAAAGCCATACCACATGCAGCCCATTCAGAAACACCGCGTGATATGCGGATTTGTGGCAGTTTCTCGCCATTAAAATACGGCCTCCGCGCCGCGAACATGCCGATATTGCCGCCAGAATTCCTGCCGTACTCCCGTTTACAAGATAATGTGTCTCCTCCGCACCATACAGCCGCGCAGCTCTCTTCTCCGCCTCCAGAAGGATCCCTTCCGCATGATGAAGATTATCAAATCCGTCGATCTCTGTGATATCGATCGCAAACGCATCCTGAAAACAGCGGATATTCCGCTTATGCCCCGGCATATGGAACGGATAGTAATCCCGACTGCTGTACTCGCTCAGCAGTTCATATAAACCCTGCATCGGCCAATTCCTCCATTCACTTCTGCATAAATCAAAACCGTCAGAAAATTCCCGTTGTCTGTTCTTCTCATACATCCAAACACGAAACATTTCCGTTGTCAATACAGAGTTTCCTGTTTAACGGAATTTTAACAATTAACAGGGTTCATATACGCTCCCTAATCCTGTTCTCCAAAATTTAACATTTTTGAAAAAAATCTGTTGCAATTTTATGGAAGTTATATTATAATCTCTCTTGTAAAAAGAATTTACCCTTCAAAAATTTTTTTTACAAAACCCCTTATTAATTATTTATACTCCCCTCGAAACAGCCGATAGCTCCCCTATCGGCTGTTTCACTTTGTTTTTTTAAGCAAATCCGGTTTTTCCGCGCAGAAATTCCCTCCGAAACAGGCCCGTTTATTTAAATTTCTTTCTGCCCAGCCGCACTTCCTCCATATCCTGCGCCAGATCCTCGTCAAGACTGTCAAACAGATAATTCCTGCCGCTGTTTTCCCGCCTGCTGCGGTATGCCTGGCGGATCTGTTCATTCATATAGAGAATCTCCTCTTTTAAATCCGACGCAGACAATCTTCTCGCCCCATCGCCCAGAATAATGACCTGCTCAAGACGGTCGGAAGTGGCCACGGTAACATGATACCTTTTCCCGATCTCGCGCACAGTCTTCTCGATGTACTGATCCGCCGTCTCCGCTTCCTTTGTATATACAACATAAATATTGTGATATTTTACAACCTCTCCTGTAAAGCCTTCCACCTTGTACGCGTCAAACACCAGAATCCGACGGCATCCGGCAAACCCCTGATAATTGCACAGCACATCCATCAGTTTCGTCCTCGCGGCCCCGATGTCCGCCTCAGCAAGTTCCTTCAGCTCATCCCAGGCAAAGATAATGTTATATCCGTCAACCAGCAGATATTCCGTCACAGGCTCCGCTTTCTTCGCGGTTCTGCCGGGCACGCCGGCGCCGCTTTGTCCGGACCTGCTGTCCGTCCGGGGAAAGTTCCCTGCCGCACCGGAATTTTTCTCCGATGAAGCGCCGGACCTCTTTCCCGATGAACCTCCCGACGAAGCGATGCTTCCTTTCGAGCGTTTCCACGCCATCCTTGACTCTCCGGAAGACGTCCCGTAAGTCCGCGCAAAGATCGCTTTCAGTTCCTCCTCATCGTGAAAACGGTCCTCGTAGGCTGTACCGGACGGCATACCCATCAGAGGCAGCGCTCCGCCGGACGACATTTCCACTCCGGATTGAGTTCCCCTTCCAAATGATATCTCCATGTCCGATGTTCCGCCGGACAACACTCCTCTGCCGGTCTGTGTTCCCTTTCCCGGCATTTTACCAGATAATTCCCCTGTATCCGACATCATCTCCGTACCGGATGTGTCACCGGAAAAATCACGGCCGGAATCCGCATTTCGGTAAGATCCCCGCAGAACGGCCTTCTCTTTCCCGTCTTCCTCCGCGACCCACTCCACGCCGCTTTCGACATGCATATAAGAATCAGCCTTGTCCCAGCTCACTACGAATCCCGCACCATGGGCACAAAAGACAGATCCGGTCGGATTCTCCAGATCCCTCTCCGAATCGTAGCCTGTCTCTTCTATGATTTCCTCCGCATTGTGGCATGGCCGGTACCCTTCCAAACGAAAAGCCAGACGTCCGCGTCCCTTCGTGTACGCGCTGACTTCCATCTGATAGCCGCGCATCTCAGAAACAGGAGCGCTCCCCGTCAGCACCGTCATATCTCCCTCAATCTCAGGAGAGTCGAAGGAACCGTACATCCGCTGGATATCCGAGAGCGCCCTGCCGACCGTCTCAGAAGGAACCTCCAGCCGAAACGCGTAAAACGGTTCAAGAAGAACACTGTCCGCCTTTTTCAGTCCCTGACGCACCGCCCGGTAAGTAGCCTGACGGAAGTCGCCGCCCTCCGTATGCTTCAAATGAGAACGCCCCGCCGTCAGCGTGATCCGCACATCCGTCAGCGGCGCTCCGATAAGGACTCCGACATGCTCTTTCTCAAGCAGGTGCGTGAGCACCAGCCTCTGCCAATTCAGATCCAGATCGTCCACACTGCAGGCGGACTCGACCTGGATTCCGCTTCCCGGCTCTCCGGGCTCAAGCAGAAGATGCACCTCCGCATAGTGGCGCAGCGGCTCAAAATGCCCGGCGCCCTCGACCGGCTCCCGGATCGTCTCCTTATACACAATATTCCCGGTCCCGAACGTGACCTCCATTCCATAGCGGTCACGGATCAGACTCTGCAGGATCTCGATCTGCACCTCGCCCATCACCTGCGCATGGATTTCTCCAAGCTGCTCGTTCCACACAATATGAAGCTGCGGTTCCTCCTCCTCAAGCTGGCGCAGCTTCTGCAGCGCCACATGAACGTCGCAGTCCTCCGGGAGATCGATGCGGTACGTCAGCACTGGCGAAAGCACCGGCAGCACCGTCTCCCGCTCAATTCCAAGCCCCTGTCCCGGCCAGGTCTTCGTAAGTCCCGTCACAGCGCAGACCGTCCCGGCTGCCGCCTCCTGCACCGCTTCAAATTTCGTCCCGGAGTAAATGCGGATCTGATCCGCCTTCTCCTCCCAGATTTGATCTTCCGGAATTTCCCGTACCGCAGGTCCGCTGTTTTTCATCGCCGGACTTTCAGATATTCCTCCGCTTTCTGTTTTCCCGGCTTTACCTGCTGCATTTAAAATTTCGTCTCCTTTTTCTGACACTTCCGGGAGACGGTTCGTCAGCACCATCCGCGCCTTCAGACTGCCCCCCGTAATCTTCATATGGGTCAGGCGCTTCCCCTGTTCATCACGGGAAATCTTGTAGACTCTGGCTCCAAATTCTTCCGGGTATACCGGATTGAGCGTGTACTTCGACAGCCCCTCAATCAATTCCTCCACGCCGGTCAGTTTCAGCGCGGAGCCGAAAAAGCATGGAAACACCTTTCTCTCCCGGATCATCCGCGCCGTATCCTCCGCTGTCACCTCGCCCGTCTCCAGATAACGCTCCATCACATCCTCGTCACACATCGCGAGATTCTCAAGAAACTCTTCCGAATCCGGATCAGCGCCGAAATCAATACAGTTCCCGTCCAGCCTTCGAACAAGCTCTTCCATCCGCGCCTGCCGGTCCGTTCCCGGCTGATCCATCTTATTCACAAATAAAAAAACCGGCACCCTGTACTGCGCGAGCAGCTTCCAGAGTGTCTCCGTATGCCCCTGTACTCCATCGGCACCGCTGACCACCAGCACCGCATAATCCAGTACCTGCAGCGTGCGTTCCATCTCCGCCGCAAAATCCACATGCCCCGGCGTGTCGAGAAGCGTAAGTTCCATATCACCAAAGGTCAGCTGCGCCTGTTTTGAGAAAATTGTAATTCCACGCGCACGTTCCAGCTCAAACGTGTCAAGAAACGCGTCCTTGTGATCCACGCGCCCCATTTTGCGGATACTTCCACCAAGATACAGCAGGGCCTCCGACAAAGTCGTCTTTCCCGCGTCGACATGGGCGAGAATGCCGAGGCAGATATGCTTTTTGGATTCCTTCTTTTTCATCTGTTCTCCCATAAAAACGCCCCCTCTTGTAAAAATACTTTGTCCAGTATATCACAAGAGGAGGCGTTCGTCGAGGTACCGCACCTTTATTCTGACATTATCTGATGTCTGAAATTTTTTCTCTATTCATCTGTCAAGTTTCCGAAGATCAATTGAAAATTTCATTGAAATACTTTCTCTTTTGTTGTAAAATGTTTATATGGAAACATAATAAAAAAGAAGTGGTCTCATGTTAACTGCATGGATTGATACCATGACTCCATGTTTAAAAGATAAAAAAACAGGAGAACTTGTTGATACTGAAGTAATTCGCATCAAGAGAGCTTCTTTCCTACGAAAATACAACAAGAAAAATGGTTGGTATGTAAACTGGAATGAATTACTCAAGGAGAACGAAATCTATGCTTTAGTCATTCATGGAAGTGTTGACATTCAGGGCCTTCTGGCGGTCCGGCCCGACGAAAACATGGCATCCGCGTTCGTAACCTTGAACTTACTCCAGAGAAAAAATATGAGGGTGTCGGCGGACATTTATTTGCCATAGCCGCACAGCGTTCTTTTGATTACGGCTTCGAAGGAGCAATATCTGGATTTGCCGCTGATCAAAAACTGATGGAACATTATTGTAATGTTTTTAATGCAGAACCCATATGCATGCTCCATCCATATCAGATATTTATTTCTGAAATCAATGGAGCACAAATTAAGGAGGTGTACGATTATGAATGGACCGATGAAATCATATAAAACATCTGCTTTAGCTGGCCCTTATTTTAAGTCTGATATTCCGAATATCAAAATTGATTATCGGGGTTTGACCGAATTTGCCCGTAATAAAGGCTGCAGAGTATGTGACCTGACAGATGAAGAAAAAAATCTTTTTATTACGGATGCGGATATGAATATTGTCAGAAAACGCGCAATCAAATTATAAAAAAGAAAAACCAGCTAGTCCCAGCTTCCGGGCCAGCTCCAACGAAGCTTTGTTCTGAGGGTGAATCCTGACCACGACCATATCCGCACGCAGCACGGCAAACGCATAGTCCAGCACCG
>CANQUH010000021.1 GCA_947626965.1 uncultured Lachnospiraceae bacterium
ATTGCCATAATATCGCCCGTCGGCCGAATCATAATGACAATCTCCGATATTTCCGTTGATTGTGATGGAGCTCAGACCGGTACAGTTCTTAAATGCACACTTTGCCAGTGAAGTCAGCGACTGGGGAAGGGTGACAGTTCCCAGAGCCGTACAGCCCCCAAAACAAAGTTCTCCAATGGAAGCTGTTTTGGAACCAAATGTCAGGTCTGTCAGAGCCGTGCAGTTATAAAACGCGTGATCCTGGATGTTCAGCAGGCTGTCCGGCAGGCGGACTGTTTTTAACGAGGTATCATTCGCAAAAGCATAGCTGCTGATATCGGTGAGACCGCCTC
Source organism: uncultured Lachnospiraceae bacterium (assembly GCA_947626965.1). GTDB lineage: Bacteria > Bacillota > Clostridia > Lachnospirales > Lachnospiraceae > Choladousia. The sequence goes on from CANQUH010000021.1 coordinate 333, forward strand.
CCAGGGTGACGCTGTTCAAATCATAGCAGCGATAGAAAGCATATGCGCCGATCGTCTTTACCCCGCTCCCGATATCCAGGCTGGTCATGTGGACATAATCGTTCGCATTCTGCGCTCCACCGGTGGCAAACAGGTACGCCGGAATCCTGGAGACCGTGCTGCCGAAGGTGACGGACAGGCCGTCTGTGTTTACTCCCGCGTTATAAAAGACGGAATTATTGCCATAATATCGCCCGTCGGCCGAATCATAATGACAATCTCCGATATTTCCGTTGATTGTGATGGAGCTCAGACTGGTACAATTCTTAAATGCGCCTTTCCCCAGTAAAGTAATCCCATCGGGAATTACCAGCGTCTTGATAGAAGAGCAGCCGCTGAAGGCAAATTCCTTCACAGAACTGATCCTGTACGTCGTCCCGCCATATATTACAGAGGTGGGCAGCGTCACGCTGGATGCACTGCCGGTATAGCCAGCGAGGACGGCTACACCGTTGCTGACTTCAAAAACAAAACCTTCAGATTCAAAAGAATCCGCTGCAGGCACGATCCCGTTGTCAGTCTCAAGCTGCACCAGTTCGTCTACATCCGGTTCTTCCGTCACAACGAGTTCTTCCGCCGCGACCGGTTCTTCCATCAAAACAGACTCTTCGGAATCGACAGGTTCTTCTGCCGCAGCCGGATCCTCCAGCGAAACAGACTCTTCGGAATTCGTTGGTTCTTCTGCCGCGACCGGTTCCTCGCTCAATACAATACTCTCTTTGGACAGATCCTCTGCAGAACTGTCGACGCCGGATGTTTGAATCGGTTCCTGGACTACGCTGTCCACAGCCAGAATGTCTGCATATGCATTCGGAATCTCAGAAAGGTTCTCCGATTCCGCAGCCCCTTCAGCTTCTTCCACAGTCAGAGATTCCACGACTGCTTCCGGTTCCGGGGTACCATCAGCACAAACCGCCAGAGCATTCCATGATACGGCCCAAAACAGCATGCAGCAAAAGATTATGCCTGCCGGTTTTTTCTGTTTTCTCATTTTCTCCATTTCTTTGCTTCTCCTTTCCGCTGTATTATTAGAAAGCAAATTAAATAGCTGCAATTATTATCATAACCTCCCCTAAATCCCTTGTCAAGAAATACTGGAATATGGACCAGGACTTCATCCCCTGTCTGATATATTGCAAAAAATGCGTGCTTTCTCCCGTCGGAAGGATTATAATGAAATTAGTATAAAAAGAAGAGAGAGGTGAACTGCACATGAAATGTAAATTTACCAGAAGTATCCTGATACTTGTTTTGCTGTTTGGAATCTGGAAAAAAGACGCGGCAGCTGCTGACTTCTATATTTTTTCACAAAGTCAGGAGTCTTATCTGACGGAAAGTGATATCGCGCAGCTGACCGCTCAGGAACTGTGCTATGCGCGGAACGAGATTTACGCAAGACATGGCAGAAAATTTTTATCGTTGGAACTGCAGGAATATTTCGGTCAGCAGGACTGGTATACGCCGTCTGTGTCGCCGGAGGAGTTTTCAGATGCTGTTTTTAACGAAGCGGAACTGGCAAATATCCAGCTGCTTCAGAACCGGGAGTATTCCATTCTTCCGGATGGCTACGCTCTGGATATTTCCGGTTATGATATCAGTCTGGTCAGACCACAGTCAGATGCGCAAAGCAGTCAGACGACGGTCAGAGAGCCATGTAATTCTTATGCAGATGTAGTGGCACAGCTTGAGAGTATCTATGGACCTGCGGGATATTCACTGGATATATACGGTATGCTGTACAAAATGACAGGCACTTGTCTTGTCAAGCTGATTGATTTTGATCACAACGGACAGGATGAACTGGTCGTTGTTTATGAGCGGCTGGATCAGGATTATCCCCTCTACTGGCTTGAAGTATGGGGGCAGACAGATTCCGGAGTCCGCATGTTATATGAAGGGGATACCTGTTATGGCGGAGACTACGCGGCGCGCGGGCTGGATATGACAACCTGTGACGGACAGGAGTATATCATTACAGGAGATTTTGGATATGAGCAGGACTACACCTGGCTGGGATACAAAGACGGAGTTTTTCAGCCAGTTATGAAATGTGTCTTTGACGATTCTTCAGACTGCGTGATTGTAAACGGAGAAAGGATATCCACATCGCAGTGGCAGGAAGAGGAACAAAAATGGATGGAGAACTGGTATGGATGGGGATTTTATTCCGCAGATGTTCCGAATGATCTTCTGGAAGAAACAAACGCAACAAAAAAGCAGCTGAAAATGGATATAACAGAACGTGCGCCGCTTGCGCAGGGAGAATGTGGACAAGATGCGGTATGGTCGCTGGATGAGGCCGGAGTACTGACAATCAGCGGGAAAGGCGCGCTTTACGACTATGATGTTGTGCCATGGGCAGAATACAGAAGTAAGATTATCCGCGCTGTCGTAGAAGAAGGAATCACTGAACTTTGTTCCGGATGCTTTTTTGATTGTGGAAATCTGAAACGTGCGGAACTGCCGGAAGGACTTATTGATTTAAAGTCAAATCTGTTCCGGGACTGCTACAGTCTGGAAAGCGTAAATATTCCGTCAACGGTAACAAGTATTGCAATGTATTCATTTAACAGCTGTGAATCTCTAACGTCGGCCGATCTGCCCGAAGCACTGGAAAACATTGGAAATCTTGCGTTTTTTGATTGTCCTTCCCTGAGCAGGATCACATTCCACGGAAATTTGCCTTCCATAGGAACCAATTCATTCGCCACCGTGACAGCAGATGTCTCCTATCCGGCAGGAAATGAGACGTGGACTTACGGTGCCCTGACGTCTTACGGGGGATCATTGACCTGGTATGGTTATTGACCGTTCGTTCAGAAGAACAGGCAGAAGGAAGATGTAAATTTTTAAACTTATATATGGCCTTGATCAGCCCCGCACTGACAGGCATATGCTTTTATAGGGAAGACAAAACGATTTTCGTTTTGCTCGTTCCCTGCGCCGAATTTGCGCCGCTCAGGCGGCATTTTTCCGCTTCAAATCCGTGCGCATCTTCTCCGTTCCGGTCGGCGCTGGACGAATGTCCACTGGACATTCAGCGCCCCGGAGGGTTTATCATATTTTCCGAATGGATTTATAAAAATCAAGAATACCGGCATTCAAATCTCACACCGCCGCGAATTTGTTCAGTACATTCTCAAACGCGCCGTCCTGCGTGCCATATTTCACCGTAAGATCTTTTGTCAGGTCCATACTCATAACACCCAGAATAGACTTCGCATCAACCACCATCCTGTTATAAAATATATCAATATCAAAATCACATTTCTCAGCAGCCCTCACAAACTCACATACGTCATCCACGGCCCTCAGCCTGATTTTCTTTTCCAGCATAATTCTGTCTCCTCTGTCTTAACCATATCCCGCACCGTCAGAGTGATACTTCCGGCAGTCTCACAGCCTGCGCAGGAACTGGGCTTTTACGGTAATTATTAACAGATTTACAAAAAATATACCTGCTTCACAACAAAAATCATAGCCTTATACGAAATTTTATAATCTGCTTTCCTGTCCGGATCCTTCCGTCATCCATTTTCTGAATTTCAGCGGCCAGAACTGTCTCTGCAGATTCAGATTTTCTCTCTCCCGAATGGAAATACTGCCGCAAAATCCCCGCCAGAGGCGCTGAATCTCCTCCTCACTTACAGGCGGCAGGCCTGCTGCACTGTACGCCGGATATTTTATTTTTTCAATCCTTTCTGAGGAAAGTTGTTCTTCATTTTTTCGGATTCCATCGGCAGATTCTTCCACCCGTCTGGCTTTTTCAGGATCTTTCCCACAGCTTTCTCTTCCCGCTCCTCTTCCGGAAAATCCGCTCCTGTCTTCAAGATACTCTGGCAGTTCTTTCCCTGCCCCTCTCCAGATAAACCACTGCTGCCGCGCCGCATGAACCAAACAATCCCCTGAGCAGTGATCAAAAATCAGAAAATGTTCGTTCGGGAAGCGGTCAGAAAAATGTTCCCCGATCAAAGGAAGTATCTGATTCTCCGCCTCAATTTCGGAAAACAGAACACCTCCTTCTATCTCTCTGAAACGCACAAAGCCCTCATACCTGTGAGCCTCGTTCTGTACCTTCCGCGAAAGCTCAAAAATCCGGCAGGCATTTGTATCCTGCAGTCCCTCAATCAGATGGCGCGCAATCCGGGAATCCGTATGGCGGGACAGCCCAACCGCCAGCACCCGGTAAATACAGTCCGCTTTTTCCGGCGCATTCGCCAGCGCCGCCCGGTAAATCATCTCATAGGAAGTCTCTCCCATTCTGCGCCTTATCGTATCGGCTACTTTCTGCGCTTTCTGCGCGTCTGTCTCCACACTTCTGTATTCGGCAAACAGCTCCAGATCCGTGGGCCCTTCTACGCGCAGCGCAACATTCGCGTGACCGAGGCGGCTTGCCCACGCGTTGTACACCCCGGTAAAAATTCCGTCCACACAATCCTCGCATACATAAATTACCATCTTTGTTTCCCCCTGCATTTTCATACTCCGAAACCGATCCGTCCCCATCCTTTCAAACCACGGATCCCCAAAAACTGCTTTGTCACCCATTCTGCTGCCGACAGTATTCTGGTCATGAATCATTTATCGGACAGTGGATTTCCAAACCGTGCATCCCGGTCACTTCGTCACTTTCATGACCAGCGGCAGCTCTGCTACATTCCCGCAAGCTTCAGTTTCTCCGGCACTTCTCCCAGCATCTGGCCGTCGTCAAACAAAGACAGCTGGCGGTACGTCACAGTCTCTGCCGGACGGCGCTCGCAGACCTGAAGCAGATTTCTCAGAATAAAATCCTCCTCAATCCGCAGAGGATACATCTGTCTGCCGTTGCAGGTAATAAAATAGACGGCCCGCTTCAGAACAACCCCTGCTTTTTTCAGAGCAGGAAAATCCAGCGTGCCATGACGCCTCGCCTGCACAATACGGCGTGCGGACTTCGGACCGATCCCCGGCACGCGCAGAAGTGTATAATAATCCGCCTGGTTTACCTCCACCGGAAATCTTTCCAAATGAGACAGCGCCCAGTCGCATTTCGGATCAAGCGCAGCGTTGAAATTCGGACGTGACTCACTCAGCAGCTCACCCGCGGTAAATCCATAAAACCGCAGCAGCCAGTCCGCCTGATACAGCCGATGCTCCCTCAGAAGAGGCGGCCCGCCGGGCAGCGCGGGCAGAAGCGCATCCTGATTTACCTGAACAAACGCGGAAAAAAATACTCTTTTTAAATCAAATTTCCGATACAGAGATTCTGCCACCGAAAGAATCTGAAAATCACTTTCCGGCGTCGCGCCAACGATCATCTGCGTACTTTGTCCGCCCGGGACAAACCGGGGCGCGTTCCGGTACAAGACAAGCTCTTCTTTATTTTCTTTCCGGCGGATCTGTACCTGCCGCATCGGCGCAAGGATCTTTTTGCGGGTTTTGTGCGGAGCAAGACGCCGAAGGCTCTCCGCCGTCGGCAGTTCCAGATTCACACTCATGCGGTCCGCGAGAAAACCTGTCTTCTCAATCAGTTCCTGTGAAGCTCCCGGTATCGCCTTCACATGAATGTACCCCTCAAAATGATACTGACTGCGCAGCTGATACAGCGTCTGATAAAGCAGCTCCATCGTATAGTTCGGATTTTTCAAAATCCCGGAGCTCAGAAAAAGTCCCTCAATATAGTTCCTCCGGTAAAATTCGATCGTAAGACGGCAGACCTCATCCGGAGTAAATGAAGCACGGAGAATATCATTGGAACTGCGGTTCAGACAGTAACGGCAGTCAAAAACGCACTCGTTCGTAAACAAAATCTTCAGAAGCGAGATACAGCGGCCGTCTGTCGAAAAGCTGTGGCAGATGCCGGGAGCTATGCAATTCCCCATGCCGCGGCCGCTTCCCGCTCTGTCCACACCGCTCGAAGTGCAGGCTACATCATATTTCGCCGCATCCGACAGAATCATGAGCTTCTGATATAAATCCATCTCCTGCGTAATCTCCATAATTTCCATTCCTCATTTCTATACGGAAAATAATCTGCCAGGTTCTCAATCTGCGTTCGGCAGGGCATCTCTGCATCTGCCAGAGCAGAAAAAGCCCTGCATTTCCGCTGAAATTTCTGATTCTCAATGCTGCGGCGGCAAATCAGTCCGGAACCTATCCTCCCAGAGCACGGCTTTTCTTTTAATAATCGAACATATGTTCTGTTTTTCCATCATAGCACAGGATTTGAACTTTTTCAATAACTAATTTTTTGCGCAGCAGCTGATTTCCATGTGCGGGCCTGCGCAGATTTCAGAAACTTCCTTCGGTCGTTTCTTCCATTGTCGCGGGCGCGTTCGGGCAGCTCACGCAAGCGTGGCTCCCCTCACTTTGCCTTCGCGCATCAAACACAAAGAGCCGTGATCTTTATCGGATCACGGCTTTTGTACTTTACCAGTTTTCAGTTTATCGTCTGCAGCTTCAAGACTGCTTGCGAGCCCTGCGCGCAGGATTCAGCTCTGCGTCAGCAGACATTTTCAATTCAGGCCCGTCCGTACACTGCGCCGCAGTACCGGGCAAATCCTACAATGCTCTCTGCTGACGTTTCCGCGGTACGTTTTACGCCTCGAGAGCTTCAAGAAATGCGTTCAGTCTGGCAAGAAGCACATCGACATCAATTCCATGCACCATAGCTGCCTCCTCCAGAGATTCCATCTGAGAAGACGGACATCCGACACAGTGCATTCCTCCCGCCATCAAAACAGGAGCAAGACCCTGATTAATCTGAAGAATCTGACCGATCAGCATATCTTTTGTGATTTTTGTTGCCATTGGAAAATTACCTCCTTTATTTATTCTCCAGCTATTATAATACGATTCATATTATATTGCAAGACGGCAATCCTCCCCAATGTCGTCCGCGCCACTGGTCATAAAACGAATGGTAATCTGCCCTTTCTTGTTATATGCTTCCATTTGAAAAATATCCTTGCATAATTAGACGTTCTGTATTAAAATAGGGCAGAAGGTTCCCGACAGGGAACGCAGAAAACTATATAAGAAGGAGGAACTTATTATGGCATATGTAATTTCTGACGACTGCGTAGCTTGCGGCACATGCGCAGAAGAATGTCCGGCAGAAGCTATCAGCGAAGGCGATGGAAAGTATGTTATCGATCCGGATGCCTGCCTTGACTGCGGCACATGTGAAGGTGTCTGTCCGAACGGTGCTGTATCAGCCGAATAATTCACGATACAAACATAGGAAAAAGAGGATGCTTCATGCGTCCTCTTTTTATATTTGCGCGAAGGCAGAGTGAAGAAGGGTGTGCCCACATGAACCGGCTGAACGTACTGCGATATCTGCTCCTATCTTCTCAGAAAATCCATCAAAGTTCTGAAAAATCCTCTTTTTGCCGCAAATTCCCTTTCCGCGGCTGCCTCCGACACGATATCCTGATACAGCAGGAAAAACTGGTCCAGTTCCTCTCTCATCATTCTGCGCATAGACTGTTCCATTTTTTCATTCTTTTCTTCAATGAGTTCTCCTATAATTCCTTTGAGAATCTCCTCGAATTGCCTGAATTTATCAAAATCATCCTCCGGAACAGGCGTGATTGCCACATCGTAGACAAAATCACTGTCCTCCTCCACAGCCGGAGATTCCTCTTCGTTTCCTTCTTCGCTGTCCTGATCAGCTTCCTCCTCATTCTCGTCAAAACTTTCCCTGTCATTTCCGATCTCAAAAAGCTGCTCTGTCAGCTCTGCCTTTGCCTTGTTTCCTTCTGTTTTGTCGAGAAGATAGCGGATGGCCTTCAGCTGCAGGCCATGTTCTTTCAGCTCCCGCACTTTACAGAAAGTGTCAATATTTTCCTGACTGTAGACTCTGTGTCCCTGGCTTGTCCGCCGGATCTTCACCTGCAGTTCCTCCTCCCAGTAACGCAAAACATGCGACTCGACACCGATGAGCCGCACTGCTTCCGAAACTGAGTATTCCTTCTTCTCCATGTATTTGTCCTCCTTCCGCTTTGTGATAATTGCTCTCCAGCCCCGTTTATGCATGGCAGTTCCTATCTGATATATTATGCACGCACGCGGAAAAATAGAACAAAAACAAACTGTATTTCTGTTTTTTCATAAAGTTTTCCCCTGAACAGCGCCCTGCGGTCCGCCCCGGCAATCAGGTCAGCTATTCTTGGAGACTGCCCTTCAACTCCATGCAAAACAGAAATACAGTCTTTTCTTTGTAACGCAAATATTTACTAAATTAATAAGTTGTTTCTTTAATACTTTTGAATCCTGCCGTCTCTCTGCTTCCACTTTGCCCGCACATCTTTTGACGAGCCGGCTCCGTGTCAGCTACGTCACAGCTGCACACTGCTCTGGTCATCAACCCTTCAACTGCGCAGGCTACTTTCAATCTGTATACTTCAAAAATCCGGCACAGCTCACGCCGGTTCCCTCGCCTGTAACGCTCAGAACCTGATACGGATTCTTCCGGCAGATCCGGTTTACCGCCGGATTTGACGGAAATCCCGGTGCGCATACATGATAACATTTATGCCCGTCCGGAATTTTATCCAGTATCCTGCTGTCCCACAATTCCTCCTGCCACTGCACTGGAAGTTCGACAAAGCGGAGCCTATTTCCCAGATTATACGGATCTTTAAAAGATCCCATCCAGTCCAGACATCTGCTCAGGTGTGTCTTTCCGTACAGCAGAGTTTCCATTCGGTAGCCACGCTGATTTCCGGCATTCTGATACCTGCACACGTCATAATCATGACGCACTGTGCATCTCATCGCAGCCGCAAAACCATCTGTTTCTTTCCACCAGCCGCTGTATCTCAGACCGTCGATAAAGCTTACATTCATCACACAGTCATTGTACAGAACTCCTGTCTCCGCAAGCCCATGGAGCAGAACCACCGATCCATTTTCAAGACACGCGGCCTGCAGCCGCCATCCTGCCGTATCCCTCCGAAATTCACAACGTCCTTTCTCCCTGGTCAGCCCAACGATCTGTCTGATTCCATGTCCCTCGGGAAGGAAATCACTTCCGCTGCCCGTCTCTGGGAACACCAGAGTATCCACCCTGGTATTTTCCAGAATTTCCTTAAGAATCTCCTTTGTGCCGTTCGAGATCTCCCCCATAATGAGATAATCGAACTGTTCCGGCCAGGATACTTCCCGGCCCGGGTCTTTAAAACAGTCCCCGGCGCCGGTCTCTCCGCCAACATACAAAAATATCACACCTTCACTTTTCCCTGCATCCTCGATCTCTCCAAGGTGCAGGAGACAATCATTCTTTCCATAATACAGAAAACGAAAGTATTTTATTTTCATTGTACTTCTCCCCAAATCAATTCCTGTCTTCTACAGCGCCGGAGGCCCTGATTCCGGTACCGTATTCCACAGCAACAAGCAAATAACTCCCAGGATTTTACACACAGGAAGAGGTTCAGCATGTAATTAAAGTCCTGTTTTTAATCACCCTCATCCTCTGTGCTGCCACATTTTCCATAAGTAACCTTGAAAACGCGGCTCCGATATTCAATTGTAAATCTCCGCTTTCGGCGGAGTGTGTGATTTCCTGCCGCAAGGTAGGAATATCACGGTTTTTGGTTTCTCAGACGGAAGTCCAGATGGTTCTGCCCCTCAATCAGAGTTTTGCAATCTCCAGCTCCTCACATGAAAGTCCGGAGTGACTCTGTCTCTCTACCAGATCTTTGCAATTTCCGATTCCTCACACGGAAGTCCGGACTGATTCTGTCCCTTATCCAAAGTTTCGCAATTTCCGATTCCTCACACGAAAGTCCGAAGCGACTTTGTTTCTTGACCAGATCTTTGCAATCTACGGTTCCTCAGGCAAAAATCCGGAGTGGTTCTGCCTCTCGACTGGATTCTTGCAATCCTCAATGCCTCAGACAGTAACATTAGACTCTGTTCTGCGAACAAAAATACACATCAAATGGCAGTCGCTACTTGACCCAGATGCCATTCGTTGCACCACCAAATGACTCGACTGTATCACCCTTGATTGCGACATGAGCGCTCTTTACCCGGTAATAGTAACCGCCAGTCACTGTCAGCTGTTTTTCTTTTGTCACCGTGTAATTATTGAATGCTGTTTTGGTTCCAATTACTTTGTAGGTCTTCCAAGAATCATCAACCAGACGCTCCACAACCAAAGTAAGCTTCACCTCATCACAAGTCACATAGCAGTCAGTGCTCCCGCTCACTATGATCGTGTGATTTCCGCTATTTTGAATCCCACATTTTCCATGTGCGAGGAAAACCCCACGCATACGGGGATATGCAATCCCTTCCGCTTCCTGGTCATCCGTCAGCACGGAACCGTCCACGACTTCCCCCAGATATTCATCGGCAGCCAGCACATTCATACAGTTCAACAACAAGCAAAACAGCATCAGCATGGAAAACAATGTTTTGAATTTTTTTAACTTCACCTCTTTCTCCTTTCTTTTGCGTTACAATTATATAAACGTAGTATCGCCTTTTTTGTTACGCTGTTTTGTATTATTTTTTTAATATAAATAGATCAGGCTCATCATTTTCTCCATCTCTTCAAAAGAAAGCTGCCCGCTGACAAAATATAGAACACCTTGGTACTCAAAAGAAGCCTCATGGGATTCGACAGATTTGGTTGTCGTATTCCAGATTTTTATCTCAATTTTCTGATCGCTGACAATCACATCCTGCAGAAAGGCATTTTCCTCCGATATAAAAGAAAATGAAGAATTTCTTTTCCCAGATTCAAGATAAACCTGTACAACAGTTTCCTTGTACCAATAATACATTGAGGCTTCTCCAGCCTTTTTTGAGATATACACCTTATTAAATACCATATCCTCCGGTTTATAGTAAAATTCGATTACCGGTATATTCAGTTCTTCCTTAATTTTTTCCCAAGCTTTCTTCTCCTTTTCTTCATTTAATTTTACATTTTCCTGCTCATCCTGGTAATCTATCTGCAGTCTGTTTCCTGCAAATGCCATAATCCTATCCAACGCCCCGAGAATCCAGTTTCTGTCCGCACCTCCCTGCATCCCAACCGCAATGAGCGCCACAAGCACCGCAACAGCTACCGCCGCCCGCTTCCAGTACCTCCTCTTTTTCTTCTTCCGTGTCCGGATCTTTCTTCCGATTTCCAGGGCCTCCCTGTCTTCTTCCGACAAGAACTGATAAATATCCTCCCGTTTTTTCTCTTCTTCCGGATCTGTCCCCTCGAGATCATCCCGTTCTTCTTTTTCCTGTCCTTCCGAGCTGTTGTTTGATCTGTTCTCCCCACTTCTTCTCAGATCTCGGCTCTCAGGCTTCTCTCTCTCAGAATTTTCTCCTTCTTTCCCGTTTTCTGTCTCTTCTCTTCCCTCATCTTCGTCTTTTTTATTTTCTTCCCGCTCTGTTTCCGCTGTTCCTGCTGTTTCTCCCTCCTCGCCTTCTTCCTCTTCCCATGCCCCCATCTCCTGCAGGCGTGCTTTTATTTTCAAAAACAGATCATCTGACGCGCCGATTCCCACCAGCTCCGGATCTGAATTCAGTTCCTCTTCCAGCCTGTCTGCCTCCTCTATCATACTCTGACGCAGAAATTCATCCATCTCACGGTCGAGAATCATATCATCCGTGATCGAAAAGGGCTCTATTTTATCATTTTTTCTGCGGCCTTCTTTATCTGTCTTTCTCATTTCTTAAGTCCCTTCTTGACATTTTGCTGTTTACAGTTAAACTATACCTATGATGCAAGAGTCGAAAGGTCCTGCCTTCCATGTCTGCATGGAAAAGTATGGCACTGAGACCGAAATAAAACGGAAATGCATGGGCATAAAATGCAAAGCAGTCCGTGCATCATGGGGGAGGCTCATCTCCCCAAGGCATTTATCTATTTTAAGCTGCCGCGGCAGCCTGATTCCAACATTACTCTGATTCCGGAGGTCACGTATGAAACGTATTGTTCTAACAGGCGGTGGTACCGCCGGTCATGTCACCCCGAATATGGCCCTGATCCCAGGTCTGGTTCAGCAGGGCTATGAAATCCAGTACATCGGTTCTTACGATGGTATCGAAAAAAAACTGATCGAAGAACTCGGCATTCCCTATCACGGAATCGCCTCCGGCAAGCTTCGCCGGTATTTTGATCTTAAAAATTTTTCAGACCCGTTCCGGGTCATAAATGGATACTTTCAGGCCAAAAAGCTCCTCAAAGAACTGAAGCCCGATATTATCTTTTCCAAAGGTGGTTTTGTGACTGTCCCTGTCGTGCAGGCAGCGAAAAGATTACATATCCCGGTCATCATTCATGAATCCGATATGACGCCCGGTCTGGCAAACAAGCTTGCCATTCCTGCCGCGACCAAAGTATGCTGCAATTTTCCCGAAACGATATCCTGTCTTCCCAAAGGAAAAGCCGTTCTGACCGGCTCGCCGATCCGTGAACAGCTCCACCAGGGAAATCGTCTCCGGGCGCTGAATTTCTGCGGTTTCACCGCTCAAAAGCCTGTCCTTCTCGTTATCGGAGGCAGTCTTGGATCCGTCGCTGTAAACAACGCGATCCGCGGAATTCTTCCGGAACTTCTGAAGTCTTTCCAGATTATTCATCTGTGCGGAAAAGGAAATCTGGATGAGACCCTGACAGATACTCCCGGCTATGTACAGTACGAATATATTCAGGAGGAACTGGCCGATCTTTTTTCACTGGCCGATGTTGTTGTCTCCCGGGCAGGCGCCAATGCAATCTGCGAACTGCTCGACCTGCGTAAGCCGATGCTCCTGATTCCTCTCTCTGCCGCAGCCAGCCGTGGAGATCAGATATTAAATGCCCGCTCTTTCAGGAAACAAGGGTTCTGTGAAATGCTTGAGGAAGAAAATATTACGCCTGATCTTCTTCTCTCATCGATCCTGGACCTGTATCAGAATCGTGAAAAATACATCAGGGCAATGGAAAAAAGTGACGTAAGCGATGCTGTTAACACAATTATATCTCTTATTCTTCAGGTAGCCGGATAAAAAGAATTTCGGCAGGAACATTCTGCATTGTTTCTCCTGTACACGCAATATACGGACGAAACAGTCTGTTCAGATGTTCCTGCCATTTTTCTTTGTTCACATTTATAAAATCAGCCGGCGGCAGGGTTCTGTTCGTGTAATGATCACCAACAATTTATGAGATATTAAATCATGGACTTGCATAAATCACTATTTTACCAGTTTCATATTCCTCATTGCATATGTTAATAACCATTCCGAATATTTCAGAACATTTCCTCTGCCTTTTTCAAAAAAGAGGTTTTAATTATTCCTGTATTCGTCCCCGAATCTTTCTCTGACGAACTTTCTGGCCCGATACAGTCTGGCTCTGAGCACCTGATCCGATATCTGCAGTCTTTTCGCCGCTTCCTCACGCGACATCCCGTAAACACAAATCAGGACAAGCACTTCATACCACAGTTCATTTGCCTCTTTCACTTCTTTCAGGATTCTTCCAGTCAGATCCTGATTGATCACTTTGTCCTCGCAATAGTCAACGACCGCATACGTGAGTGTATTTCCGTTTTCCTGCAGATCATTCGTAAATATCACTTCATTTCTGGTACTCGGCTTTCTCAGATAATCCACCAATGCATTCCGGGTGGTTTTCAGCAACCATACTTTGACAAGATCATCATCGATCTCGTCAAGATGGAAGTAAAACGAACAGAATACCTGCTGACATATTTCCTGTGCCAGCTGATAATCCTGAGATTTCTTCATCACGGCACGTATGACCAGATTCTTATATCTTCTGAAATACATTTCAAACACTGTATTCTTGTTATCCATTACGTTAACCTTCCTCTTTTGTATTTGTCTTTTTAAAAAAGACTCAGTATTTCATTTTTATCTTCTTCCGACAGAGTTCCCGGCGTCCAGGTTACCTGAACTGTATCCTTCTGGTATCTCGGAATCAGATGCATGTGAAAATGAAAGACCGTCTGACCTGCAGCAGTACCATTATTCTGAACAACATTTATGCCGTCCGCCTTCAGTCCCTCCTTCAGGGTACCCGCGATCTTTTTTGCCAGCACCATGGCTTTTCCCGCCGTCTCATCCGGCAGTTCGAATAAATCCGAAGCGTGCTTTTTCGGGAGGATCAGAGCATGTCCTCTGGATGCAGGGCCAAGATCCAGAATAACACGGAACTCTTCATCCTCATACAAAGTCGCTGACGGGATTTCCCCATTTGCTATTTTACAAAAAATACAGTTGTTTTCCATTCTTTTTTCTCTCCTTTCCTTTTTCTCTTTTCTCTTTTCCTCTCCTTATTTCTTCAACTTTAATTACATGCTGTCCTCTCTATATTAAAAATATTGTCGCAAAATGTCAATAAATTATTATTGATATAACACAATTTTAATGATAAAGTTGTTCATATCAGCTTCAAAACCCGCCTGCGAGTTTTGCGCGCGGGATTCGGGGCTGCGTCAGCAGACATCTTCTGCTCCGAATGCCTATATTAAAATTTACCGGAAAGAAAAGAGAGATCCTTATGAAAGAACAAACTTCTGTTTCCTGCAGTTCCAACTGCAGCGCCATCAAAGATCTGAACCATAACTATCATTATTTTGTATCAAAACTTTCTCACGAGATCAGAAATCCTCTGACCCTCGTATACAGTTCCCTTCAGCTTATTGAGAAAAATTACCCGGATCTTCCCGACAGTAATCTCTGGGGACAGATAAAACAGGATGTCCAGGACATCATCCTTCTTTTGAATGATCTCTCCTCCCTCAATAACAGTTCCGTGCTGAAGCCTGCAATGCTTAACCCCGCCGATTTTTTGACCTCAGTAGCTGCCGCGTGCCGTCCTTCCATCGAATCACAGGGAATACTGCTTTCCCTTGAAATCCCCGGGGACCTGCCGGCTGTATCGGCGGATGCGATAAAACTGAAAGAAGCGCTGATCAATCTGCTGCGCAATGCGCAGGAAGCTCTGTCTGAAGAAACAGAACATGTATCCCCCATTGACAGTTCCGCCAGAAAATCTGCCGCCGCGGACACTGGCCATCACAGGAAGATTCTTATCTATGCAGAACATTCTGAAGATTTTATCCGCCTGCATGTCCGCGACAACGGTCCTGGCATTCCATCCGAATATCTTAATGACGTTTTTGACCCCTTTGTCACACACAAGCCTTCCGGAACAGGGCTTGGACTGAGTATCGTCAAAAATATTGCAAAGCAGCATGGAGGCAGCGTGGTCATTTCCACAAATACTTGTCCTCCTGTCACGTATACAGATGTCTGTATATCCCTGCCTTTATCTGAATCATCACCGGAAAACTGATTTTGGAAGGACTTTCAAAACACTTTTCTTCGTTAACAATTCTCAAAGCAGAATTCTGATGCAGTTTCCGCAGGCTGCGTGTCCCTTCTTCAGTCTGCGCTGCATTTTTGACTGCGTGTTTCACAAACGGACCTTTTTTCTCTGCCGTCCTGTGTTCGTAAGCAGCGCCAGCAGAAACCCTGCTGCCAGGCCTCCTATATGTGCGCTGTTGTCAACCCCGGAAGAAGTCAGTCCCTCCAGAACACTAAGCGCCGCCATAAAAATCAGGCGCTGTCCTGTCAGTCCCTCGATTCTTCCCCGGTTACGCAGAACGATAAAAATCAAAGCCCCTATTACAGCAAATACAGCCCCGGAAGCCCCCGCCGAGACCGCAAAGCTGCCGGTCCTCATATCCCACATTACAGAAAGTATATTTCCGGCAATTCCGCCTCCCAGATAGATGAGAAGATACCGGAACCTGCCCGCCAGCTGTTCAAGCGTATCTCCCAGAAATATCAGGATCAGCATGTTATTGACCAGATGATCCAGTCCAAAATGAAGAAACATACTCGTCACCAGTCTGTAATACTCCCGTCCTTCCACGACAAAAGGTGCATAGTTCGCTCCATGCCTCAGCATAAAGTCTGCATTCTCCACACTGCCCATGAAACTCAGTATCAGGAGAACCACAATGTTGATCATTACAATCACAAGATTAAACGGCTGTCTTGCTCTCAGAAAACGTTTCAGTTCTTCCATAACTTTTCCATCAGACTTCCCTTCCCGTCAACAGATCTGTCAATGCCATTCCTGCCATTATCGCATTCTGCGTCTCGCATGAAATAGATTTTAACACATTTTTTTGTTTATCTCAACAGTTGTGTCATCTCCGATTCATCTTCTGCGACTGCTCTATAGCTGATGTTTGCAAATGCAACCCTGTCTCCGTTTCTGATCCGGACCTGTTCCCGCGGAAGCAGCTTCAGACCGTTCAGATATGTACCATTTCTGCTGTCCAGATCCATTATATAATATCCGCCCTGATGATATTCCAGCCTCGCATGTATTCTGCTGACCGCCGCTTCATCCAGTATAATATCCGCCTGATTCCTCTTTTTTCCGACGATCAGGATTTTTTCTCTTATAAAAATCTTCGGATATTTTTCCGGCTGTTCGCTGACCAGACATAATCCAGAAAATTTCTCCATATCACCAAGACACTGCGTCCTCTCCCCACAGATGCTGTTTCTTTCCTGTATGGCCCATTTCTTTTCCTGAATTTCCTGTTCTGCCTTTGGTTTTCCATTCTCCATATACCTGTGTTTTACCTGCAGTCTCTCTTCTTCCTCGTATCCGGTTTTCATCGGCGGCATACGGTCTCTTTCATATTCATTCTTTGCCTGCATTCCGTCTTTCTTTTCGGGACCATACAGTTCCTCCCGCAGTCTCTGCATTTCTTCCATATAGGAATCTTCTTCAAATGGGACATCCTCCCATTCCTGAACCTGTGTTTTCTTCTTCCTGCCTCCTCTTTTTTTACTCTCATTTTCCTGCTTTCTCTTCACCCGGTTTTTCCAGAACCGGTTTAAAAGTATCGAAACCGACAAAAGTATAAAAAAAAGACCTCCCGTTTCCGTAAATCCAAGCCACTGAAAATACAGAAGAATTCCCAGAACAGCCGACAAAAGAACTGTCAGGATCAAAATTGCCGGATGTACCGCCTGAAATACTCTGTTCTTTTTTTCGTCATTCTTTTTCCCGGACTCTGCTCTTTTTCTCTCTTTATGATGTACCTCATAAAAATCCTGTTCACCGGAATTTCCGCGTACAGCTCCATGGATTTCCTCTTCACGATACCCAGTTCCGCTCCCTGCTTTCTCATGTCCTGTTTCCCTGTATCCTCTCTCTTCGTATCCTTCCCTTCCGTATCCTTCTTTCCTGTATTCCTCTTTTCCGCAGGCGGATGTGCTTCCGTTTTCCTGCCCTCTGCGATATGCTCCGGCAAGCATCTCATGCAGCGTATCAGAAAGACTGAAGTTGGGCTGAGTTGCCTTCTGGTAAAAATCATATCCCAGAGAAACCGCGTCCGGATCTTCATGATTCAGTTTTTTCAATATAAATTCCGCAAGAGGAAGAACAGAAAAACTGCTCTCTTTCACCGGCAGATAACAGATACAGATCTTCCCGGTCTGCATCTCCATATACATGTACTGCGGATCAAGCAGAATCTGGCCGGGCCGGAGAAGATATTTCCGGGCGGATTCCAGTATATCCTTTACTCCGGAAAAGATATGACGGATATCATCATTCTGAAGCTGTCTTTTCCCATACACGAGATCAACCTGCTGCATGGATGTAATTTCATAATACAGATAACAGCTTCCAT
This sequence comes from uncultured Lachnospiraceae bacterium, assembly GCA_947626965.1. GTDB lineage: Bacteria > Bacillota > Clostridia > Lachnospirales > Lachnospiraceae > Choladousia. Next base: position 18,035 of record CANQUH010000021.1, read on the forward strand.
CCAGTCTCCGCACCTGCATGGGAAGAAAACCCTGAATCTGATTCTGCTCCATCATACGCACGTCATAATCTTCAGAATTTACTTCCTCCTCAGGTTCCACGACCAGATAATTTTTCTTCAGATCTGATTTATATTCTGTCTTCACTCGGCACCTCCGCTGATCAGTTTTCTGACCCCTCTGATTTTCCGGATCATATCTGCCGGCTGAATCTTCTCACTGCTCCAGGATACATGGATCTGCAAATTATTGTCTGCAAAATATTCCATTACAAACCCCGGTACCGGATAATTCCCGCTCCAGTCTGCGCTGACCTTCTTTCCTGTACCTGCCTGACCCGAAAGATTTCTGCTTCCCAGCAGCCTTTTCTGAGTCAGAGTTTTTTTCAGCTCAGAAGTCACCTGCCTCTGTTCTTCCTCTGTCGCCATATTACTGCCTGCCGACGCAATCTCACAGACAGCCGCCTGCATAACCGCCCTGTCATGCAGATAAAAAGTACAAATCATCAAAGCCGCAAGTACAAAAAGGGTAATCGCCATCAAAAAAGAGGCCTCAACGGTATACGATGCTTTTAGCGGGCGCATTTTTCCCTTTCGCTCTTCCTTCCGAACCGGAAGTTCTCTCAATTTTTCAAAAAATCTTTTCTGTTTCATAATGTCATCCCCTTTCTGTCAAAACTGAATCTGCCGCTCCTTTCTGCCCGCAAGTCAATTATTTTATCTTTATTGTAAATTCACAAATTTTTCTCATTGCCGCAGGCGCGTTCAGCTTCCTGCCACAGGCACAGATCTTCTCACTTTAACCCCGTACAGAGTAAAAACGCAGCTGCCAGAAACGGCATTAACGGAATCTCTTTTTTGCGGTCTGCTTTGCAGAAAACACACACCCCCACAGCCCACAAAGCTGCCAGAAAGAATCCTGTCATCAGCAGTTCCATCACCGGCTCCATCCCCAGAGAAAAACCGCACACTGCAATTACCAGGCTATCCCCATATCCCAGCTGTTCCCGCGTCAGAAAAGAAATCATCAGACAGCAGATTCCGGGCAGCAGAGACAGCAGACAGTCCAGGATTCCCATGTCCCCTGCGGCCAGATGGCCTGCAGCCGCAAATATCACTGCAGCCGCAGCCACCCTCCGGTAAATACAATGACTTCTCAGATCTGTGCAGGTACACAGAAGAAGAAAAATTCCCGTAATAATTTTCTGATACATATTTATGTACCTCCGCACTTTGAACACGCCCTCATATGTCCCGCTTCTTCTCTGGTAACTTCCCGGACTGTCCGTTTCAGTCCGCTGCAGGTTAACGAGGAATGATACCTGTCGCCTTCATTTGTGATATAGACGCTCCCTCCGGTTCCGCCTCCGCATCTTTCACATGCGTGATATTTTCCTCCCCCATTGTTTCGAAGTCTGCCAAGCATATCGCGGTCCACCTCCCGGATCGATAATTTCAGATGTGTACATTCCGGATTTTCATGATAAACACTGCCTGTCTCTGTAACGTACACTATCTCTTCGCCCGCACTCTTCTCCCTGCTGCCTGTCCCGTCCTGACCGGCAAGTCTTCCTGTCCATGCACGTACATTGGCCCTCTGCAGGAAAAAATACCCAGGAAGCCTGATAATCTGAAACGGCGACCTGATCTGATACGTCATCACCAGATCTATCATCTGCCCATCTGAGAGAAAGGAAGACAACGCCATATTCGCGTTCTTGATATTCTGAGTATTCCCCGCCATACTCATGACATGATTGTGAGCCCAGGCAGAGGAAAGAGCGCTGACCGCTATTCCCGGCGACTGCTCTGCATCCTCAGGATATTCATACAGATAAGCTGCCGCAGCCATCTGCTTTCCTGCATCCGTCAGTCCCCCCGCTAGCCTGACCGCCGTATCCATGGCTCTGCAATACTGCATGGCCGTAATCATGCAAAAGATAAACAGCGGAAGTATCATTGCCGCCTCCACGGTAAGCGCTCCCCGAAGCGGAGCAAAAAAGGATGCTCCTGATCTGCGCAGCTTTTTCCAGATGCAGAGTAAAGGAGAGAGCATTTCCTTTCTTGTGGGATTTTTTCCCGGATATACAGATTTGTAGACATTACAGATATTGTGGGTATTGTTTTTTTTCGGAGCCAGTGCAAAACTCCAGTTTTTATTTCTGCGCATCAGAAACATCCGTTTTCACCCCGCTTCTTTCTTTTTTATTCATCCAAAAAATATTTTACTCATACAACATGCTTCCTTTCTGAGTTACTCTGACATCCTCTCCGCGAATCCCCATGACAGCCTGAGCCAGACTGAAGAACACAGGCTTTATCGTCCACTTCGTCTCCGTCTCAATTCCGACAATACAGTTTTCCGCTTTGAATTTTGATGTGACATCCTTTTCTCTGAGATTCTCCTGTACCATATCCAGCGCCCGCATCTTCTGTTTTCCTACCCCTCCGAGATTCAGAAGAATCCTGAGATAATCTCTGTACTCAAGTCCGCTTCCGCTCCCGCTTACTCCTCCTGCCAGAATATCAGAGAGATATTCCATATTCTCAAGTGTCAGTACCCACGACGCGGCCGTTTTTGACAGAGGCACTTTTCCTTTATCCAGAAGAATTCTGAGATCAATCAGACTTTCCCCGTAGGCCCATGCCAGAAGAAGCGCATGTTTCGTTGCCTCCGTCAGAGCTGGTATTCCGAGAAACCCGGTCAAGGTAAAGGCAAGCGCCCCCGCCTGACTGTTCATCGTGCCGTCTCCGGAGCAGTACAGATAGTTCATGCCTTCTCTGATCAGCAGCAGGCGGTTGACTGTATATTTCAGATTACTCTTATCGCTGTTCTTTCCTCCAAGTATGTACTCCAGCTGATAGGCAAGCTTCCCTTCCTCGTCTTCATCCGTATAATTCGGAAAATAATCCAGCAGATATTCCCGGAACATCGCGTCAGATACAATTCCGGTGTTTTCTCTTTTGATTTTCATCGTACCTTTTCTGTTCCATGAATGAGACGGCAAAGACCATGTGGATACTGATTCCCCCGATACTGCTTTATTCCCTGTAACAATATCCAGAATGCTCCTTCTGCTCAGCTTTGCAATCTCCTTGAGGGGATTGGACCTGACTGTCGGCTGCGGCAGAGCAGCTTCTGTACCTGCTGCCTCCGCTTCAGATTCCAGCTGTTTTATCTTTTCATCCCGCACTTTTTCCGCGTCAGCCATCGCTGACTCATTTTCCTGCTTTCTTTTTTCGTATTCATCCTGCCACTTCGTAACCTTTTCTGCATCTTCCCTGTAATGCATCAGCAAGCCTGCTGCCTCCACCCCCAGATTTGCCTTTATGTAGTCCACTGCCTGCTGGTAAAAAGGTTCTCCGCTGTCATCTGTCAGCAGCGCATACTTTTTTACGCTGCTGTCATCCAGCTGCAGCTTCCAGGGGTCAAAGCACGCGGCAGAAAAGATTCCCTCTTTCGGGTCGGTATTGCATGTCAGAAATGTTTTCAGGTGACTGTTTACCTCATCTATGGAAAAAGATCCTTTCCCGTAGGAACCGTCCAGTGAAAATATCTCATAATCATCCAGCAGCTCCTTTTCAAACTCTCCAAGCACCGAAAAATTTCCCATACCCGTAATATTGGCTGTCTGCGCCTTTGCCCCCTGTACTCTGGCTGACTCCACGGCGGTACAGATCAGAGCCAGGAACAACATGCAGATCAGGCTCAGAAAAACAGTGATTGATCCTTTCTCTCTCTTTCCGCCCATATTTCCTCCTTATCGTTTTAAACGCTGCGGCGGTCTGCCTGTTCCATGTTTCCTTATACGCTGTTGCTCTGGCTTACAATCTTGCTGAGAATATTATTGACCAGACTGGTGAGCTGCTTCTTGAAAATCAGTACCAGGCTGATAAGGACAACGAGGATCAAAATGATCTCAACCACTCCAACGCCATCATCCTCATAAAGAAATGCTTTGAGATGGTTCATGAATTCCCCCCTTTCTTCAAAAATTTGCTTCCTGCCTTTGCATAAAGACAGAGTTTTCTTTCTACAGCGACAAAAATGCAGGAACCATCAGGACTACAAGTACAATGCCAAGCATCAGCATCATTGGAAACAGAAGCTTTGTTCCGGCTTTCTCTCCCATTTTTCTGGCATTGTTTTTGCGCTCCTCAAGAGAAGCTGCCGCTTCTTTTTCCAGAAATTCCGCAAGTCCGCGCGAACCTTTTTTCAGATTCTGAGACAGATAAGAACCAAGCCGTATATATTCGGGAAGCTGGCATCTGCGGCCAAATCTTTCATATGCTTCCGCCTCAGGTATGCCGCTTTCCATCTCATAGCAGGCCCCTGCCATCTCTTTGTAGGCATACCCTGCTTTCGCTCCCTGTTCCTTTTGATTCTGAAACGCAACTCTGGTGAAAGCTGCCCGGATTGTCAGTCCGGCTCCAATGAGCATCGCCATCTTCCACATCAGATCCGGGTAAGCTATCATCAGCTGATTTCTCCGGTCTTCCGCTTTCTGATGCACCATTCGGTCACTGCCCACGATAATACAGGCTGCAGCAAGAATCACAAGTGCCAGAATTGTCTGCGCCATATTTTCCGGCGGCCTTTCCCAGATAATTTCCGTTCCGTCTATTTCATCCGGCAGCCGGACAGTCTCCTTGTATTTGTCCCGCTCATCTGCCGCTTTTGCTTCCTTCTGGATTGACTTCAGAAACTTTTCTTCTGCCGACAGTTCCGGAGGAAATACTTTTGCGCAGACCATGTACTCATACTCTTTTTCACCGCAGGTCAAAACCGCCTGCAGTTCCACCAGAGTACCGTTCTCCTGTACGTTTCCGACAATACTCCCATCGTCATCCACAATACCATAGGGAACTGTGACCCATTCTGCCGCAACCGCGCCTCCCTGAAGCGTTTTCGGAAGCACAAGAGGCTGTCTGACCTCATCCAAAGATTTGTTCTCGCCGGGGAGCATTTCTTCCAGCTCTTTCACCGCCTGCTCAAACAACTCGTCCTTTCTCTTGTCTGTATACTTTCTTTCCTGTACCGTGATCTCCAGAGAATGTACCTCGTCTTCTCCTTCCACTTTCACATCCAGCTCCTCATTTCTGTCTCCCTCCCCATAACCAGGCCTCTCCAGCATCTGATCCCTGAGTCTGCGCTCAGTACCCGATTCTGTGAAAAAGCATATGCCTGCCGCAAAAATGCCGACCGCCACAGCTGTTACCGCAAATTCTATCTTTTTAATGTAGTATTCCCTGACGGCAGACTGCTTTCCCATAGACAGCGAGACCAGTTCCTGATAAAGCTCCTGATTTCCCTTTCCTGGTTTTCCAAGTTCCAGCCTGTCAACCAGGAACACTCCTATTCTTCGAAAAGGATTCCTTAATTTTTTCAATTTTTACACCTCAATCTGAATAATGCTGCGTCCCCACAGAACAGCCGCGATATAAACGACAAAGCAGCAGACCATAACTGTGATTCCTGTAACATTTCCGTACATGCTTTCCAGAAATTCAGGCGAAGTCAGCCTGACATACGCAAGAATCAGGATCGGAACCATGCTCATCACATTCTGCTCCATAACTTTTCCTGCAAGACATGTCTCTATCTCCGCAAGCGTTTCCTGGCGCTGCCGCATACAGGATATCGTATTTCTGAAGATCATGATCAGATCTCCCCCTGCACGCTTTGCGGTCTCCACGACCTCTCCAAGACTCCGGATATCGTCAATTCCGCTCCTCCTTCCCATATCCGCAAGCAGATCTTCCACATTTCTGTTCATGGCCACCTGCGCTGACAACAGCTGAAACTCTCTCATAATAAACGAGTCCTGAGAATAAATTTTCTTCAGTTCCTTTAATGCCTCCCGAAAAGCATTTTCAAGAGAATATCCTGCCTGAAGCGAGGCAGCCGCCATCTGTATCCCGTCAAGAAATTCTCTGCGCATCTGATCCGCGCGTTTCTTTTTCAAACCGGCCCTGTATTCTTTTTGAAACAACAGAAATCCTGGAGACAAAACAAGAAAAATGATAAATGAATTGAAAAACAGATAGCTGACCGCAGCGTCCAGACCTGCATAGAGAAGCGCGCACTGCATCCACTCTTTTGCTGAGAATTTGTATTTTGTATAATCCTGTCTTATTCCTGATATCCCGCTCTTCTGAGCTTCTGCGTATCCCGCAGATTTGCCTTCTTTTTTAACCCTCCCCGGATGGTCCCGCATTCATTTGTCCCCTCCTCCTCAAATTCATATAATACTTCCGTTGTGATTTCCTGTGTAAGATTGTCGTATCCGAGGATCTCGATGATTTCCAGCACTTTCCTGCTTTTATCCCTGAGCCTTCCCAGATGTACGATAACATCGATCCCGGAGGCAATCTGCCTGCGCACCGCCGGAAGAGGCAGTTCCATTCCCATCAGCACCATCGTCTCAAGTCTCAGAAGCATATCTTCCGGACTGTTGGCATGTCCGGTGGAAATTGACCCGTCATGTCCCGTGTTGAGCGCCTGCAGCAGGTCAATGACTTCGCTTCCGCGCACCTCGCCAATCAGAATTCTGTCCGGCCTCATTCTGAGACTCGACTTGATCAGATCACGGATTGTGACCGCCATTCCTCCTTCAGAATTTGCGTTGCGGGCCTCCATCCTGACGAGATTTTTCACTCCCTGGATCTGCAGCTCCGCATTGTCCTCAATTGTGATGATTCGTTCATCGGTCGGAATAAACGAGGAAAGAGCATTCATAAATGTCGTCTTTCCGGAACCTGTTCCTCCCGAAATGAAAATATTATAGCCTGACTTTACCAGCTTTTTCAGAAATTCCACAGCCTCCGCAGAGACAGCTCCCCATCGGATCAGCTGATCGATTGTGATTGGCTTGTCCGGAAAACGGCGGATTGTGATTACAGGACCATTCAGCGCCACCGGAGGCATCACAATGTTGACACGCGCTCCATTTTCAAGCCTGGCATCCACAATCGGCGTTGACTCATTCACAATACGGTTGCACTTGGCAACGATCTGCTGCACGATATCCTCCAGCTTGCTTCCGGAGGTAAAGCTTCGGTCCCACTGCATCAGCCTCCCTTCTCTCTCGATAAAAACCGAGTCCGGACCATTCACCATGATCTCCGTGACGCTGTTGTCATCAATAAGATCCTGCAGAATATCAAGACGCCGCACCGAATTAAACAGTTCATTTCTCAGAGAATTTCTTTTTGACAGCCGGATATGCGATTCCTGCCCTGCTTCCAGAATAATCTCGTCGATCTTCCGGTAGATCTCTTCGTCTTCGATCTCGCGCAGATTATCCAGCTGCCCCATCAGTTTTCCCCTCATCAGAAAAAATCTTTCTCTGTCGCTGTCCTTCTCCTTATCCATCGCCGCCTTCTTCCTCCCACAAAAGCATTCGGACAAAACTTCCCATTTCTCCCCATACCAGCTGCTGTATCATATCCCTGCCGTTCTCTGACGGAATCTGCATCGGAGGAGTAATCTTCCTGGTCTTGTTCATGACATCTCCGCAGTCAAGAATCTGAAGCAGCTTTTCATACTGTCTCACTTTTGCCTGGGAAAAAATATCATCAAACACCGGCATGTAAACTCTGTCACAGCATTTCAGAAGCTGAAACAGTTCATCCACATGTCCTCCAAAATCCAGCAGAATCACATCATATTCACAGTAATTGATGATCTCCTGCAGAAACGACAGCCACTCCTCCCCTGTGACGTCCCGGATATCCATCGGGGACAGTGCCGGAGGTATGTAGGAAAGTTCATGGAAATTCTGAATCACAGCATTCAGCTTGTAAACCAGATTTCCCTCCTTCTGTCTTGCAAAGTAGATCAGATCGGACAGATCTGTCCTTCCTGTCTCCCCGAACAGTTCATCAAACCCGGAATATTCCTCCAGATTTATATACAGAACTTGTTTTTTCTCCGCCAAAATTTCTCCCAGAGTCAGCGCAAACGATGTCTTTCCCGACCGTCCGACAGGAGAATAAATCCCGTAAACCTGTGTCTTTTTCAGTGCGGAAGGCATCAGCTGAAGCTGAGGACTGCCGACGGCGTAATGTTCCATCACCTCCGCGATCAGGCTGTCTGAGGACTGATACTTGTAAACAAACGGATACTCTTCCAGATCCTTCAGATTCTCACCTTCCGAAAGTATGATGATCCTTCCGACCGGCAGCTCCTTGACCTCACTGCACATTGCCCTTGTGGAAATCAGCAGGATCTCCAGCGGATTATCTTTCGCAAAATCAATCAGACTTTCCACGCTTGTAAAAGCCTGCACCTCAAACGGCGTATTTTTCTTCTCATTCAGATAATCCATAAGACTGCAGGCATACGACGCCTCCAGGTCGCAGACCGCAAATTTATTTTTCTTCAAATAATCCCCCCTATACAGCCAAGTACACTGATCAGAACAGGAATGGAAAAGCAGAATTTCGCGTGCTCATCCGCCTGCTCCAGGTACGGTTTCCACACCCCTGTCTGCCTGTACTCTCTCACATAATCCGCAAGGCAGAGCATCCGTGAAAACAGATTGTGATGGCGAAGAACCAGCGCAAAAGACAGAACTCCCCCTGTCAGGACCGACCACAGCATACAGGAAAAGCAGGCCGCGGGACCCAGAAACGCTCCTACAACGCTCATCAGCTTGATGTCCCCCGCTCCGATCATGCGGAAATAATACAGCGGTCCAAATACCAGAATCGGAAGAAAAATTCCTCCCAGAAACAGAACCATCCCTGCAGGACCATCCGATACAGCCTGAAAGATAAAACCCATCCCCAGACCGGCCAGAATCAGCCCATTTGGAATTCTCCCCTTGTCCAGATCACACAGCACCGCTGTCTGAACAATCAGCAAAAGCGATAATACCTGTATCATTTTCAATGATTCATACACATCCCTCCTGTCAGAAATTACCCAAAAATATCCGAAATTTTTGTCTCTCTTATAATCAAAAGCTCTCTCATTGGATTTCTGTCAAAACTGACACCGAATTTTTGAATTTCAGAATTAAAGAATTTTGAAATGTTTTAAAGTGATTACATTATAACACTTATTTCCAGTTTGTAAATACCTTTTTATTAATTTTTATATTTTTGTATATAAGTTACAATTATTTACTCTGTTTATCTGATATTTTTTGTTATATATTTCATAAATGTTCTATCGCAAATCAGAAACCACAGGATGAAATTTCCTGTGAGATAAAAAACTGCAGAAACCAGAACGATTCCTGCAGCTTTTCCTGCTTTCTCTAAAATTTTCTCCTGACAATCGTCATGTCCGCACCGGATACCCGGCTTACTGCATCGACTGCTCCATATATTTCATATAGCTTACCACCATCATCGCGATCTTGAATGTCAGGGCATCATCAAATGCGCGGATATCAAGGCCTGTGCTCTTCTGGAGCTTCTCCAGACGGTAAACCAGCGTATTTCTATGTATGTAGAGCTGGCGTGCTGTCTCTGAGACATTCAGATTATTTTCAAAAAACTTATTGATCGTTGTCAGCGTCTCCTCATCAAAAGAATCCGGCATTTTTTCCGTGAATACCTCTTTCATGAACATCTGACACAGAGGGATCGGAAGCTGGTAAATCAGACGGCCGATACCAAGCGTATTGTACGCAATAATCGACTTCTCCATATAGAAAATTTTGCCGACGTCAAGCGCCATCTTGGCTTCCTTGTAGGAACGCGATACCTGGCGGATTTCATCCACAATCGTACCGTACGCAATCCTGACATTCATCATCGCTTCTGAATTCAGCATGTCGCGCAGCATCTTCGCCGTCTCCTCAACTGCCTCATAGCCGTCCTGTTCCCTGAGTTCCTGCACCAGAATGATACTCTTCTCATCGACTTCCGTAATAAAATCCCTTGTCCTGTTGCTGAACAGCCCCTTCACAATCTCAACAGCAGCGCTGTCCTTCTCATTCTTTGTCTCAATGATATAGACGATTCTGCGCACTTCCGTCTCTATATGAAGCTTCTTGGCACGATTGTAGATATCGATCAGAAGCATGTTATCAAGAATCAGATTCTGGATAAAATTATTTCTGTCGTATCGTTCTTTGTACGCAATGATCAGATTCTGAATCTGGCTGACCGCAACCCGGCCGATCATGTAGGCATCCTCGCTGGAACCTCTGGAGATCAGAATATATTCCAGTGTCTTTTCATCGTATATCTTAAAAAAATGAGCGTTTTGAACAACCTGACTGTCCGCCGGAGAATTTGCAAACTGTACGATCGCCTGAGGCAGCAGGTAGTCAGTCGGTATCGTTGTGGCAATCTCGTTCCCCTCCACATCCATCACAGAAAAATCAATTCTCGTGATACTGTGCAGTTCATCGATCGTGTTCTGTAAAATCTGGCTGGAAATCATAAGTTTTTCCCTCTCTCTCTCAAAAATAACAACATAATCTTCGTATGTTATAATAATTTATTTTCGAAAAAAGTGCAACGCCATTTTTCAGATTGTTACTGTTCACTTCGCAGCAGCTTTTTCAGAATTTGAATACCGCGACTCCATAGGCCGGCAGGTCGTAGGCAAATGAATATGGTCTTCCGTCGCATTCGCTCTTTTCCGCCTTGTAGACGAGCGGCTGCTCCTTTCCGCTTCCGCCATACTCTTTTGCATCACTGTTCAGGACAAGCTTGTACTGCTTTTTCCTCGGAACACCGACTCTGTAATCCGGTCTCGCTACAGGAGTGAAATTTATCACAAACAGCAGGTTGCTCTTTCCGTCCGCAGAATGTCTCACAAAACTGAATATACTGCGGGAATTATCGTCCGCGTTGATCCACTCAAAGCCCTCAGGTTCACAGTCCGCACTGTACAGCGCAGGCGTCCTCTTATAGAGATGAAGCAGGGCCGCTACATAGTTCTGCATCTGCTGATGCTTCTCCTCCCCCAGAAGATACCAGTCAAGCTCTCTTGCCTCGCTCCACTCCTGGAACTGAGCAAAATCCTGTCCCATGAAAATCAGTTTCTTTCCCGGATGTCCGAACATGAAGGAGTAACCGGCTTTCAGATTCGCAAATTTGTCATCGTAAAGTCCAGGCATCTTATTGATCATGGAACATTTCAGATGCACAACCTCATCGTGGGAAAGCACAAGAATATATTTCTCAGAGTACGCGTACGTCATCGCAAACGTCATCTTGTTGTGGTTGTACTGTCTGAAATACGGATCCAGCTTCATATACTCAAGGAAATCATGCATCCATCCCATATTCCATTTCATGGTAAATCCAAGTCCGTCGTCCTCCGGCTTTCCTGTCACCTTCGGCCATGCCGTCGATTCTTCCGCAATCATCATGATTCCCGGAAGCCGTCCTGTCAGCACACTGTTCAGGTGCTTGAAAAATTCAATCGCCTCAAGATTCTTGTTTCCGCCATAGATATTCGGCACCCACTGACCGTCTCTTCTTCCATAGTCCAGATACAGCATCGAAGCCACCGCATCCACGCGCAGTCCGTCCACATGGAACTGCTCAAGCCAGAAAATCGCGTTCGCGATCAGGAAATTCTTGACCTCGCTTTTACCATAGTCAAAGACCTTTGTTCCCCAGTCAGGATGTTCTCCCTTCCTGGAATCCGCGTACTCATACAGACAGGTGCCGTCAAACTCAGAAAGTCCCTGCTCATCTCTCGGGAAATGCGCCGGCACCCAGTCCAGAATCACACCGATCCCGCTGCGGTGCATATAATTCATAAAATACGCGAAATCTCCCGGCGTTCCATAGCGGGATGTAGGCGCAAAATAGCCGGTCACCTGATAGCCCCAGGAACCGTCAAATGGATGCTCCGCGATTCCCATCAGCTCGACATGCGTGTAGCCCATCTTTTTTACATAAGCAGCCAGCTCCTTTGCAAATTCCCGATAATTGTAGTACCCTGGCTCGTTGTCCTCATGCGGATGCTTTCTCCAGCTTCCCGGATGTACTTCATAGATCGAAACCGGATTCTTGTCCTGTTCAAAAGACGCCCGTTTCTGCATCCACACCTGGTCGCTCCACTTAAAATTTGAGATATCCGCTGTCACAGACGCTGTTCCCGGTCTGAACTCCGCTGAGTTGCCAAACGGATCCGCTTTGTAGAGCTTTCTTCCATCTTTCGTGGTGATCAGATATTTGTAAACCTCTCCTGTTCCCATTCCCTTGATGAAAATCTCATAAATGCCAAGGGGTTCCAGTCTCTCCATTGGATGAGATTCCTCGTTCCATCCATTGAAATTTCCCACCAGATGAACAGATACGGCATTCGGAGCCCAGACTGCAAAATGCATGCCCTCCACTTTTCTCACAACAGACGGATGAGCTCCCAGTTTTTTATAAATGTCGTAATGTGTCCCTTGTCCAAACAGATATTGATCAAGCTCTGTGATAAACTCCGGCGCTTTGGAAACTGCTCTCCGTCTGCCTGCCGCCGGTTTCTCCCCGGAACCTGTTTTCCCCCTTCCTCTGGTTTCTCCCGCTGGTTTCATCACATCTGCAGTCTCTTCTGTTTTCTTTTTTCTTGCCATGTTTTGTCTCTCCTTGTTTCAATTACTTACTTCTTTTGATCCGGCCAGAATCCGAATTTTTTGATTCGTTTCAGCCGTCTCTTAAATCTTTGATTCTCACGTTTCCTCTTTACTATTCAGTATACTCTACTATATCTATTTTTGCCATATTTTTCAATATTTTCCGACTGATTTTATCAGTTCCGGATATAAATCAGCATACTTCCTCCCGCCGGAAGCATAAAGTTCACTCTTCCGTTTTCCGCCGCAATCTTTTCTCCCGTCTCGAGGCTGACCAGGTTCGACGCATGAATGGGAAGCGGCACCGACATATGTGCCTCTTTGTCATCATTATTTACCGCGGTGATAACCGCTTCTCCATCACCGATTCTCGCAAACGCGTACTGACGGTTTGTCAGAAGCAGTTCCCTGTACCGTCCGGTTCCGATCACCGGATATTCCTCCCTGCACTTTCCAAGAAATTTCAGATAATCAAAAAGCCAGGGAACCGGAGGATTCTGCTGCATCTCTCTGAGCACCAGTCTTGGCCTGAGCGCCGGATCCCCTCCGTTTGCCTTGCGGCCGTCGATTCCCCACTCTGATCCATAATAGATGGAAGGAACTCCCGGAAGCGTATACAAAAGAGTATACACAGGTTTCAAATGGCGCTTGTCGTTCAGCTTCGCTGTAATCCTGTCCACATCATGATTATCCACAAACGAATACAGTACTCTGCCCCGGTAAATTCCGCCGTTCTCATCAAACTGCCTGCGGATCGTGTGCGCGATCTCGAAATAATTGTGATCATTATGTCCGGAGTACAATCCTTTGTGCAGCTCATAGTTTGTCACAGAATGCAGCATTTCCGGATTGGCCCAGCGGGAATAATCGCCGTGAATCACTTCTCCCATCAGCCAGAAGTCCTGTTTTTCATTTCCGGTTACCCAGCGCATCTCTTTCATAAAGTCAAAATCCAGGCAGTCCGCGCAGTCAAGCCGTATTCCGTCAATATCAAATTCCCGGATCCAGAAGCGAATCACATCAAGCAGATAATTTTTCACTTCCGGATTTCTGAGATTCAGATTCACCAGCTCAAAACAGTTCCTCCATGCCTCATATCCAAACCCGTCATTATACGGATTGTTCCATCCGAAATTAATCCCCTTGTACCAGCCGCAGTACCTCGACCCTTCCCGGTTCCTCTGGATATCCTGAAACGCAAAAAATTCTCTTCCTGTATGGTTAAATACGCCGTCCACCACGATCTTCAGTCCCAGTTCATGCGCCAGATTTACAAATTCCTTAAAGTCCTGATTATCTCCAAGCCGGCGGTCCACCTTGTAATAATCGCGCGTGTCATATCCATGCGTTGTCGATTCAAACAGCGGCCCAATATAGACGGCTCCGCAGCCAAGTTCCCGGATATGAGGAAGCCATTCCTTCAGTTCATTAAATCTGTGCTCAACCTCCGGAGCCCTGTTTTCAAACGGCGCGCCGCTCATTCCCAGAGGATACATATGATAAAATACCGTGTTGTCATACCAGTTTCCCATTCCAATCCCTCCATAATTTTCCAAAATTTTGTTCATTTAATCCTTTCCCTTTTGGCCTCTTTTCTGCCATCGGCGCCAATACATGCATCTGTAAAAATTTTTATGAGAAAATCCCGTACATGAACTGATTTATCAAAGAAGTAATCTGCTCCTTGCTGATCTCTTCCTTCTGTTCCGGATCTATTTCACAATGTACAAGAAGGTAGTGATTTACTGTCCCGATAAACCCTACGGCAAACTGCCGCTGCCTGCCGTTCATATTTCCCAGCTCATGAGAGGCATTCTCAAATACTTTTACAATTGTTTCATAAAATTCCGCAACGTATGGCCTGATCGCCTTATACGCTTCATTTTCTCTGGCTGAATAAAAAAGGGCCATCATCAGCATGTAAAACTCTCTGTCCTGTTCAAAAAAACGACAGTAAACCTCGGCCAGACAATACAGATGCTTTCGGATATCTCCCTCCGAGTCAAGCGCCTCCTGGACAGAAATTCTCAATTCATCAAACTTTGTCTCGATCAATGTCTTTAAAACACCAATTTTACTTCCAAAATAATAATACAAAGTCGGTTTTGTAAGTCCGGCTTTCTCCACAATTTCCTGTACACCTACGGCATCATAACCCTTTGCATAAAACAATTCCTTTGCACACTGCAGCAAAAGCGCCCTGTTTTCCATAAAAAGTCCTCCCGAAGTTCAAGACTGTCATTTACCCGTACAAAAAAGCCCTGCTTTTTGTTTCCAGACTTTTCTATTATACCGTTCGGTATACAACCTGTCAACAAGCAGAGCTTATTTTATTTGATTTTTTATCATCCACGGATCGTTTTTTGTGTCACAGGACGAAATTTCCTGTGACATAAAAAAGACGCTGAAATCGTTCAGCGTCTTTCTTATGAGACATCGGGGATTCGAACCCCGGACAACTTGATTAAAAGTCAAGTGCTCTACCGCCTGAGCTAATATCCCATCTGTTTTACTGTATTGAAAATACTACAATAAACAGCATGCCCAGAGCCGGAATCGAACCAGCGACACGAGGATTTTCAGTCCTCTGCTCTACCAACTGAGCTA
>CANQUH010000022.1 GCA_947626965.1 uncultured Lachnospiraceae bacterium
GGACTGTTTATCAAGGTCAGCATGTACGATGATCGGCTGGAAATCGAAAGCCCTGGCCGATTCCCATACATTGTGACAGCGGATAATATTTTTTACACGCGATTTTCAAGGAATAAGACCATTTCAAGAGTCATGACTGAATTTGAATGGATACGTGAACTGAATGAAGGTGTAAAGAAGATTTATTCTGATATGGCAGAGGCGGGACTTCCGGAGCCTGAATATGTTGAAACTCCGAATACGGTGAGGCTGATTCTTCAGAACAATATTGATGAGAGAATGGCACATAGGAAGAACCGGTCGGATGAGTCCAAAAATGGGTCCTCAAATGAATTTTTAAATTCGGCAATGTCCGAATCAATGTCCGAATTAATGTCCGAATCAGTGTCCAAATTAATGTCCGAACTGGAGAGAACAAGGATGCAGATGATTTTGAATTATTTGGACGTAAATAAGGAAATTAATAGTTCTATTGCAGCGAAATTATTGGAAGTTGAGATAAAGACAGCAAGCCGGTTGTTGTCAAAGGCAGAAAAACTGGATATTCTAAAAAGTGTTGGAAAAACAAAGAATAAAGTATATTTCAAAAAATAAGATACCCGATTCGATGTGGCAAAGATTGGCGAGGTGGTAAGGTGCTGGAAGTAGGAAAGTTTGCATTTGATACAGCAAATAGCGCGAATGTACAGATACTGGAAAAGATAAAAGCCTGGGGATATATATCCTATCGGGTTTTTAATCCTGCTTCCGGTCGTGTCTATAAATTATCGGAAGAGCAGTTGAAGGAAGATGGCGGCACCAATACATATGATGAGAATTATCTGCGCTATGTGACACTTCTGTCCAAAATCAAGAATGAGACTGCGGGAGGGCTGCTTTCTTCTTTGGCAAGCGGCGTGATCCCACTTCCTCATCAGCTTCATGTCTTAAACCGGGCAATGGAGAATAATACAATTCGTTATATTTTGGCGGATGAAGTCGGTCTTGGAAAGACAATAGAAGCCGGGATGGTTATCAAAGAGCTGAAGACCAGAGGCCTGATCCGAAGGATTCTGGTCGTATGTCCGACTGGTTTGGTAACGCAGTGGGCTGCAGAAATGCAGGAGAAGTTCCACGAGAAATTCAATGTGATTCTGCCTTCTGACTATGATACGATCCGAAGGCTCACAGATAATGAGGATGTTTATGGTCAATATGACCAGGTTATTTCTCCGATGGATTCCATTAAACCGATCGAGAGACACGCCGGATGGACGCAGGAGAAGGTTGATCAATATAATGAGGAACGAATCTATTCCATCATTAACAGTGGATGGGACTTGATTATTATCGATGAGGCCCACAGGGTCGCAGGATCCACGGGTGAAGTAGCACGTTATAAGCTCGGACGTTTGCTGTCACAGGCAAGTCCATATTTGCTGCTGTTGTCGGCAACACCACATAACGGAAAGACAGAGCCGTTTTTGCGGTTGGTGCGGCTGCTGGATGCGGATGCTTTCCCGAATGCGAAATCTATAGTGAAGGAGCAGGTGGCTCCATATCTGATCCGTACGGAAAAGAGAGAGGCCATCGATAATAATGGAAACAAACTGTTTAAGAACAGAATCACACATTTGGTGACGCTGAACTGGGATGAACGTCACTCCATGCAGCGTGAACTGTATGAGCTGGTTACGGATTATGTATCCAAGACTTATAACAAAGCACTGCGTAACCGTAAGAAAAACATGTGCCTGATCTTCCTTCTGATCATCATGCAGCGGATGGTTACAAGCAGTACGGCGGCCATTTTACAGAGCCTGGAGCGCCGCCTTCAGGTCCTGAAAACGCAGAGTACGCATCTGGGTAACCTGACAGAAGAGGATCTGGCAGAGCTTGATATTGAAGATGGTGTTGAGGACGCTTTGGAAGCCATTTCGCTTGATATGGAAGCGGAGATCCAGGAGTTGGAGCTTATCATTTCTGTTGCTAAGCAGGCGGAATACCAACATCCGGATGTAAAGGTAGAAACGCTTACTGATACGATCGATTCCATTCTGAATGAAGAGCCAGATCAGAAGATCATTGTATTTACAGAGTTTGTGGCAACACAGGCATATCTCCAGAAACTTCTGGAGAATAAAGGGTATACCGTATCCATTCTGAACGGTGGGATGAGTATTGAGGAGAGGAATGCTGCACTCAGAGAGTTCCGTGAGAAGACCAGCATCTTTATTTCCACAGATGCCGGCGGTGAAGGCCTGAACCTGCAGTTCTCAAATGTCATCATCAATTACGATCTGCCGTGGAATCCGATGAAGATTGAACAGCGGTGTGGCCGTGCAGATCGTATCGGACAAAAACGGGATGTACATATCTACAATTTCATCATCACGGATACGGTAGAGAACCGTGTGCGAGAGGTATTGGAAGAAAAGCTGTCGGTCATTCTTCAGGAGATGGGCGTTGATAAGTACTCTGATGTTTTGGACAGCGAGGTTGCGGAGTGCGATTTCACGGATGCCTATATGAATACGATTGCGAAGCCCTATAAGCTGGAAGAAAGCCTAAAACCGATTGAAGCAGAGATGCGGCAGCAGCTGAAGAACTCCAACCAGTATAAAGATATTATCCGCGAAGAGAAGGATCTGAAGGAGTTGGTCGGACAGGAATCCGACTTCGATGTGGATGCAGCTCTGCGTTTGATGCTTGCTTACTATGATGGGTGGCAAGGCTTAGAGTCCGTGTTGATTGACAGGATCGGCATCACAGATGCAGAGATTACAAAGCATCTGAAGACGGATATTATTCAGGATCGTTTTTCACCAATTCTATCTGTCGGCATCAAAGATTTTCCGAACGAAGAAGGATATTTCATGCTCTGGGAATTATCAATTTCCGATAATGACAGCAGCAATAGGATTATGCCGATTTTTGTCAATAAGGATTTCGTGCTGCGGCCGATGGCTGGCAAGCGCTTGATGGAGCAGTTTCTGGACACACATTCTAAATTGACTGTTAAAGAGGTTCCGAATCTTGCGTCGGAGGATTATCAGCGGCTGGAAAAGATGAGTATGGACTTCGCCTATGATACCTTTGTTGATCTGAGGGAGAAGCAGCTTCAGAAGAATCAGGAATCTTATAACAAGTATATGTATGCGCTCAAACTTCGGACAGAGGCAGCGGATCATATTGGTATTGAGAACATAAGGAAATCCCGCTTGCTTCGTCTGGAAAGAGAACGGGAAGAAATAGAAAGAAATTTCAAGGCTGGAAAGCAGGTGTATCCTGATTTTCGATTATCATTACTGGTGAGATTGGAGGCGTAGGAAAATGTTTGACGCCTACGTTTATGAACTGTCTTCGGCGGAGTATGAGAAGCATATACTTCTGATTGATGAAGATGGATTAGAAGAGAAAACTGGATATAGTACCTTTTTTGCCGCACATGGCTTTCAGATCGTCAAATATGAAAATGATCTTATTTACCGGTCAAAGACTGAGAGTGTTGTAAGAGAAGGACAGCAGAAGATTCTGATGATCGCACAGCCAGGTGTTTATATTCCTTATGATGTGCAGAAAACATTTCGAACTACAAAGATTGGCATAGCAAAGCTTTTTCCTAACCTAAATGCTTTGGCAGTTAGGGATGCTGCGGATATGGACTATAATCTGCTGACTTTGGCATATAAGGGGAACTTTTCTGATCTCGGTGCGTATAAGGCAGCAGAGTGTTTTATTAGAGACAGTGTTTTTGGAAAAGATAATGTGCGAAGATATGTGACCGATCTTTGCAGAGAATTGACGGAGGATGTGAATAAAGCGTCTTCATACCGAGACTGGTTTGCTGTCGCTGAAAAGAAGGCTTCCATCCATGTACTTGCGGAACAGTATGGGATTCCGGTGGATATTGAAGAAGTGTGCCGTCCTTTTGTAGATTATGTGTTGAAAGATTTTGGAAAGCTGTCATCTGAGATGACAGAAGACACACCGGTGCTTGTTAGCCGGGCAATGGATTATATGCATGATCACAGCAAGAAGTTCGTGCTCATTGTAATGGATGGCATGTCAGAATTCGACTGGAAGATATTATCGAGATCCTTCGGCGGCATCAAGTATGATGTATCTCATGCAATGGCGATGATCCCAACAGTTACATCGATCTCCAGACAGTGTCTGCTCTCAAATAAGTTTCCGAGGGAATTGGAGAATCCGTGGGGGCAAAGCAAGGAGAAAAAAGAATTTACTGAGTGCGCAAAACGAAAGGGTTATTCAGATGCTCAGATCGGCTATGACAGAGGGTACGAAGCAAATTTTGGCGCAGTTGTATCCTGTGCAGCAATCATCATCAATGATGTGGATGATATGGTTCATGGTCAGCTGCAGGGACGTACCGGAATGTACAATGATATTTCGCTGCTGATGCGGCAGGGGAAGTTGATCAGTACTGTGCGGCGAATGATCCGGAGCGGATTCGATGTTTACATTAGTGCCGATCATGGAAATGTTCCGTGTACTGGCATGGGTAAGCTGATGAAGAGCGGCGTGGAAACAGAGACCAAGAGTCACAGGATGGCGGTGCTGAAGGATTTTGCTGACAAGTCTGCTATTCTGGAGAAGTATCCGGGAATTATTGAATATCCGGGCTACTACCTGGATAAGAATTTTACATACCTGATCTGCGGCATCGGAGGATCCTTTGATGCGAAGGGCGAAGAGGTCATGAACCATGGCGGAATTACGATTGATGAGGTGATTGTGCCGTTTATTAAGATAAAGGCGGTAGATAATAATGGCTAAGATGGTGGGCATGTCAAGGAATCTGAAACTTCCCTGGCTGAATGAGGTCGTTCGGCTGTATGCGGAGGGTTTGGACGATAACCAAATAAAGGAGCAGCTCAACGAATATCTGAGCTTTGAAATCGGGAGTCCTATTGTTTTGAGAAAAACCAGAGAAATTCTGATGAATATATGGATTTATGAGAACGATTATACCAGCGTGCTAAGGGACGAAGCGTTGCGGCTGATTCAAAAGGATTCTGATTATGCGATTCCTGTTCACTGGGTTATGATGCTGGCTGCTTATCCGGTATTTCAGGATATGTGCCGTTTGATCGGTAAAATCAGTGAGTTTGAAGAGTTAATCACGACCAAGCAGATTAAGCAGAAATTGTTTGATGAATGGGGTGAGAGGTCCACATTGTATCATTCCATTGATAAGCTGATTGCTACGTTGAAGGCGATGAATGTACTGGAAAATAAGAAGGTGGGGACTTATTCGATTAAGAAACATCAGTTGTCTGGGACGGAGATTGTTAATTTCCTTCTCTATGCGATGATGAGGATTGATGATGCAGGATATTACTCTTTGGTGAACTTAGAGAATTCCCTGTATCTGTTCCCATTTGAATATAAAGTGAGCAAGGAAGGCATCATGAAGGATGACAGGTTTACGGCGGGAACATTTGGCGGAGAACTGTCGGTTTCGTTGAAAGGATAATAGAATGAAAGAAAAAGAGAGTGTAGGAATTTTTTATTCTTGACAGTCGGATCTTCCAAGGAATGAAACACGAGGTTTTATTCAAAGCTGCATAGACTATTGCTCCTGCTGACAAGGTCCTTGAACCAATAATAATTCCGAACCTATTAAGAATGATTTCTTATCCACGACCGGTATTTATTAAATCAGACAAGCTTGTAATCTTTTTTGAACTGTGCGGTGGGTTTGACAATATACTTTGTTTTTCATTTTTTCAGTTCAGCAAACAGCTCGTCCAGATCAGTATAGCCTTTCACAGACGGGTCTTTTGCAATCCTTTCCGCTTCTAACATAGCAGCAATCGTTTCTTTGTTGGGGTTGTTCAGAGAAATATCAAAAGGGATCCGACCCTCACGAAGCGACTGACGGACAAAAATGTTGAAAGCAGTGGACAGGTTCATGCCCAGCTCTGCAAAAAGGGTGTCTGCCTGTGCCTTCAGATCTGTATCCATGCGAATGCTGATGTTTGTTGTAGTGCCAGCCATATAATCATCTCCTCATTATAAAGTAGTAGCGTTTATAGTATACGATATCTGCACGAGAATGGCAATACTTTGCATGAATATTTAACATTTTAAGCCCATAGATCAGACAACTGACATTAGTTTACATGTCAGATATCTCGCGAAATGTTGATACATTTACGATTAGAGTGACCAGTAACGGGTTTCTTTAATGTACAATAAATTGTTATGAAGGAGCGTCTGAAAAAGTGCCAAAAGATGATATTTTAAAAGGTATATTTATATGCAAAAAATGTGGCAATATACAGAGTAGGAGTAGCGGAAAGGAATGCAAAAAATGTCATGAAATAATGGATTGGGAAAACAGTTTTCCGCCATTAAATGCATTGGATTTTGTACATTCAGCGCAGGCGTTATTTGAACAAGCTAAGAAACGCGATAAAGAAAATATAGATTCTCAATATCAGTGGATAATAGATAATGTCCAGTGTGATATTGATAAAACGTTATTGGATAAGTACAACAATGATTATCAGAAAATGCTTGAGAAATATCCTGATAATGATGATACTGTTTGGATAGAAGCGGATGATAAATTTGAAGATGAACTTTGCCGTATCATGTGTGCAGATTATGCAGTAGAAATTTATGTAGCAATAAGAATATTTAATAAAAATCATTTTAGAAAACCTTGTGTTATCATGATCGCATCATTGATCGAACAGTTATTTAATGATTACTTTAGAGCAGTAGTTGAAAGAAAGTTGACAGAAAAAGGGCAAAAAATATTTTTAGGTAAATATGAAACTGCGGGAATACAGTCTGCGATAGATATTATTGATTCTTTTTTGGATGAGAGTTTACATGATAAAATGGATCGGTATTCAGAAGGTTTTTATGATAGGTGGACTGAATTAAGAAGGATAAGAAACAGCATAATTCACAGTAATAATAAATATATATCAAAAATTAGAATTTCACAAATAAATAAACTGATAATTGAAAGCTTGACCGTTTTTTCTGAGCTGAAAAGTGAAATTTATAGGATGGAAAATTAAATGTGTTTCCGGAAGTGCTTCATGAATAAGTGTAAGCGAATGGGAAAAGATAAAATGGAATGATTTTTCAAGTGACTCCAAATCTTTCTGAAATGAGAGATGGTTGTTTGCAATTTATAGAAAATATAAAGAAAGAAATTAAGAAGCGAAGAATTTCTACTGTACTGAAATTTGCAGAATGTTGACTGGATCTTGAAATTGTGCAACAGATTGTGGCACAAATGGTTATATGGTCCAGACAATATCGCGCTCCATCGTTTCAGCTCCCGGAGCGCTTCTTCCACGTCGGAATAGTGTTTTACGCTGGGATCATGCGCAATCCTTTCCGCTTCCAACATGGCAGCAATCGTTTCCTTGTTGGGCTTGCTCAGGGAAATATCGAAAGGAATCCGGCCTTCACGAAGCGACTGACGGACGAAAATATTGAAAGCAGTGGACAGGTTCATGCCCAGCTCTGCAAAAAGGGCGTCTGCCTGTGCCTTCAGATCTGTATCCATGCGAATACTGATGTTTGTTGTAGTGCCAGCCATATAATCATCTCCTCATATTATAATTAGTAGTGTTTGTAATCCCTCTCCAGGGACTGAATGCTATACTGTTTAAGATACTGCAGATTGGCAGTCGTCCCTGTCAGTGGTTATAGTATACGATATTTGCACGAAAATAGCAATATTTTGCACGAATATTTAACATTTAAATGAAACGATAATTCATCTCTTACGGTACTGGATTGAAATGAAAGTGCTGCGAACCAGTGACGCGCGTTTAGCACCAACCGAAACGGAGCAGAGCTCCGGCCCTCACGAAGCGGCTGACGGACAAAAATGTTGAAAGCAGCATCCATCTGGAAGACACCCCCGCTACTTTTTTAGTGTAAACTTCTTGACAAATATAAATGACGTGTTATTATTTCAGTAGCGTTTTTATGCTAATAATTTTATGTATGAGGAGGACACTAATCATGAAAAAGTTTGTGAAACTTGCAGGACTCGCATGCGCGTCCGCCATGCTCGTTTCCACAGTTGCGTTCGCAGAAGACGGAGCGACCTTTAAGATCGGCGGAATCGGCCCGAGAACAGGCGCGGCCGCGGCTTACGGCGAAGGCGTTATGAGAGGCGCTCAGATCGCGGTTGACGAGATCAACGAGGCAGGCGGCGTGAACGGCGTACAGCTTGAGTTCAACCCGCAGGATGACGAGCATGACCCGGAGAAATCCGTCAATGCATACAATACTC
Source organism: uncultured Lachnospiraceae bacterium (assembly GCA_947626965.1). GTDB lineage: Bacteria > Bacillota > Clostridia > Lachnospirales > Lachnospiraceae > Choladousia. The sequence continues at coordinate 8,276 of CANQUH010000022.1, forward strand.
TGAAGGACTGGGGTATGCAGATGCTGCTTGGTTCCGTTACTTCCGCTCCGTGTATCGCGGTTGAGGCAGAGGCAGCGAACGACAATATGTTCCTGCTGACTCCGTCAGGTTCTGCTGTTGACTGTATCACGGCAGGAGACAACGCGTTCCGTGTATGCTTCTCCGATCCGTCACAGGGTACAGCTTCCGCTCAGTACATCGGTGAGAACGGACTTGCTTCCAAGGTAGCCGTGATCTACGACAGCTCTGACGTATATTCTTCCGGTATCTACGCGACCTTCAAGGCTGAGGCGGAGAACCAGCCGTTCGAGATCGTTGCGGAGGAAGCTTTCACGGCAGACAGCAAGACAGACTTTACGGTACAGCTTCAGAAGGCAAAAGATGCCGGCGCTGACCTTGTATATCTTCCGTTCTACTACAACGAGGCAGCTCTTGTGTTTACACAGGCAGCGGCTATGGACTTCGCTCCGATGTGGTTCGGTGTAGACGGTATGGATGGTATCCTTACCGGCGTGGAAGGCTTTGATACTTCTCTGGCTGAGGGCGTTATGCTTCTTACCCCGTTCAGTGCGGACGCTCCGGATGATCTGACACAGAACTTTGTAGCGAAATATCAGGAACTGTACAACGAGGTTCCGAACCAGTTCGCGGCAGACGCTTACGATGGAATCTACATCATGAAGGCTGCGATTGAGCAGGCAGGTGTGACACCGGATATGGATCCGAGCGCTATCTGCGACGCGCTGAAGGCTGCCATGACAGAGATCACGGTAGACGGTCTTACAGGTTCAGGCATGACCTGGTCCGCAGACGGCGAGCCGTCCAAGTCCCCGAAAGCTGTTGTCATCGAGGATGGCGCTTACAAGGGAATGCAGGGCGCAGCGGCTGAGGAAGTTGTTGAGGATTCCACAGAAGCCATGACGGAGTAATAATATTTGTTGATGACGAAGATGTCGGAATATGCGGCTGCGGCTGGTTCCAGATTTAAACAGGTTTCAGAAACTGCGGTGCGGCATATTTTGAGAATTTTCTCATAAAAACCCAACAGGGGGTTGCAAAAAGGCAACCCCCTGTTTTACAATAGATAAAAACTGACAAAACAGTGAGGTGTACTATGAGTTTACTGTCTTATCTGATCAACGGCATAAGTCTCGGCAGTGTATATGCCATAATCGCGCTGGGTTATACCATGGTTTACGGTATTGCAAGAATGCTGAACTTTGCCCATGGCGATGTTATCATGGTCGGAGGGTACGCGGCTCTCACCATGATGTTAAGTTACAACGCGAATCCGCTGGTCGCGGTGCTGGCGGCGATTGTGGTATGCACAGTGCTGGGTATTGTGATCGAGGCAGTGGCATACCGGCCTCTGCGCGAGGCGGCGTCCCCGCTTGCCGTACTGATCACGGCGATCGGCGTCAGCTATCTGCTGCAGAATGTGGTGCTCCTGGTCTTCGGTCCGAATCCGAAGAGTTTCCAGTCTGTGATCCCGTTCCCGGATCTGAAGCTGGCGGACGGTGCGCTCAATATTTCGGCGGAGACAATCGTCACGATTGCGAGCTGTATCGTGATCATGATTGTGCTTACCACATTCATTAACAAGACAAAGGCAGGGCAGGCCATGCTTGCCGTGTCAGAGGACAAAGGCGCGGCGCAGCTGATGGGCATCAACGTGAACGGGACGATCGCCCTGACTTTCGCGATCGGTTCCGGTTTGGCGGCGGTCGCGGGCGTACTGCTCTGTTCTTCCTATCCGTCGCTCTCCCCGTACACGGGCTCCATGCCCGGCATCAAGGCGTTTGTCGCCGCGGTGTTCGGCGGGATCGGCTCGATTCCGGGAGCGATGATCGGCGGGATTATCCTGGGAATCATCGAGATCCTGGGCAAGGCGTACGTTTCCTCTCAGCTCGCGGACGCGATTGTGTTTGCGGTGCTGATCATTGTTCTTCTTGTAAAGCCTACAGGACTGCTCGGCAAGAAAATTCAGGAAAAGGTGTGATGGGGGGAGGCAGGTATGAAGAAAAATACGAATTTTAAAAGCAATATGATCACCTATGCGATGGTGATCGCGGCCTTTGCCATCGTGCAGGTATTAAGGACGACCGGCCACCTCTCAAGCCTGATGACGGGACTTCTGGTGCCGCTCTGCGTTTATGTGATCCTGGCAGTGTCGCTGAATCTGGTGGTAGGTATTTCAGGAGAGCTGAGCCTTGGGCATGCCGGCTTCATGTGTGTCGGCGCGTTTGTCGGCGCGCTGTTTACCAAATGTACAAAAGAGACGATCACGCTGGTGCCGCTCCGCTTTTTTCTGGCAGTGCTTCTGGCGGCGGCGGTTGCGGCTGTGTTCGGTATACTGATCGGTATCCCGGTGCTGCGCTTAAAGGGCGATTATCTGGCGATCGTGACGCTGGCGTTCGGCGAGATCATCAAAAACGTCATCAATGTATTTTATATAGGAAGAGACAGCAATGGCTTCCATGTTTCCATGAAGGATCAGTTTTCCCTTGGCATGGAGGCGGACGGCGTCATTCTGCTCGGCGGGCCGCAGGGAATCAACGGAATCTCGAAAGATTCCAGTTTCCTGTTTGGCATCATTCTTGTGCTGATCACGCTGTTCATTGTGCTGAATCTGATTGATTCCCGCGACGGCCGCGCGATCAAGGCGATCCGCGACAACCGCATTGCGGCGGAGTCGATCGGCATCAGTATCACGAAATACAAACTTATGGCATTTACAGTCTCAGCTGCGCTCGCGGGCGTGGCGGGCGCGCTGTATTCGCATAATCTTGCCACGCTGCAGGCGTCGAAGTTCAACTTCAACACCTCAATCCTGGCGCTGGTGTTCGTGGTGCTCGGCGGAATCGGAAACATCCGCGGTTCCGTGATCGCCGCCGTGCTTCTTACGGCGCTTCCGGAGCTGCTGCGCGGTCTGGCGGATTACCGTATGCTGATCTACGCGATCGTTCTGATCGTCATGATGCTCTTCAACTGGGCGCCGAAGGCGCTGGAGTGGAGGGAACGTTATCTTGGACGTTTCTTCCGGAAATCTGCGAAGGAGGGCGAGTAGGATGGCAGCTATGCTGGAAGTAAAGAACCTCGGTATCTCTTTCGGAGGTCTGCGGGCAGTCAATAATTTCGATATTAAGATTGAGAAAGGTCAGCTCTACGGTCTGATCGGACCGAACGGCGCGGGCAAGACGACAGTGTTCAATCTTCTGACCGGCGTTTACCGGCCCGATACGGGCAGCGTCGTGCTGGATGGGACTAACATTACAGGGAAAAAGACGATTGAAATCAACAAGGCAGGAATCGCGAGAACGTTTCAGAATATTCGTTTGTTCGGCCAGCTGTCTGTGCTGGACAATGTGAAGGCCGGACTGCACAATCATCATTCCTATTCCGCGCTGGCAGGGATTTTCCGTCTGCCTTCGTACCGCAGGGTGGAGCGGGAGATGGATGAGCGCGCGATGGAACTGCTGCATGTATTCGAGCTGGATGAGGACGTGAACACGCTTGCGTCCAACCTTCCGTACGGCAAGCAGAGGAAGCTGGAGATCGCCAGAGCGCTCGCGACGGATCCGAAGCTGCTCCTGCTCGACGAGCCGGCGGCCGGCATGAATCCGAACGAGACGCAGGCGCTGATGGACATGATCCGCTTTGTCCGGGACCACTTTGACATGACGATTCTGCTGATCGAGCATGACATGCGCCTGGTGTCCGGTATCTGCGAAGAACTGAGCGTGCTGAACTTCGGCGAGATTCTTGCGCAGGGAAAGACCGCGGATGTGCTGAACAATCCGCAGGTCATCACGGCATATCTTGGAGAATAGGAGGGAAAGAACGATGGCAATGCTTGAAATAAAAGACCTGCAGGTTTACTACGGAATGATTCAGGCGATCAAAGGGATTTCCTTCGAGGTCAATGAAGGCGAAGTCATAGCGCTGATCGGCGCAAACGGCGCGGGCAAGACCACGATTCTCCACACGGTGACCGGCCTGCTCTCCCCGAAAAAGGGACAGGTCATCTTTGAGAATAAGGATATCACGAAAATTCCCGCGCACAAGATCGTCAGTCTGGGAATGGCGCATGTGCCGGAGGGGCGGCGTGTGTTCGCGGAGCTTTCCGTGTACCAGAACCTGATGATGGGCGCTTACACGAGAAAGGACAAGGGAGAGATTCAGCAGACGCTGGAGACGGTCTACAAGCGTTTTCCGCGCCTTGAGGAAAGAAAGAATCAGCTTGCCGGGACGCTTTCCGGAGGAGAGCAGCAGATGCTTGCGATGGGACGCGCGCTGATGTCGCGCCCGCGGATTATTCTGATGGATGAGCCTTCGATGGGACTTTCCCCGATTCTTGTCAATGAGATTTTTGATATTATTCAGAGCGTCAGCGCCAGCGGGACGACGGTGCTTCTCGTTGAGCAGAACGCGAAGAAGGCGCTCTCGATCGCGGACCGCGCGTATGTGCTTGAGACCGGCCGGATTGTGACGTCGGGCGACGCGCACGCGCTGCTGGAGGATCCGGCAATCAAGAAGGCGTATCTTGGAGAATAAAAACTGTGTACACCTTTTTGTAATAGAGGGAATCAGGAGGTGTTTGTATGGGGAATAATGTAATCGTAACAATTGCCAGACATTTTGGAAGCGGCGGAAAGACAATCGGGCAGATGCTGGCCCGGGAGACGGGAGTGCCCTGCTACGGCAGGGAGATCATCCGGATGGCTTCCGAGGAGAGCGGTATCAGCGAGGCGCTGTTTAATCAGGCGGATGAGAAGCTGAAACGCACGCCTCTGTCTACGCGGTTTGGGGGCGGCAAAGCGGAGTATACGGGGGATCTCATTACTCCGGACAGCGACCAGTTTGTCAGCGACAAGAATCTGTTCAATTATCAGGCAAAAATCATCCGCGATCTCGCGGCAAAAGAGTCCTGTGTTATCATCGGGCGGGCGGCGGACTTTGTGCTCAAGGGTAATCCAAACGTGGTCAGCGTGTTTGTCCATGCCTCGAAAGAGTACTGCATAAAACAGGCGATCGAGCGGAACGCGTATACCGGGAAGGATGTGGAGAAATTCATCGCGAAGACAGACAAATACCGCAGCGATTTCTACCGCTACTATACCGGACAGGACTGGCACGACGCTCGGAATTATGATTTGTGTCTGAACAGCGAGCGGCTTGGCTTTGAGGGCTGTGTCAGGGAGATTCGTTCTTATATTAGGATTCGTTTTGGGGAAGGTTACTGCCCGATGAGTGAGTAGGACTGCGGCCGTTTTGCACTGCGGTTTTGTCCGTGGCATCATGGGGTGAAATTTCCTTTTGCCCCCGGCGTCATGACATGGAAAACAATCTGTGGACTGAAGGACGCTCTTCCGGCTTTGCCGGAAAAACTGCGGTCGGACAGAGAGAATAAAGTTTGACGCGGTATTCTCCAGATGGTATACTTGAAGTACCTGCGGCCGGGAAGGTCCAGAGTACGAATACGGAGGTATACTTATGAAGAAACTTGTGGTAACAGACAAGAAGGGATGTATGGCGTGTCTTGCATGTGTGATGGCCTGTTCAGAGGCTTTCTACAAAGAATTTCATCCGGACAAAGCCTGCATCCGCATCGTGGAGAAGAACGGTGAAGTAAAGACGAATGTCTGTCTCCAGTGCGGCAAGTGCGCGAAGAACTGTGAAGCAGGAGCGATCAAGCAGAACGCGAAGGGTACATACGTTGTTGACAAGAAGCTCTGCACAGGCTGCGGCAAGTGCGTGGAAGTCTGTCCGATGGGCGTTATGGTCAAGGCGGAGGACAAGCCGACCTCATCCAAGTGCATCGCATGTGGTATCTGCGCGAAAGCATGTCCGCAGGGAATCCTTGAAGTGCAGGAGAAATAAAGATACTGCGTTTTACATGCCATTATCTGATGGGAAACCTGAATGGAAAACGGCAAAAGCTGGAATATGTACGAAAAGGCTGCCATACGGCAGCCTTTTTGTGTCACGGGAAACAGCTGCGAAAGCAGCTGTTTCCAATGCAGGAATATTCCCGGGCGCTTGTCACAGGAGATTCGTCCTGTGACATAAAAAGCGTTTCTGAGCGTGCAGACTTGTTTAGTCAAGCTTGATGTTCTTGAACAGAGAGCCAAGAGAGGTCGTGAGCTGTTCGGTCTGCGGAAGCTCATAGGTCTCCTCCTCGATCTGCTCTGCAGCGGCTTCCTCGAGCGCTTTCATGCTCAGGCTGATCTTTCCGTCCTTCACGGCGATGATCTTGACCTTTACAGTCTGTCCTTCTTTCAGAACAACGTTCGGGTGTTTGATGCGCTGCTGGCTGATCTGTGATACATGGACCAGGCCGGAGAGTCCGTTGCCGAGATTGACGAATGCGCCGTATGGCTGCAGCGTCTCGACGACGCCCTCTGTGACAAGGCCGATCTGTACGTTGGAGATTTTCTTTTTGCGCTCCTCAGCTGCTTTCTCGCGCAGAATGTCGCGTGCGGAAAGGACGAGACGCTTGTTTTCCTTGTCCACGGAAATGACGCGGACTTCGATCTCCTTGTTGAGCCAGTCTTCCAGGTTCTCCACGTATTCAAGAGCAAGCTTGGACGCCGGAATAAAACCGCGGATGCCCTCCAGGTACGCGATGGCGCCGCCTTTTGTGATGCCGCCGATCTTGACTGTGAGGTTGGTCTTGTCATCCATCATCTGCTGCAGGCGGTCCCAGGCGAGAACAGCCGTGGCTTCCTTCATGGAAAGCTGCAGTCTGCCTTCGCCGTTGTCGCGGCGGATAACTGTGGCGGTCACTTTCTGGCCGACTTGAATGTCGTTGAACGTGAACGCAGGATCATCGCTCGCGTCCGCAAGCTTGACCACGCCGTCCGTGTAGGAACCGAAGTCGAGGACGATCTCATCCTCGGAGACGCCGATGACCGTACCGGTCAGGATGTCGCCCTCATGGACGCGCTTGAAGGAAGCGTTGATCTCCGCTTCATAGTCAGCCATCGTCTCGGTCGGAGCAGCGGGAGCTTCTTCAGCCGCGGTTTCGGCGGGAGCCTCTGTTTCCGCAGGAGCTTCTTCAGCTGCGGTCTCGGCAGGAGCCTCTGCTTCAGCAGGAGCTTCTTCAGCCGCGGTCTCAACAGGAGCCTCTGCTTCTGCGGGAGCTTCTTCAGCTGTGGTCTCAGCAGGAGTTGTCTCAGCCTCTGCCTCAGCAGGAACTTCTTCAGCCGCGGTTTCGGCGGGAGCCTCCGCCTCAGCAGGAGCAGTCTCAGCTGCAGTCTCCGCAGCGGGGGCCGTGGTCTCCGGCTCAGAAACTGCAGCCTCTGCTGCCGGTGTGTTTAATGTTTCCTCTGTCTGTGTGTTCAATGTTTCACTCATACTTATCCTCCATTCTTTTTCCTTTATCTACTAGTTTAACACAGAGTTGGCGTTTTGCACAGGAATTATTTTAAGAAAACTGTTCCCAAAATAAATGTCGGGTGGTATAATGTAAAATGTTATGATGATTGAATTATAAAAACGTGCTGTAAATCTGAAAATTTGACTGGCAGACAGGATAAAGGACGGGATATGTATGCATACAGTGACAGAAGACCTGCGTTCCGGAATGGATCAGGCTGTGATTGACCGCGCGGGAGAAATTCTGAGGCGGGGCGGTCTTGTGGCTTTTCCGACGGAGACGGTCTATGGACTGGGGGCAGACGCGCTCGACGCGCAGGCGGCGGCGAAGATTTATGCCGCCAAGGGAAGACCGTCCGACAATCCGCTGATCATTCATATCGCGGACTGGGAGGCGATTGACCGCATCGTATCGGAGATACCGGAGAATGCGAAGCGGCTTGCGGAGGCATTCTGGCCGGGACCGCTGACGATGATCCTTCCCAAATCGGACAGGGTGCCCCTGACGACGACAGGCGGGCTGTCCACTGTGGCTGTGCGTATGCCGGATCATGAGATTGCGCGCGCGCTGATCCGCGCGGGAGGCGGATATATCGCGGCGCCGAGCGCGAACACATCAGGCCGTCCGAGTCCGACAAAGGCCGCTCATGTGGCGGAGGATCTTGACGGCGTGATCGATATGATTATTGACGGAGGCGATGTGCAGATCGGGCTTGAATCCACGATCGTTGATCTGACGGACGGGGAGCCGGTGATTCTGCGCCCGGGATATATCAATCAGGAGATGCTCGAGGGGGTGATCGGCAGTGTCGGTGTGGATTCGGCGCTGCTTGGAGAAAATGTGCGGCCGAAAGCCCCCGGGATGAAGTACCGTCATTATGCGCCGAAGGCAGAGCTTTTTATTGTGGAGGGGACGCGCAGTCAGGTGCGTGAGCGCATTGACGCGCTGGCGAAGAAGGCCGTTCAGGAAGGGAAGAAGCCGGGGATCATCGGGACAGACGAGTCGAAGGATTATTATACGTGCGGGATGGTAAAAAGCATAGGGACGCGCACGGATGAGATCACGATCTCGCAGCATCTTTACAGTATATTGAGAGAGTTCGATCATTCGGATATTTCAGTGATCTACTCGGAATCATTCGAGACACCGCATATGGGACAGGCAATCATGAACCGGCTGTTCAAGGCGGCAGGTCATCAGGTTATCAAAGGACAGGAGTAAGGGGAATAAGGCAGTGAAGCGATACGATAAACTGATTTTTGCTACGAACAGTGATACCGCCACAGGGCCTATGGCGCAGGCGATCATGCAGAGCAAATATCTTCTGGATGTACTGGATATTGACTCAAAGGGGATGGTGGTGCTGTTTCCGGAGCCGATCAATCCGAAAGCTGAGGCAGTGCTTGTGAGCAACGGCCTGACGATGAAGAATCACGTGAGCGAACCGTTTGTGAGGGAGGATTTTAATGAAAGGACTCTGGTACTCGCCATCAGCCGCGATACCTGCCAGAAGCTCCGCAAGGAATTTGAACTGCCGGATAATCTTCCGGTGTATGTGCTGGATGAATTTGTGAACCGTCCGCAGGAGCTGACGAATCCTTATGGGGGGACGCTTGCGGATTACGGGAAATGTTTTGCAGAATTGGAAGTCCTTATTTCAAGGCTTGTAATATTATTAAATGAGGAGGAACTGTTATGTTAGCATTAGGTTGTGATCAGGGCGGATTTCCGCTGATGAAGGAAGTCATCAAATATCTCGACGAGAAAGGTATCGAATACAAAAACTGCGGTACCTTTTCGGCGGATCCGGTGGATTATCCGATTTACGCGAGAGCCGTTGTCAAGGAGATTCTGTCGGGCGCGTGCGATAAGGGAATCCTGATCTGCGGGACGGGCATTGGGATTTCAATTACGGCGAACCGCTATAAAGGAATCCGTGCCGCAGTCTGCGGGGACTGCTTCAGTGCGGAGGCCACGAGGCTGCACAATGACGCAAATATCCTCGCGATGGGCGCGAGAGTGGTGGGCCCCGGCCTTGCTGTCAAGATTGTTGAGACATTTCTGAATACTCCGTTCTCCGGAGCGGAGCGTCATGCACGCCGTGTCCGTATGATCGATGAGGATCCGGAGGCGTAGGATACATTCTTTGTTCCGGTGGAGAAAATAAATAATCACAGAGAGGAGAGGAACCGTATGTCGAAAACCGTAGTTATGGATCACCCGCTGATTCAGCACAAGATCGGACTTATCAGAAGAAAAGAAACCGGATCAAGGGATTTCAGGGCTTTGATCGGAGAAATCGCCATGTATATGTGCTATGAAGCTACCCGGGATCTGAAGCTTCAGGATGTTGAGATTGAGACTCCCATCTGCAGGACGACCGCAAAAGAGCTGAGCGGAAAAAAACTTGCGGTTGTTCCGATCCTCAGAGCAGGTATCGGAATGGTGGATGGAATGCTTGCGATGATTCCTGCAGCGAAGGTTGGCCATATCGGGCTGTACCGGGACCCTGTGACACTGAATCCTGTAGAATATTACTGTAAGCTTCCGGCGGATGTAGCCGAGAGAGAAGTGTTTGTGGTCGACCCGATGCTGGCCACAGGAGGTTCTTCTTCCGCGGCGGTTCAGATGCTGAAGGATAAAGGCGCCAGGAATATCCGCTTTATGTGCGTGATTGCGGCTCCTGAAGGGGTAAGCAGAATGCAGAAAGAGCATCCGGACGTGGATCTTTACATAGGGGCGCTTGACGATCATCTGAATGAGCATGGTTATATTGTTCCGGGGCTGGGAGACGCCGGGGACCGGATTTTTGGAACCAGATAACCGCTGATTACGGAGCAGACAGTAACTGTGTCCGGATTATAAAACAAATTTTAAGAATATTTTTATTTACGAATTTCTCATAAAGTATTATACTGTAAGTTGATTCAATATCGGGATAATACAAAGATGTATATGGAACATTCTTTGTGTCTGCCGCAGAGGACTCAGGAGAAAACAGAATCTGATCCGCGGCTTTATCCCCGGGGTTTTCCTGCATGGCAGGGATGTTTAGTGAGAAATTGGGGAGGGATAAATATTGCAAAGCAAGATTCGGAAATTAATTGCAATGTTGCTGATCACTGTAATGGTGGTGCAGCAGGGAAGCGCTGTTGTAATATCTGCCGAAGCTGTGCCGGAGACGGCCGCTGAGACTGCTACAGAACCGGCAGCAGAGCCGCCGCAGGAAACACAGCCTCCGGAGACACAGCCGCCGCAGACGGAGCCGGTGACGCAGGCACCGACAGAACCGGCGACGCAGGCGCCCACGGAGCCGCCGCAGACGGAGCCGGTGACACAGGCACCGACAGAACCGGCGACGCAGGCGCCCACGGAACCGCCGCAGACAGAGCCGACGACACAGGCGCCCACAGAGCCGCCGCAGACGGAACCGACGACACAGGCGCCCACAGAGCCGCCGCAGACAGAGCCGGCGACACAGGAGCCTACGGAACCGCCGCAGACGGAGCCGACAACACAGGCGCCCACAGAGCCGCCGCAGACGGAACCGACGACGCAGGAGCCTACGGAGCCGCCGCAGACGGAGCCGACAACACAGGCACCCACAGAGACGGAACAGACAGAATCGGAAACGCAGAAAACAACGGAAACAGAGCGTCCGCAGACAGAGAAGCCTGACGAGACAGAAGAACCGGCCCCGCCGGCTCCTCCGGTTCCGGAATTTCCGACAGAGTCTGAGACGGAAACAGAGACAGAGGCGCAGACGGACGTCAAGGATCGTCAGAATGACGGTACCAGAATAAGGGTTTCGGTTGTGAGGGACGGCCTGATCGATGCCCTTCCTTATCTGATTGTGGCTGACGAGGCCACCGGCATCGAGTACGGGGATCTGGAACTTGCGGAACCGGATGAAGCCGCGGCAGCAGATCTTTCGGAGCCGGAATCCGGGCAGGAAGAAACCGAAAAAACTGAAGACGCGCAGCAGGAAGGGGCTGCGGCGGAGGATGTGCTTGTCGGTTCGGGAGCCTCGGATATTCTGGATATTCTGGAAGGATTTTCGCTGGAGCTGGCCAACGGCAGAGGCACGAGAACGGTAAAGGTGGTCAATCTCTATGTCGGTGAAGACGGCGGAATTGACGATCAGAAACTTCAGGAAGCGCTTGCCGTGAAACTTCCGAATGTGGAAGATGAGATGGCGGTGGTGAATATCATCGCATCGTCGGAGGATCAGAGCCTGAGCTTTTCAGGATATGATATTTTTGATACGGAAAACGCGGGAAAAGTTCTCTATAATTTTGCCGCTTTTGAGTATATTAATGAAAACAAGATAAAGTTTAAAGACTATACAGGAACGGTAACTCTTTCAAACGGAAGCGGACTGGAAGGCACATGGCTTGCACCGACTGCCAAAGTAAATGTTAATTCTTCGCTTTCCGGCGCAGTGTATGCGGATACGGTGAACGTTTCCGGCGGTTCTGTACTTGAAAAAGTGGAGCTGGCCGATGATTCCGGAGAAGAAGAGGAACTGAAGGAAGAGACGCAGACGGATTCCGAAGAGAGCACGGAAACTTCTGACACAGAAGAAGAAACGGAAGAGACCTCCGAGACAGAACTTCAGACGGAAGAGGATACGGAGGAAATTTCCGAGACAGAGATTCAGACGGAGGAAGGAACGGAGGAAACTTCTGAGACGGAACTTCAGACGGAAGAAGAAACGGAAGAAATTTCTGAGACAGAGCTCCAGACAGAGGAGGAAACAGAGGAAATCTCCGAGACAGAACTTCTCACAGAAGAGGATACCGAAATTCCTGAAACGGAAGAGGACACAGATCTGATTCTGATTGATGAGGAAGAAGCCCTCCGGGCCGATGAAGTAAGCGGCGTTGATCTGACGATGCACGTGCTGAACGGAAGTGCGGACAATACACCGGTCGCCGGAGTCGCGATGGCGGTCAAGGCGGCAGAAGATATAACCGGCGCCAATGGGGCGGTTCTCCACGAGAAGGACGCGCTGATCACAGGTTTCGAAAGTAAGGCAGAGGGAGTTCAGATTGGATCTTACCTTACGAACAGCGGATACTACTATGTGGAAATGGCAGAAGAAGAGGATTCTGTGCAGACAGAATACCTGCCGGGCACGAGAGTGTATTTCCACGTTAACAAACAGGGAAAGATCGTGATCGGAGAGGGTCAGGGTCATCCCACTTCGCTGAACTATTATGTGTATCAGTTTGAAGGAAATGATTCGGCTGCCGTTCCGGGAGGCCTTCTCATAGTGGAAGCGCCGTCAGGGTCGACCTTTGTCGTGAAGGATAAAGAGAAAAAGGTTCTGACGGACAGCGCCGGATATCCTTCTTACTTTATAACGATACCAGGTTCTTCGGCAGGAGGAGAGGCGGAGCAGCCCCCGGTGGGACGGGCCGCGGTGACGCTGCCGGCCGGAACCTACTGGCTGTCTCAGCTTACGGCGCCCGAGGGATACATGATCACAGAGGATAAGCAGGTTGAGATAAAAACCGGAGAGACGGGAGGACAGCTGGTTGTAATCAGCAGCAGTCCCGCCAATGCAGGAAATTCAAACACGCTTACCGTGTCAGTGGAGACTTTGTATGGAAAGACTCTCCTGACTGCAGAGAAGGACATGGAATTTTACGCGGCGCTGTTCTCAGATGAGGAGCTGACGCAGAGAGTAACCGGAGTGCAGAAGGTCACTCAGCAGAGTGGGACGACTGATTCCGGGGAAACCGTGTTTTACGTGCAGGGAACGAGGCACCATTATCTGGCAGAGACGGATGCGCTGGGCAATCCTGTGACAGGTTATACGAAGTCTGTTGTGGATGAATCAGGTAAGGACTGGTCGAATATCAAGTACGAAAGCGCGAGCGGAGAATCTCTGACGAGAGTGCTGCGCCGGGATTACAGCGGCGCTTATCCGGATGGTCTGTTCAGCTATATGGCGGATATCAGCATTACGACAAATGTCCAAGATAACCTTGGAAAAGAGCAGGCTGTGACAGATGAATTTTATATCTCTCTGTTCCGTGACGCGGATCATACTGAACTGGAACAGACCGTACCGATTACTCTTGAGAACGCAAATACAAAGACGGTGACTGTCCGGAAGAAGATGACGTCGGGAGAAGTCAGCTACTACGCGGCGGAGACGGATGAGAAGGGAAATCTGACCGAGAAAATTGGAACCGGCACCTACATTTATTCGAGTTTTTCTATTGAAGGAATGGATAAAGAAGGAAAGTTTACCTTGATCTGCGGAGGAGAGCAACCAAAACTTACCGTGACGAACACGCTGGGTAAATCCGTAATAAGAATCAGAGTGGTGGATAGTTCCGGAACGTATCTTTCAGGAGCGGAGCTTGCCATTAAAAATCCTGAAAGGAACCTTATAGGTATTGGCGGAACAATAAAATATCAATCTGCAAGTGAAGATATTATCTTGGAAATTCCGCAAAAAAGCACGGGATCTTATATAGCAGGAACGTGTTATCTGTCTGAGATAAAAGCGCCGGCAGGTTATATGCCAGTTCCAGATACTCCGTTCACAGTAGTGCCAGGTATGACGACGGATGTGAAACTGATCAATACTCCGGCAAGAGGCAGCGGCAAGGTGACGGTCGGTGTGCAGATCTATGAGGGCACCAACCAGCTGTACGCGCAGGATACCTCTTCCGGGCAGTATGCGGCGGCAGGAAGCTATACGCGGTACTTTGCACTGTTTCTGGACAGCGCATATACGCAGAAGGCAACGAACGTGCAGAGCCTGACGATTTCCGGATTCACGGGAACGACGACATTCGAGAATCTGGAAGAAGGGAAAACCTACTATGTAGCGGAGACGGATCAGTACGGACGGGTGAGAGGCTCCAATACCGAAAGGACGATTTCCTATACGGACAACGGCAGGGTGACGGCGCTCAGCTCAAACGCGCAGGTGATTGCGAATGAGAACTACAGTACTTTGCCGCAGGGATTCCGCTACTCGGCACGGCTTACGATCGAGAAGAGAGTGGTAGATTCCTCTGATCAGGCCAAGGCTGTATCGGAGAGCTTCTACGTCGGAATATACCGCAACGCTGATTTCAGCGACACGCCGACGATCGTCCGCCTTGATCTGAAGAATGCTTCCACGGCATCTGTGACGAGAAGAATTCTTCTCTCAGGAACCAGCGATGTGACTTACTATTTTGCGGAGGTCAACGCGAACGGACAGAGAGTGGCCAATTCTGCAGATTTCAAGTATGCTTCGTCGATCGACAAAGAGCAGGTGACTTTGACAAAGAGCGCCGATGAGAAGATTGTCGTGACGAACAAGGATAAAATTTCAAAGGTAACGCTTTATCTGACGAAGCGTGTATACCAGGGTTCAACCCTGCAGAATGTAAACGCGACGTTTTACGCGGGACTGTTCCGTGATGCGCAGTTTACGGAGCTGTACGCGGATCCGGTGCCCCTGAATATACAGAATAACAGTTCTGTTACCCTGAAGCTGTCGCTGAATCTCGGCGCGGCCTCGGAGGCTACGATCTATGTGGCAGAGGTTGACAGGAACGGAAAAGTGGTACAGAGCGGAAGCTCATTCGGCTATGATACGAGAGTCATCAACTCAACCGTACACTTTACGCAGGAGACCACAGAGGTACAGTCCATCATACTGAACACGGTGGCAGGGTCAGCGTCGGACGATGACTGGAATGACATCTACTCCTCCTCGGAAAACAATGTCGGAGGAAGCTCAGGCTCCTACTCGGATTATATTTCCGAGAACGGGTCGGCATCGAGCGGAACGGCCAGTTCCGGTTCGGGGTCAGGCAGCAGTTCCGTGCAGACGGGGGACGATACGCCGTGGTCAGCATACCTCGTACTTATGATTGTATCGGGAGCAGTTGTTATTGCGGGAGGAAGAAGACGCCGCAGAATCAGAAAATAGAATAGGAATAGCTGTACCGGGGAAAACCCTTGGCAGATATGGCTGATCTTACAGGAACTAAGATATAAAAAAGAGGCTGCCATGCCAAAAAAATGCATGGCAGCTTTTTATCGCGAAAATGGAGTGGAGGAACGGGGGCCTGTTTTTACAGATTTGTATACTGTTTTTGAAATTCCAAAACAAAATGGCGCGGCAACATATTAATCATAATAATGATAAGAAATTAATATTTATAGTTTCATATGTTTACACTTGTCATATCTTTGCTTTAAAGGTTATAATATGATTTACAGGAAGTTTACTTGTTGCAGAGGTAAACTTCGTAAGTCAGAAACAGGATCTTCAAATTGGGAATTCTGTATAAAAAACAGGAAGGGGGGAGAAAAATGGAGTTGCTGTCCTCGAAAAAAGAACTTGAGGTTATGGAAGTATTTTGGGAAAACGATGAACCGCTTTCGATTTCCGGGATTATTGAAAAGAAGCCTTCATTGAACAAGAACACGACCAATATTGTTCTGAAAAATCTGCATAAAGCAGGATATATCTACGTAGCGGAGATTGTTCAGACAAAAACAGTACTGGCACGGGCTTATAAGGCCGCGATGACGAGGGAAGAATGCATTGCCAAAGAGCTTGGGGATTTTAACGAGAACAGATTAGCGTTAAGTATGGTGAAAAATATTCTGGTTAATTCAGAGATTAAAATGAAAGAGAGCTTTATTCAGGAACTTGAAACCCTGATTACGCAATACAGATTCGCGGAGTAATAAACAAGTTCTGAATTGGGAAAATGAGAAATAAACTGTAATTAAGAGAGCAGGAGGGTTATCTGTATGCAGTTTATTATTTATTTGTCCCAATACATAATACCATTCATGATTTTTTATATTGTTGGATATGGACTCATGATGAAAGTTTCGGTTTATGACAGCTTTGTTGCCGGCGCGAAAGATGGTATTCGGACAGTTGTAAAAATTGTCCCCGCTCTGATCGGCCTGATGACAGCTGCAGGCGTCCTTCGGGCCTCCGGGTTTCTGGATTTTCTTGCTTCACTGCTGTCGCAGGCAGTGTGGCAGATTAAGGATATTTTCCCGCCGGCTCTGATTCCGTTATCGATTATTCGCATGTTTTCATCAAGTGCGGCTACAGGTCTTCTGCTTGACCTGTATAAAGAATATGGGACGGATTCGAGAGTCGGGCTGATCAGCTCTTTGATGATGAGCAGTACCGAGACAATTTTTTACACCATAAGCGTTTATTTTATGACTGTTGAAATTAAAAAAACAAGGTATACACTCGCCGGGGCTTTGCTGGCAACAATGGCAGGGCTTGCGGCGAGTGTGGCACTGGCAGGATTGATTGGGGGATGACCCCGGTCGATCGGAATTCTGGATTTGCAAAACAAAACAGCCATGACAAAGAAAATGATTTCAAATTTCTTTGTCATGGCTGTTTTATAAGGAATGACAAAACAATTTTCGTTTTGCCCGTTCCCTGCGCCGAATTTGCACCGCTCAAACGGCATTTTTTCGCTTCAAATCAGGTACTTTCCGGCTCCGAAGAGGCTTTTGGTTCCGCAACGGAATCTGATTCTGCGGCGGCCGCCGGTTTTGCGGCAGAATCAGGTTCAGAAATCTTTGCCATCTCTGCCGCGGCGGCGGATTCCTGTTTTTCATGCTGTTCGTTTTTGATTTCCCAGTGGATCAGAACGGTCAAAGTTGCTCTCAGCACAATGATGCCGGCGACAATCCCGATCTCCGCAAGGCTGTTGACGATGACGGTACGCAGGATTTCGCCGCCGAGTTTAAATTCAAGGCCCATCGCCAGCCCTTTTGCAAGGATCAGGCGGGTCTCAGGGTTCCCGCGGACATAGTTGACAATTCCCTGTATGCCTGCAAAGGCGATAATGAGAACGCCTGTGTATTCAAACAGCAGGATAGCCAGATTGATAAGCGAATGCAGAAAAATCTCAAGTATTTCCATAAAACATGCTCCTCTGTCAGTCTTCTTATTGTTAGTATAACTGCAAAAGGAAGGAATGGCAAGAGGAAATCCTTCTTTCTGTTGCGGTATCCGGCAAAATATGCTATAGTGATTTCTAATTGTGTCAAATATACAGAGTATATACAGAACCCGTCCGCGAATCCGGAGCGGAATTCCCTGATATACAGGCTTGTTGGATAAGGACAGAAAATTGAATTGTGAGGAGAATGAAGATGGGAAAAATTGCGATTGTGACAGACAGCAACAGCGGAATTACAAAAAAGGTGGCGGAAGAATGGGGAGTTTATGTGCTGCCGATGCCGTTTTACATCGATGGAAAACTTTATCTGGAGGAGCTGACGCTGACACAGCCGGAGTTCTATGAACATCTGAAAAATAAGGAGGATATTTCAACTTCGATGCCTGCGGTGAGCGATGTGACGGATCTGTGGGATGAACTTCTGAAAACATATGAGTCTGTTGTGCATATTCCGATGTCCAGCGGACTTTCCGGTTCCTGTGAGACAGCCATCATGCTGGCGCAGGATTATGACGGGAAAGTGCAGGTAGTGAACAACCGCAGAATCTCGGCAACGCAGAAACTTGCGGTGAAGGATGCGAAGACGCTTGCGGATGCCGGGTGGAGCGCGCCGGAGATTAAAAAATACCTAGAAGATACGCAGTATGATTCCACAATCTACATCACGCTGGATACCCTGTATTATCTGAAAAAAGGCGGAAGAATCACACCGGCGGCCGCTGCGCTGGGCACGTTGCTGCGCCTCAAACCGGTGCTTCAGATACAGGGGGACAAGCTGGATGCGTACGCGAAGAGCAGAACCCTCAAGGCGGCAAAAATGACGATGCTTGAAGCGGTGGAGAAAGACTGCAGGGAAAGATTTCACGCGGCTCCGGATCTGAGCGATGTGACGATCTCACTGGTTTATTCCGGAACGGATCTGACGGAAATCAATTCGTGGAGAGAAGAGCTGCGGGAGAAATATCCAAATCAGGAGATGATTCCGGAACCGCTCTCTCTGAGCGTGTCATGCCATATCGGTCCGGGCGCTGTGGCGATCACCTGTGTGAAAAATATCCCAAAGGAACTCTTGACAAAATAATCAGACAGTGCTACTCTTAACACGATGAACAAAGGCGTTTCAGATATATAGTCTGAAGCGCCTTTATTGTCTCATCGGTGACTTATTCATTATAGAGTCACACATTTGGGCGGTTTTCCGTGAGGAGCCGCCCGCCCCCTTGCCCAAAAGCGCTGAAGGTCATTTCCCGGAGAAGGAGAATGCAGACTGACGGCACTCTGAGTCTGTTGAGAAAGTCCTTCCGGTTATTTTCTGAAACTGGCACAGAGCCAGTTAGCGCGCCTGATACTGCTGTTCCAGATACGTGCGCAGGATGGAAAACGGCGCAGGTCCCGCATCCAGTATCATCGTATGATATTTTTTCAGAGAGAAATCATCCCCCATCAATTCTCTGGCATAGTCTTTCAAATCCATGAAGTTCAGATATCCCACATAGTACTGCAGGTAGTTGGCCGGCGATTCCAGGATGCTCCGGTACAGAGAAACGGCTGTGTCATTCTCAAATCCCAGCTGGTTCAGAAAAGTTTCCACCTGTTGCAGAGAGTATCCGTGATAGTGAATACCAATGTCAAGCAGAGAAGCCAGGCCAAGCATGAAAGAACGGTTGCGCTGTCCGAGCGACGCGAGCTGGGGATCCTTTTCCCATAAACCGTATGCGTACATTTCAACGTAGGTGGCCCATCCCTCGACGTATCCGTCGGTTCCCAGAATGGTCCGCAGCAGATCCGGCTCGGAATGATTGAAGTAGACAGACTGGAACAAATGTCCCGGATACCCTTCATGAGCCAGTGTTGTGTACAGTTCCAGATCGTTGTAATGGCTGGACGGATTGATATAGATGACATTGTTTTTGTAGTCGTCGATTGCCGGGGTCAGGTAAAAGGCCGGACTCAGATACTTTTGCAGGGACTCATGTACATATTTGACTTTGCAGTCTACATTTGGCAGCAGAGGAAAATCCTGCGTGATTTTCTGCCGCAGTTCTTCCAGCATGGAAGCGGGATCGGAGGATACCGCAGGGGAGAGAACTTCCACCGCCCAGGCGGCCTGCGTGAGTTCGCCGGTTCCGTTTTCCAAATCAGGGGAACTGTCAGGAGCTGCAAACACGTTTTCAGAGCTGACCGGATTGATATTCTGTCCCGGACTATCAGATGAAGTTTCGCTTTCTGCATCGGAGGAACCGGAAGCCTGCCCGGAAACATCCGCTGAAGTTTCACTATCTGA
The DNA here is from genome assembly GCA_947626965.1 of uncultured Lachnospiraceae bacterium. Taxonomy (GTDB): domain Bacteria; phylum Bacillota; class Clostridia; order Lachnospirales; family Lachnospiraceae; genus Choladousia. Next base: position 27,906 of record CANQUH010000022.1, read on the forward strand.
GCCGGAAGAACCGTCGGCGCCTCGGGCCGCAAGCAGTTTCTGGATTTCCGAGTAGTCAGCGATCATCTGCTCTTTGACGGCGTTTTCGATCTCCTCGATCGGCCGGTCATCCCCGACACTGCTGTGTACCAGATACTTGTAATAGGCAGTTCCCGAAGGATAGTAGTACAGTCCCTGGGAGTTGGTTCCCGTTCCAAGCATGGCGGTCAGTCCGTCGATCAGACGCTGGTACGCGGGAATCACACAAGACTGCAGGAGCTGGCTGCTGCGGTTTTTGTAAGCAATCTTTTCATCGGTGGTCAGATTTTTGATCGGGTCAATTCGGTCGTCGAAGAGTTCCAGCAGATAATTTTCGGAGGGATCCGCGATAAATTCCTGACACTGCGAGATTACCTCCCGAGCGCATTCATCGCTCATAAACAGACCGTTGGCCGATTTTGTATTTTCAAAAGAAAGAATGGACTGAAAGTAATCTGGTATCTGCGAGAGAAGCGTCAGATAATCTTCAATATCTTTTCGGGTGTGGAAAGGATATTCGGCCAGCAGTACGGGAAGCTGTGCCTGTATGCCGAGCGTGGGGCCGAGCGGTTCCTCATACAGGATCAGATCAGCTGCGGACAGTTCTGTCTGCAGATAATCTCTGAATATGTCGTAAGTAAGCTGCTGTTTTTGGGTAAGCTCATTGTACTTGAATTTCAGCAGGGAAGACTGATAGTTTTCAAGGGCTGAAAAGTACTGCTTCCGGCCGTCAAGCCCGGGATTCCCCAGGGTAACTTCCGCTTTATCCAGATCGAAGGCACCGGGATCGGATATTGTGTAATGCATGCTTAAAGTGTTCCCGGAAAGTTCCGTGCGAAAAACATCTTCGGTGAAAAGGTCAAACCGGCGGCTTTCCGGAAGAACAGCCTCAAACAGGTGATTTTTGGCAAGGAAGTTTTCAACCCGGCTGATTCCCGGGACGGGCAGTCCGAAATGAATGGAGGCCGTCAGGGCGGCGGCCAAGAGCACAACAGCCAGGAACAGTTTTTTGCAGCGGGAAAAATGGCGCATAGAGAGATGGCTCCGAAAGAGATTCTTATGGAAAATGTATGAGGAAGTGTTTAAAAAAATGTCAGAGCGATGTGCAGGAATGTAGCTGATTGATTTATAAAGTCAGTTTTGAGTTAGGGTTTTCTTCTCTATCTGAAACCAATCATCAATGGAAGTGGAAATTATTATGTGGAGGCGGAAACAAGAAACAGAGAGAGGACAGATGTGGTAGTCGATTATCATGGAGAGCAGTATGTGATACTTTTTGCATGTTTGTTACCGGCTTTAAGCGTCAGCATCAGCGAGCGAAACCCGTTTCGTGTGTTTCGCCCGCTGGAAAATATCCGCTGATACAGATCTGTGTCCTGCGTGCAGGATTCGAGAGCAGGTTCCGGATTCAGCAGTCTCTTTTTTAACTCGGAATTTCCATCTGCTAATTCTGATATCTCTCAATCTGGCAGGTATGCTTCTTGGTTTCCGCATCATAATTGATTCCCACCAGAAGGATATCGTGAGTAAACTTTTCCAGAACCTGCGGATATCTGCGCTCCCGGATCTGACGGATCGCACCGGCGGCGGTTTTGTTCCATTTCAGTTCGATTACCAGGGCCGGTTTGTCGGAATGTCTTTTCGGCAGGTAAACGATATCGGCAAAACCATGCCCGGAAGGGAGTTCCTGTATTTCTGCATATTCGTTCATGCAGCTGATATACGCAAAACGGATGATGCTTCTCAGCGCCTGTTCATTATTGTAGAGCAAAGGAGTGGTTCCGGCGCTGTGCGCCTGTTCGATTGCGGCAGCCACAGCCTCACAGTTCAGGCTGAGCGTGTCCCAAAGAAGCTGGTCTGATGCGCGGATCATCCGTGCAATCTCTTTATGCTTTCCGAATTTTACAGAACGGATAAATTCCCTGCGTATTTCTTCATTGGGAATAAATACGGATTCTGCCCTGGAATCATAAGCCAGATAGCCAAGATGAACCAGCAGGGTAAAGATATCGTCTTTGCTGTTGATCGAGGTCATATCATTCTGGAAAGTTCCAGTATCTATTGGGAAACTGGAACCTCCAAGCATCTGAATGAGCGCTTCTTTCAGACCATCTTCGTTCATGTCAATATAAATCCGGAGAGATTCATACGTCTCTGTCTGCGTCCAGTAGGAACCATATTCCTGCATCTTCATGGCTCTTATAATGGAGTTCGGATTGTAAACGGACGTAAGCTTTCCGAGAGTATAGCCGTCGTACCACTTTCTGGCTTCTGCGAAATCCATGTGAAACTGGTCGCAGAGAGCCTGAACTTCCTGCTCTGTAAAGCCTGAATATCTGGCCAGCGGTCCTGGATGAAGCATTGTGTATTCTCTGAAATCGGTCATCGCCGACTGGGTTCCGTATTTTTTGATCGGAAGAATGCCGGTCATGTAGGCAGCCGCGATCATTTTGTCGGTTTGGCTGCTTTTGAACAGGCCGCGCAGCAGGCGGATATACTCTTTCTGCAGGTCAGTATCTTCTTTTGCTTCGCGGAACAGGGCATCCCATTCGTCGATGATGATAATAAAACGTGCTCCGTTATAAATATTGACTGCGGACAATGCTCTGGGCAGAGAAGTTTCATTGTCCTGAACACATTCCGGATATGTCCGGCGCAGTTCTTCGATCACGTCATGCTGTAGATTTTTTACTGTATTTTTTATAGACGTTGCGTTTGAGATAAACCAGATGAGATCCAGATAGAGTACTTCATATTTATTCAGGTGTTTTTCAAAAGAAGAATCTTTGGAAATCTCAAGATCAAGAAATAAATTTCTGGAATCGCAGCTTCTGTCATAATACGCGCTCAGCATTTTTGCGGCGAAAGATTTTCCGAATCTTCTGGGACGGCTGACACAGGTGAGTTTGTCGACGGTTCCGAGCGTATCATTTATGTAGGAAATCAGGCCGGACTTATCGACATAAAGGCTGTTGCGGATCGTTTGAAAGCCTGCGTTTCCCGGATTCAGATAGGTTCCCATAAGGCTGCGTCACTCCTTTCGCCTGCCTAGGATCTGGTCCGGCTGGTTTGTCGTGAGAATTACTTTCAATACAATGAATACCGTTACATTTTGCATGTTTCCAGTTTACCAGATTTGCTATCTGTGGTCAACAAGGATTTGTTACTGTTCACTCCGTGACCAGCAACAACGCTCCGCGATGCACAGAAATGCCACTTTCGTGGCATTTCGCGCCTCAGACCTCAGGATTTCCGGGCAATTTGCCCGGAAATCACCTCGAGCTCAGTGGGGGTGTGAACTGTAACAAGGATTTACCTTTCAAAACAGTATACAGGCAAAGGGACTTGACCAGGAGAACTGAACAACATATAATAAATGTATATAAAATGTACATGTTTAAGTGTGTG
>CANQUH010000023.1 GCA_947626965.1 uncultured Lachnospiraceae bacterium
CCCTTTCTTTATCGGCTGCACATATATTATATGCCATCTGCATTGCAAAATCAACTCATAAGACAGAAATTTCAAAAAATAAAGGGAGAATCGGAGTGACCAGCAGCGTTTGATTAAAAAGTCCTTGACAAATCATTTCCGGGAATGCCCCCGACACATTCTTTTGTAGTTGCTTTCAGAAAATATTTCTGATATATTACAGGAAAAAGTCCCGATGATGAGAAAGCAGGTGACAGAAAACACAGATGAGAGAGAGAATAGAAGATTTTTTCTGGAAAATAGAGGACAGCTTCTTTGATCTGAAACAGAAACTGCCTTTTGGAAGGTCCAGACAGAAGACCGGCATGCGGGATGAGAGGAGACGGCCGCGCAGATCCGGCCCCTCCGGCTGGGAAAAGATCGGAAACGGATTTTTATATTTTATAGGAAGATTCTGGGCGCCGCTCCTGGCAGTGGCGCTGGCAGCGGCGGCAGTCGCCGGTTTCATCACGTACAACAGGACGGTGACTTTTGACGGGTATATGGTGGCTGCGAGCTACGAGAATCAGGTTTCGACGGGGACCGGATACCGCGCGATCGAAAAGGATATTCTGAAATATAATTCGGACGGAGTGACCTGCGTTTCGCGGAATAATGATGTCAGATGGAGCATTACCTACAGTATGCAGTCTCCGGTTGTGGATGTGTGCGATACGACCATGGTGATCGCGGAACAGCATGGAAGCCAGATTTATGTGGTGAATGAGGAAGGAATAGTCGGAAATTTTGAGACGGATCTTCCGATTCTGACGGCATGCGTATCGCATCAGGGAGTGGTGGCCGCGATGCTCCAGGAAGAAGAGGTGACCTGGATCAATCTGTACCGGCCGGATGGCACGCTGATCGCGAGCGACAAGACGACAATCACGGAGTCGGGACATCCTTTGAGCTTTGATCTCTCGCCGAACGGACAACGCATGGTTGTCTCATACGTGGGGATTAAGAACGGGGTGCTGACCGATACGGTGGCGTTTTATCAGTTTGGAACGGCCGGACAGGAGCTGGAGAATAATCTGATTACCAGCGAGAATTTTCAGGGTACGGTGATCCCGCTGGTTTATTACGCGGATAACTCGCAGGCCGTGATCGTGAAAGATAACGGATTTGCCGTTTTTGAGGGGACGGAGAATCCTAAACAGAAAGAATCCGTGGATTTTGGGGCGGAGATTGTCAGCTGTTTTCATGAAGATCAGTCGATTGGTTTTGTTTTTAATAATGAGGAAGCGGCAGGAGGCCGGTACCGGATTGAGCTGTACAGCCTTAGCGGCCGGCAGAAGATGATGGTGGAGACGGATTACAATTATAAAGAAATCAAGATGCAGGGAAATCAGATTCTTCTATATAATGACAACAGCTGCGCGGTGTACACGGCGTCCGGACATCTGTGGTTTCACAGCAGTTATGAGAAAGAAGTCATTGATTTTTATTATTTTTCGGAGTACAGGAAATATCTGGTCATCACGCAGGACAGCTTTGACCGTATCAGAATAGGAAACCAGGGAGGAAACAGTTATGAATCTGCTTGAAATTATTGTTTTGCTTGTTATTGTCCTGTTTGTGCTTGGCGGATTCCGCAAAGGATTTGTGCGCAAACTGGCTGCCATGCTGTCGCTGGCCGGTTCGATCGTGCTCGTTTCTCTGCTGCTTCCGTACATCACTCAGTTCCTGAAAGAACAGACGCCGGTTTATCCATATATAGTGGAGCAATGTCAGAACGCGGTGTCCTCCCGGATTGGAGAGAACGTGGCGCAGAATATACCGGATCTGCGCATCCTGCCGGACGAAGTGCAGACGCAGGTGATTCAAAGCCTGCCGCTTCCGGAATTTCTTCAGGATCAGCTGGTAAAGTACAACAACAATGAAGGATATCTGAGCCTGGGGGTAAGTACTTTTCAGGATTATGTGATCAATTATGTGGCGACCGCGATATTAAATGCCGTGTCGTTTATTCTGGCAGTTCTGCTGGTTCATATCGCGATATGGTTTGTGACCAGGCTCCTCAACCAGCTGACCCATGTTCCGGGAATCCGGCTGGTGAACAGGCTGGCGGGAGGCGCGCTGGGACTGGTGCAGGGACTGTTCGTATTGTGTCTGTTCTTTCTCCTGCTCTCCGTGTTCGAGGCGACCTCGCAGGGACAGGCCATCCTGCAGATGGTGCGGGAGAGCGCGGTGCTGAGTTTTATTTATGAGACAAATCTGTTCATGCATATTGCGCTGCGTGCGGCGGCGGTTTTTGTGTAACCGCCCCGGAAACATATTATACTGTTTTTGGATTCAGATGCCTTCGGCATGTCATTCTCCATTTCCTCGTGAGAGAGGGATGAGGGAGAGATATACCGAAGGCGTTTTTTTATGCGCAGGCCCAGGCATGGAAACCAGCTGCTGACGCAGCACCTGGGCCGCGCGGGCGAACAGGAAGGAAAACCGCCTCCTGATCGATTCCACAGGAAATTTCACCCTGTGACACAAAAAGCTTCCGGCGCGCATGACGTGCAAAAAGCGTAAACAGCAGATATTTAACGTGAACAACATCGAGGCAGAGCGACAATATATGTTATACTAATAAAATAAATGTTAGAACATTATGATACCATAGAAACGGCGTTCTCTTTACTCAGAGTAAACTCCCTTTCATTCATGGTGGTGCCAGTATGCCTGGCATGGGAGTTTAGCAGAAGAGATTGCCAGAATAATCTTTAGCAATGCAAAAATAAGCAATTCTTTTACAGATATTCAATGAAATTACCTCGCAGACATTACATCATTATTTTAATATCATATTATTATAAATTATAATAGAAGAATTATTTTCTATTCACAATAAAAATAATTGAAAAAAATAGTTATAGCCACTATAATAATATAAAATTTATCCGATTTGTCAGACACCTCGGTTTGTGCAGAATATTTTTGAGAGAACAATTGGAGAAAATGTAACAGTAAGATAGTTTGCAGACTGAAAGAAAGGTACGGAACGGATATGAATGCAAAGAAAAATTCGGAAAAAAGAAAAAGGCAGACCTTTATAGTGGATATCATCGCGCATCAGAAGTGTACCTGGCAGGGACAGCTCCATTGGATTCAGGAGGATAAGAAAGTATCGTTCAGAAGTGTGATGGAAATGCTGCGTCTTATGGATCTGGCGATTACCGGCGAGGATGAACCTCAGGAAGAATAACATGGCAGAGGCAAAGTGAGATGGAAAAAGAAGCGGTAAAAGTGACGTTATTTGGAAATTTTTCTCTGACAAGCGGGCAGATTGTCCTCAGGGAAGAGGACATTTATGCAAACAAGATGGTGCAGATACTGGCCTATATCATAGTCAACAGGAGCACTCCTGTGATGGCCAGGCGGCTGAACGAGGAATTCTGGTCGGGAAATTCAAAGAATCCGGAAAGCGCGCTGAGAACTCTGATGTGCCGTCTCCGCAACAGGCTGAAGGCATTTGGTCTGGAAGACTGCATCTGTACATTGCCGGGAGGATATCAGTGGAATCAAAAGATTCCGGTTGAGACAGATTATCAGCAGTATGAGAAGTCCATGAAGGACATGAAAAGGCAGACGGACCATTCCAAAAAGAAGAGGCTGTGTCATGAAATAATCGACAGTTACCGGGGACGTATTTCGGCAAGGCTGATCTGTGAGTCGTGGCTGCAGCCGCAGATTCTGGATTATCAGAGCATATATCTGGAGGCGGCGAAGACGCTGAGCAGTATTTACGAGCAGGAGGGCGAATGGGCCAGCCTGGAGGCGCTCTGCCAGAAAGTCGCGTCGAAGGAGCCTCTGGACGAGGACATACAGTACTGGCTGATCAAGAGCCTCCAGAAACAGCAGAAATATGATCAGGCGCTGATCCAGTATGAACGGGCGAAAGGGCAGTTTTACAAGGATCTTGGAATAAAGACGCCGAAAAAACTGCAGGATATTTTTCAGGATACCGCGCCGGACGAGCAGATACAGACGGACAACATTGACAATATCGTGTGGGAAGCAAGCGAGAAAGAGGAACCACGAGGCGCCTTTTTCTGCAATTATCAGATTTTCCGGCAGATCTACCGCCTGGAGATGAGGCGTATCAACCGCGCTGGGATATCTGAATACATATTATTGCTGACAGTTCGGCGCACCGGCAGGCTCCATACGGGAACCAGAGGCAAGGCGGACTCAGGTCTTCTCGAGGGAGCGGGCATGCTGGAGCAGGTTGTAAGAGAGATGCTTCGTGTTGGAGACGTGGTGACGAGGAACGGCCCGGTCCAGTATGTGATCCTGCTGTCGGCGTGCTCCTACGAGGCAGGCCTGGCGGTGGCGGAAAGGATCAAAAAGAAATTTTTAAAAAAGATAAAACAGCGGAAACTTGAGCTGCAATATGAGCTTAAAGATCTTTCACTTCAATGGCAGGAGGCGATGGAGAAATGAGCGGTACAGTGGTATTTCCGATGAATATGATAAGGCTCTGCATCGACGGGTATGGGAATGACCTGTCCGGCAGGGTATACAGCAAGCTGATACTTATGCCGCTGCTGTTTTCAGGATGCAGCGGGATGCTGTTACAGATGGACGACGTATTCGAGCAGGTTGGATACCCGCAGGCGTTCCAGGTAAGACGCACCTTTTTCAAGCCGAAGAAGCTGAGAGGGAGCATCCGCATACCGAAACACCTGCTGGACGACACAGAGATAGAAAAGCAGAGAGGCGAATGCCGGACTTTTGATATCATCGTGCAGAGCAGGAATCAGAGCGGCTGGCAGGGGATCCTGCTGGATATGGAGAGGACCTCCGCAAAGAAATTTAAGAGCGAGATGGAGCTTCTGCACTGTATCTGCCAGGAGCTGGGAGTGTCCTTTGGCCGGGCAAAAAGGTGGCCCGCAGGCGCGATTACAAAATTTTAAAAATTGGAAAAAAAGTGGGAAAAGGTAACAGGGTTGTAATGCACAGCCCGTATAATGAAGACAGAAAGGTGAACAACATATGAAAGACAGAGGAACTTAGAAAGGAAAAGGAAATTAAAAAGGAGATGGTATTATGAAGAAAAAATGGAACATAATGGGAAAGATGGCGGTTTGTTCGTTCGCGGCAATGGTGATGGTGATGGCCGGCACAGGGATGAAAGCAAGCGCTGAGATGCTCATGGACGGCGAGGACGAGATAATACAGGCAGAGGCAGTTATAGACATGGATTCGGAAGATGAAATTCAGGAAGCCCTGCCGGAGGACGTCCCCGAAGAACAGAAGGCGGAGGATCTGGGAATCGATGTAGCGCAGATCGTGGTGATCGAGGACAGCATGGTGCCGGGAGCCGCGCAGCCGGATTTTGGTCTGACAAATGGACCGGCGAAAGCTGAGGAACCGGCGGATGAGACCGGAGAACTGCAGGAGCCGGAAGCCGGCAAAGAGCAGGCCGAGGAGCCGGAGGACGGCGAAGAGCAGGCCGAAGAGCCGGAAGCCGGGGAGCCGGAGGAGGAAGTATCCGGAGAGGTTCTGGAGGAAGCGGAAGACGAAGAACCGCCGGAGGAAGAAGATTCAGGAGAGCCGCAGACAGTACCGGAAGAAAAATCGGAGACCGGCGCACCCAGGCTGATTACATATGAAGACAGTGAAGTGGTCGTCACAGTCGCGGCGTCCGAGGCGGCGCAGCTTCCGGCAGACACCGAGGTGAAAGTCACAAAACTGCAAGAAGGCAGCGCGAAATATGAGGCGGCGAAGGAGGCGGCACGACAAAGCGTCGGGGCCAGCGAAAACGCGAGCTACACATTCTACGATGTGGCGCTCGAATCGGAAGGCCAAAAGCTGGAGGTGGAAGACGGAACCGTGTCTGTGAAGCTGGAATTTAAGACAGAAGCGAAAAGGAGAAAGGTTGTGAGTATAGAGGAGACTGAGAGCGGGAAAGTGGCCCGCAATGTGACGGACAGAGAAGCGGCGGAAGGAAAAAGCAGATCAGTGGCGCTCTCTTATTAAAAACAACGGAAAACCTGCGGAACGCTCTGAGCGGAGATTGAACTTTCGCAACGCGAAGCAAGGTATGAACGTTTAAGAAATCACTCTAAAACCGAGTTTATAGAAAGTGGAATCAACCCTCTGTCTGACAGGATAATTCTGTCAGGCAGAGGGTAAGGGTGCTATTCAAACGATCATATAAAAAATGGGAAAGGAGTGCTTTATGAGAAGGAAAAGAAAATGGGAAAGACTGCTTGCCGCAGTTCTCACGGTGGCTCTGATTTTCAGCAGTCTGCCAACATCTGCTCTGGCTGAGGGGAGCAGTCTGATCGTTGGTACCGTGGATGAAGACGTGGAAAGCGGCGACGACGAACAGACGGGCGGCCAGACCGGGACGGAAACAGAACCGGTAACCGAAGCAGAGCCGGCAACAGAAGCCATGACCGGGGCGGAGCCAGCGCCGGAAGCAGAGCCTGAGCCTCCGGGAGACGCGGCAGACGTGGAAGAGCCGGAGACGGTTCCGGGAGATCAGGTTGTCTCCGAGGCGGCAGCCTTTGAGGAAACCATGGCGGACGGCGTAACCGTGAAGCTGAACGCGCCGGAAGGAGCGTTCAATGTTCCGGCGGAAGAAGTCACGATGACCGCGGCTCCTCTGAACGAGGATCAGAAAGCCGCGCTCGAAGGACAGCTCACGGAACTGGCGGCGGCCAGAGGAATGACGATGTCCGGGTACGTGGCGTACGACATCAGCCTCCAGGCGAACGGCGAGAGCGTGCAGCCGAACGTGCCGGTGCAGGTCCTGTTCGGGAACGTGACAGTGCCGGAGGGTGATACGCTGGTCGGATTCCAGGCGAAAACCAGTACGATGGAGGTCAAAAAAGAGAAAGAGGCGGCCGTGATCGACGGTGCGACTGTGGCAGTGAATGCGAAACATTTCACCGTACAGGGATTTTACTATGGCCATAATGAGGCTGAGGAAGCGCCGGCGGACGACGAGATCAGAAGAAACGTCGTCACATTTGAAGTCGCGGAAGGCGCGGCTGTGACCGTTTGGGGAGAGAATGTCCCGAACGAAGGAACGGCGATGGCGAAGGACGGGACCATTATCTTCACGGCGGAGCCGGAAGAAGGGTATGAGATCACCAGCGTTATTTTCGACAGAACCAGCGAGACGCGGAAGACAGAAAATGAGAACGAGTATATCCTTGCGGGGATCCAGACCGATGAGACCGTGATCAGCGTGAGTACGCAGGCGCTGGAGACGGAGGAAACAGAAGTACAGGAGACCGAAGCAGCGGAGACGGAAGTGCAGGAAACGGAGACCGAGGAGGAAACCAATACCGCCGCAGAGGAGCAAAAGCCAGGCAGGAAAAAAGCAGCTAACAGCAATCTTGGGCTGATGTCTTTGCTTCCTGAAAATACGCCGATCGCTACTTATAATTTCCATGTAGAAGGCGAAGAAACACAAACTCAGAGTGTTGCAGATGGTGAGGAACTTCTGAAACCGGAAGCCCCGACAAAAGAAGGCTATAAGTTTATGGGCTGGTCGACGAATCAGGCAACCCCTGGCGAGCCGTATCAGAATTTTGGCGTACAGAACGTAACAGAGACGAAGACAGTTGATCTTTATCCGCACTTTGAAGAGGTTCACTATGTGTTCTTCATGGATGAGAAGGGTAGCGTCTTCCGAACCAAGGAAGGTATTAAGAACGATATAATTCCCACAACGGACGTTAATCTGCCTGTGAGTAGTAAGAATGACTTGACTGGCTGGTATACAAGCCAGGAATGTTTAGGAGAACCTGTAGGGGATACAGTTACTCTTAACCAGGAAAATATCTTCCTTTATCCGAAGGTCGAGGAAGGTTATTGGATTACCTTTGAGACAGGCGAGGACGCTTCGCATGTGGAGCCTGCATTCTACCTGCCTAATGTGGATACGGTGGCTCCTGCAGAGCCGACACGCATTGGATATCGGTTCGACGGGTGGCTGGATGAAGCTGGGTCTGAATATAACTTTGGTAATCCGATTAGTGAAAATATCACACTTACTGCGAAGTGGGAAGCTGCTCAAGCGGAATATACAGTCATTTACTGGCTGGAAAATGCCAACTATAATAACCCATACGCAAAAACGAAGGATGAAAAGCAGTATGCTTATCTCTATACGGATCCTGTTAAAAAGACTGGTTTAACTGGCAGTGAGACGAATGTCCTTAATCAGGGATTGACGCAAGCCCTGCAGAACCAGATTGCGGATTATCAGAAGGATTGTTTCTATATTGTGGAGCCGATTGACCAGCAAACGATCAGAGGCGATGGATCTACTATTGTGAACGTGTATATTAATCGTCAAGAGTTCACAGTTAAATGGTCAGGCGCAGGTACAGAGAGTGTGCTTTCCTGCGGCAAAGAAGAGCATACCCATACGGATACAAGACCGAAAAACAGGCGGGGGAATGTAGAAGAAGCAGAGGATTATAAGGGCCAGACTTATGGCTGCTATAAGTCGGTGGAAAAAAGATATTATGGTTATTCTTATTGGGATTGGGATACTGTCTGCGGCCAAGAGGCGCATGCACACAATTGGTGGTGCTATTCTAATGATCTGATCATCAAAGCTAAATATGGAGCGGATATTGCAAGTGCGTGGCCGGGCGGGACTTGGTCTACCAATGATGCTTATCAAGTATATTTGGAAACGATGCCTAGTAATGGTCAGATTTTTAACGGAAAGAAAAAAGAAAATGGATCAGAAACAGCTTCTTATTATGTTGAAGTGATTCCAGGAGAAGAAGATGAAGCCATTGAAACTAACGGTAATATAAAATATAAGAAGCATCATGATGATGAAGCCGCTGGGACAGGATATTACATCTCAAAGGAAGACTATTATGATCTTAAGGGATTTACTTTCTTGAAGTACAAGCTCAGAAATGGTACCGAGCGTTCAGAAGTTAAGGGAACATGGGATACTTACGATGGAGCTATCTTTTATTATACACGTAATAGCTACAAGATTGATTTTATTAATTCAATTGATAATTCGTCTATTGAAGAGCGAACGTATAAGTATGAGGAAAATCTGGAAGGCAAGGCTTTGCCCGCTACACCTGATGCTCCGAAAACAGTTGATGGTGTGGATATGGAGTTTGTCGGCTGGTTTGACAACCCTGAGGGAACTGGCACTCCGATCACTGCTTTGAGCGGCAGAATGCCGGCAAAGGGTCTTACCTATTACGCTGTGTGGAAAGTTCCTACCTTTAATGCGAATGTGCACGTATCTGTTAACGGTGCGGAAGGCAAGGTCGTAGGTACACTCAACATTCCTTATGGCGGTATTGTTAATGAGAACGATAGTATCTTTAAGAAGTGGACGTTAGAGAATCTTGTTAAAGAGCTTTATGGTGAAGGCGCGAATGTTAAGGAATACACATTCTATGGCTGGATGGTAAAGAAAGATGGTGTTCTGACTCCGTTCAACTTTGATACACCTGTTACTGGAGATATCGATCTCTATCCTTCTATTGCTAAGGCAGGTCCATTCCGGGTGACTTATGATGCAAATGGAGGCGAAGGTATATCTCCAACGGATAGTAAACAATACCGCAGTGGCAGTTATGCCGATGTGCAGTATCCGAATGGATTGGAGGGCCCTGATGGCCAGGTCTTCTTGGGCTGGAAAACAGATGAAGGGGATATTTATCAGCCACAGGATAAGGTACGTATTGAAGATAATGTAACTCTCCATGCAGTCTGGGGACCGAAACCACATAGAACGCAAATAACGTATCATGCGAATTTTGCGGGGGCAGAAGACTCAACATATGTAGAGAATGATCTTCCCAACAATGTATTTTATGAAGTAAAGTCTTATGAAGGGACGGGACTGCCTGAACATCCAGGTTATACATTCCTTGGATGGTCGAAATCTCTTGGTGTAGGGGAAGCTGCGATTAAAGCTGGAGACCGTATTTATATCAATAACAAAAATGAAGATACAGAGAACCACTTATATGCAGTTTGGGAACGTGATACGGGCAAGCTGACAATTACAAAGAAAATTGTTGATGAAACTGGTGAAGCGAGTGATGAGAGAACATTTACGTTCACAATCTCTGGCCCGGAGGATTATGGGGAGCAAACTTCGACTATTACCGTTTCGGCGGGCAATACGGAAAGCAGCATAACACTTGAAAATATTCCTACTGGTCCTTACACAGTCACAGAGAATGAATATAGTGATTACATCACAACAGGTTCACCTGAGGCAGCGACAGTTGAAAAAGGTGAAACAGCAACCATTACAATAATAAATGAAAAGAAGAATCCGAAATTTAGTGTTGAAAAGACCGTGAGCGGTGCGAAGGGAAAGGACGGAGCGGCGAAGGTCGGTGATGAGCTGACATATACGGTAACCGTGAAGAACACGGGGAACGTGGATCTGACCGGACTGACCCTGACAGATGAGTTCAGTGTTGATGAAGTTGTGAAGAATGAAGCTCTGACATGGGCGGAAGGGAACCCGACGGAGACATTTGGCCTGATGAAGGGTGAGACGAAGATATTCACAGCAACGTACACGGTACAGGCGACGGACAACAGCCTGAGCAACACGGCGAAGGTAGGAGACGAGGAAAAGACGGTCACGACGCCGGTAGAAGGCCAGGATGCGTGGACGGTAGAGAAGACCGTGAGCGGAGCGACTGGAGCGGACGGCAAGGCTGTAGTAGGCGATAAGCTGGTTTATACGGTAACCGTGGAGAACACGGGTAACACGGATCTGACCGGACTGACCCTGACAGATGAGTTCAGCGTGGACGGAGTCGTAAATAATGAAGCACTGGCGTGGACAGCAGGGAACCCGGCGGTTGCATTTGACCTGAAGCAGGGAGAGACGAAGACGTTCACGGCAACCTACACGGTGCAGGCAACGGACAACAGCCTGAGTAACACGGCGAAGGTAGGAGACGAGACAACGACGATCCCGACGCCGGTAGAAGACAAGAACGCGTGGACAGTGACGAAGACCGTGGAAGGCGCGACAGGAGAGAACGGAGCGGCGAAGGTCGGCGATGAGCTGACGTATACGGTAACCGTGGAGAACACGGGTAACACAGACCTGACTGGTCTGACACTGAAAGATGAGTTCAGCGTGGACGGAGTCGTAAACAACGATGCGCTGACATGGACGAAAGGGAACCCGGCGGAGGCATTTGACCTGGAGCAGGGCGGGACGAAGACATTCACAGCAACGTACACGGTACAGGCAACAGACAACAACCTGAGCAACACGGCGAAGGTAGGAGACGAGACAACGACGATCCCGACGCCGGTAGAGGACGAGGACGCGTGGACAGTAGAGAAAACTGTGAGCGGAGCGACGGGAGAGAACGGAGCAGCGAAGGTCGGCGATAAACTGACATACACGGTAACAGTAGAGAATACAGGTAACACGGACCTGACCGGACTGACCCTGGAAGATAATTTCAGTGTGGACGGAGTCGTAAATAACGGGGCTCTGACATGGACAGAAGGAAACCCGGCGGAGGCATTTGACCTGGCGCAGGGCGGGACGAAGACATTCACAGCAACGTACACGGTACAGGCGGCGGACAACAACCTGAGTAATACGGCGAAGGTAGGAGACGAGACAACGACAATCCCGACGCCGGTAGAAAATAAGGATGCGTGGACAGTAGAGAAGACCGTGAGCGGAGCGACTGGAGCAGAAGGAAAGGCTGCAGTTGGAAACAAGCTTACGTACACGGTAACTGTAAAGAACACAGGCAACACGGATCTGAAAGGACTGACCCTGACAGATGAGTTCAGCGTGAGCGGAGTCGTGAAGAATGACGCTCTGACGTGGACGGAAGGAAACCCGGCGGAAGCATTTGACCTGGCGCAGGGCGAGACAAAGACGTTCACGGCAACGTACACGGTACAGGCGACGGACACCAACCTGAGCAACACGGCGAAGGTAGGAGACGAGACAACGACGATTCCGACGCCGGTGGAAGGTAAGGACGCCTGGAAAGTTACGAAGACCGTGGAAGGCGCGAAGGGAGAGAACGGAGCGGCGAAGGTCGGCGATGAGCTGACATATACGGTAACGGTAGAGAACACAGGAAACACGGATCTGAGCGGACTGACTCTGACAGATGAGTTTACTGTTGACGAAGTTGTAAACAACGAGGCTCTGACATGGACAGAAGGAAACCCGACAGAGGCATTTGGCTTGAAGAAGGGTGAGACGAAGAAATTCACAGCAACGTACACGGTACAGGCGACGGACAACGACCTGAACAACACGGCGAAGGTAGGAGGCGAGACAGGGACGGTTCCGACGCCGGTAGAAGGCCAGGATGCGTGGACAGTGACAAAGACTGTGGAAGGCGCGACCGGAGTGGACGGAGCGGCGAAGGTCGGCGATAAACTTACGTACACGGTAACGGTAGCGAACACAGGTAACACGGATCTGACCGGTCTGAAGTTGGAAGACAATTTCAGTGTGAGTGGAGTCGTGAAGAATGACGTTCTGATGTGGACGGAAGGGAGTCCGGCGGTGGCGTTTGACCTGGCGCAGGGAGCGACGAAGACGTTCACGGCAACGTACACAGTACAGTCGACGGACAGCAGTTTGAGTAATATAGCAACGGTAGGAGATGAAACGGGTCGGGTTGAAACGAAGGTTGAAGAAAACCCGGGTCTGACATCAGACAAGAAGCTGGCGAACGAGGGAACCGGAGAGAACGGAGCATTCAAGGCCAACGAGACGGCGAAGTTTGACATCGTAGTGGAGAATACCGGGAACACGACGCAGACGAATGTGGTGGTAACGGATACGATGGCAGGCGCGAAGATCGTGGAAGGTGAAGGCTACACGGTGAACGAAGACGGCACGGCGACGATCCCGACGATTGAAGCAGGCAAGAGCGTAACGGTGCAGGCTGAGTATACGGTAACGCAGGCCGACATCGATAATCAGACGAAACTGGAGAACACGGCGACAGTGGAAGGTGAAGGACCAGCACCAGATCCTGAACCTGAACCGATCCCGACAGAAGACAAGAACCCGGGCCTTAAGACGACGAAGACGCTGACGAACAGCGGAAGCGGAAAGGACGGAGCGTTCAAGGCAGACGAGACGGCGGAGTTTGACATCGTAGTAGAGAATACCGGAAACACGACGCAGCATGATGTAGTGGTGACGGATACGATGGCAGGCGCGAAGATCGTGGAAGGCGAAGGCTACACGGTGAACGAAGACGGCACGGCGACGATTCCGACGATCGAAGTGGGCAAGAGCGTAACGGTGAAGGCCGAGTACACGGTAACGCAGACTGACATTGACAACCAGACAAAACTGGCAAACACGGCGACAGTGGAAGGCGAAGGACCGACACCTGAACCTGAACCTGAACCAATTCCGACGGAAGAAAAAGATCCGAAGCTGACATCTGAGAAGACGCTGACGAACAGCGGAAGCGGAAAGGACGGAGCGTTCAAGGCAGGCGAGACGGCGACATTTGACATCGTGGTGGAGAACACTGGAAACACGACGCAGCATGACGTAGTGGTAACGGATACGATGGCAGGTGCGAAGATCGTGGCAGGAGACGGCTACACAGTGAACGAAGACGGCACGGCGACGATTCCGACGATCGAAGTGGGCAAGAGCGTAACGGTGAAAGCCGAGTACACGGTAACGCAGGCTGACATTGACAAACAGATAAAACTGGCAAACACAGCAACCGTGAAAGGCGAAGGACCGGCACCGGATCCTGATCCAGAACCAATCCCAACGGAAGGGAAGGCTCCGGGTCTTACGGCAACAAAGACGCTGACGAACAGTGGAACCGGAGAAGGTGGAGCGTTCAAGAAAGGTGATACGGCGGCCTTTGACATCACGGTAACGAACAGCGGAAATACGACGCAGACGAACGTGACTGTGAGCGAGCAGCTTGCAGGAGCAACGATCGTGGCAGGAGACGGCTACACAATCGAAGGCGGCAAGGCCGTGATCGCGGAGATGGCGCCTGGAGCAACAGTAACCGTAAAAGCAACGTACACGGTAACGCAGGAGGATATCGATTCGGATGAACCGCTTGAGAACATCGCAGTGGTAGATGGCGACAATAGTACGGGTCCTGATCCGGAGCCGATTCCTGAGGAAGAAAAGAATCCGGAGCTGACATATGAGAAGAAGCTGACGAATGTCGGAAGCGCTGAGAATGGTGGGTTCAAAGCAGGCGAGACAGCGACCTTTGACATCGTGGTGGAGAACACCGGCAATACGACGCAGACGAATGTGACGGTATCCGAGATGGAAGGCGCGACGATCGTGGCAGGCGAAGGCTACGATATTGTAGACGAAAATGCTGTGATCGCGGAAATGGCGCCGGAAGATAAGGTAACCGTGAAAGCGACGTACGAAGTGACGCAGGCTGATATTGATTCGGATGAGCCGCTTGAGAACATCGCGACAGTGAACGATACGCCGACGCCGGGTGTTGACATTCCGGAGGAGCCGAAGAATCCGGAGCTGACATCTGAGAAGACGCTGACGAACGGGAAGAACGCAGACGGAAGTGAGCGGAAGTTCAAAGCAGGCGAGACGGCAGAGTTTGAAATCGTAGTGGAGAACACCGGAAATACGACGCAGACGAATGTGACGGTATCCGAGATGGCAGGCGCGACGATCGTGGAAGGCACTGGCTATGATATTGTAGACGGAAATGCTGTGATCGCGGAAATGGCGCCGAAAGATAAGGTAACTGTGAAAGCGACGTATGAAGTGACGCAGGCTGATATTGATTCGGATGAGCCGCTTGAGAACATCGCGACAGTGAACGATGATCCGACCAAGCCGGAGCCGATTCCGGAGGAAGAGAAGAATCCGGAACTGACATCTGAGAAGACGCTTACGAACGGAAAGAACGAAGACGGAAGCGAGCGGAAGTTTAAAGCGGGCGAGACGGCAGAGTTTGATATCGTAGTGGAGAACACCGGAAATACGACGCAGACGAATGTGACGGTATCCGAGATGGAAGGCGCGACGATCGTGGAAGGCGAAGGCTACACGATCAATGAAGCAGGCCAGGCCGTGATCGAAAAAATGGTGCCGGGAGATAAGGTAACCGTGAAAGCGACGTACGAAGTGACGCAGGCTGATATTGATTCGGATGAGCCGCTTGAGAACATCGCGACAGTGAACGATGATCCGACCAAGCCGGAGCCGATTCCGGAGGAAGAGAAGAATCCGGAACTGACATCTGAGAAGACGCTTACGAACGGAAAGAACGAAGACGGAAGCGAGCGGAAGTTTAAAGCGGGCGAGACGGCAGAGTTTAACATCGTAGTGGAGAACACCGGAAACACGACGCAGACAAATGTGACGGTATCCGAGATGGAAGGCGCGGCGATCATGCCGAGCGAAGACTACGAGATTGTAGACGGAAAAGCTGTAATCGAGAAGATGGCGCCTGGAGCAAAGGTAACCGTGAAAGCGACGTATGAAGTGACGCAGGCTGACATAGATTCGGATGAGCCGCTTGAGAACATCGCGACAGTGAACGATACGCCGACGCCGGGTGTTGACATTCCAGAGGAGCCGAAGAATCCGGAACTTACAACAACGAAGACGCTGACAAATAAGGGAAGCGGAAAGAACGGAGAGTTCAAGGCCAACGAGACAGCAGAGTTTGACATCGTGGTGGAGAACACTGGGAACACAACGCAGCATGACGTGGTGGTAACGGATACGATGGCAGGCGCAACGATCGTGGAAGGCGACGGCTACGAAATTGTAGACGGAAAAGCTGTAATCGCGGAGATGGCACAGGGAGCAAAGGTAACCGTGAAAGCGACGTATACGGTAACGCAGGCTGACATCGATAATCAGGAGGAACTGGAAAATACGCTGGCAAATACAGCGACGGTGGAAAGTGACGAAACAAAGACAGGTCCTGATCCTGAACCAGTCCCGACTGACCCGCAACAGGCCGGCCTTACAACAACGAAGACGCTGACAAATAAGGGAAGCGGAGAGAACGGAGCGTTCAAGGCCAATGAGACAGCTAACTTTGACATCGTGGTGGAGAACACCGGGAACACAACGCAGCATGACGTAGTGGTAACGGAAACGCTGACAGGCGCGACGATCTTGGAAGGCGAAGGCTACACGGTGAATGCGGACGGCACAGCGACAATTCCGACAATCGAAGTGGGCGATAGTGTGACGGTGAAGGCCGAGTACACGGTAACGCAGGCTGACATCGACAAACAGGCCAAGCTGGAGAACACAGCGACCATAACAGGTGATGGACCAACACCAGATCCGAAGGAAGAGATTCCTCTGGAGGAAGAGAATCCAGCCCTGGAAGTAACGAAGGAACTTGACAATAGAGCATCAACCGGTTATAAGGCTGGAGATAAGGTGCGTTATCTGGTGACAATAGAGAACACCGGCAACGTAACGTTGAAAGATGTAACGTTTACGGATGATCATATCACTAAGGTTACAAGCGCGGTGCTTGGTGGCCAGATAAATCCGTATGAAGGCGTGACAGCTACGGAGACGAGTGCTGCAGCGAAGGAACTGAAACCTGGACAGAGATTTGTTGTGACCTATGACTACATAATAAAGAATAAAGACCTTGAAGGTGAAGAGGGTCTTATGACGAATGTAGCAAAGGCTAAAGGAACAACCTCGAAAGGTACCCCTGTAAACGGAGAAGATAGTGAAACAATTTCCACAGTTGGGTATAATCCGGCGCTGGATGCCCAGAAGAGTGTAACAAATCGTGGTACGGGTGAAGACGGCAAGTTCCAGTTAGGTGATACGGTAACTTTTGATATCACGGTGAAGAACACTGGAAGCACGATTCAGAATGTAACCGTAAGCGAACCAGATTGGGAACAACCGATGGAAGATGCGGTGATTGTGCCAGGCGAGGGCTACACAATCAATGAAGAAGGTCAGGCAGTGATCACGGATATGGCGCCGGGCGCAACGGTAGTTGTGAAAGCGACTTACAAGATGACGCAGACAGGCATGGATAAGGACATACTGGAAAACACCGCGGAAGTAGATAGTGAGGGTGTCGGTTCATTGTATCCGACTACTGCAATTCCAAGAGATCAAAAACTTGAGATGAAAGTGACCAAGAAAGCGCTTGGTGATGTCCCGACAAAAGCGGGAGACGTAATTCGGTATAGCGTACGCGTGGAGAATACCGGTAACGTAACGCTGAAAAATCTCCAGATCAAGGATTCACTGCCAGGAATTACGCTTCTTGAGATGAATCCAGAGTCAGCTTATTATCAGTATGGAAGCACAATAGAGCTCGACGGGGAGCTTGAGCTTGCGCCAGGTAAATCTGTGGAAATCACTTACGAATATACGGTGACGCAGGACGACGTGGAGGCAGGCAGTATTGAAAATACGGCGACGGCAATTGCATCTAGTCCGGCGATACCGAATGCTCACCTGGAAGCTAGCGACACCGTGACGAGGCCGGTAGTACAGACTCCAAGCCTTGAAACGACAAAGACACTGGAAAACAGTGGAAGCGGCGAAGACGGAACGTTTAAAGCAGGTGAGACAGCCGAGTTTAATATTGTAGTGACCAACGACGGTAACGTTACACAGGAGAATGTGATTGTGGCTGAGGCTCTTGAGGGAGCGGTAATCAGAGAAGGTGAAGGCTATTCGATCAACGGAAACGGCTGGGCGGTAATTGATGAACTGGCGCCGGGTGAGTTGGTGACAGTGAAAGCGGCTTATACAGTGACGCAGAAAGACATCGACAACGAAGCCGCGCTTGCGAATATTGCGACGGTAAGAGGTAAAGGCAATACGCCTGATTCTAATCCGGTGCCGATTCCGAAAGAAGAACAGAATCCGGACTTTGCGATCACAAAGGAACTGCAGACATGGCCGGAGTCCTATAAGCTGGGAGAGCATGTGGATTATCTGCTCAAGGTGGAGAACACGGGCAACACGACACTGAGGCTGAATGTCAGCGATATCCTGGGCAGGGAGACGGTGAATCTGGCGTTCGCAGATGTTCTGATGAATTCTATTACGAGCCAATTCGTAGGTCACGCAGATTCAGTGATGCTTGTAATGCCGCCGAAAGCGATCGTGATATTCCAGTACAGCCATACGGTGACGGAGGAGGATATCCTCAATCTGAATGGAGAGCTGGTCAACACTGCGACAGCGGTATCTGCTGAAGGTACGGAGAAACAGGCGGAAGTCAAAGTCCGTATTGAAACTCCGAATCCGCATCTGACGGTGGAGAAGACGACGACGAGCAGACCGAAGAACGGAAGTACCTACGCTCTGGGTGAGAAGATCAAGTACAGCATTACCGTAAAGAATGATGGAAACCTTACCATTGATGATGTTACGGTGACGGATGAACTGGTTGGAAAGGTGTGGACGGTTGATACTCTTGCGCCGAAAGCAAGCCAGACGTTTACAGCAGAATATGTGGTGACAGAAGCTGATATTGAGAAAGGTTCTGTAACGAATGTGGCGACTGCTGATGGAAATGGACCGGATGAAGAGCATAAGCCGGATGTTACACCTGGTGAGACTACAGATCCGACAGATCCAGTAAAGAAGGCAGTGACAGTTGAGAAAGAAGTTATCAACAGCGGCAATATCTTCAAAGCCGGGGATGTCATCCGCTATCAGGTGATGATCCGCAATGAAGGGAACCAGACCAGGAATCTGGTACTGACCGATACCTTTGGTCTTAAGAACGCAAATGTTTATTCTGCAAATCTGAATGTCAGATATGAGAAGAACGAGGAAGACGGTTCTCTGAAACTGACTCTGCCGGGCGGAGCGAGCGCGGTTGTGACTTATGATTATGAAGTGACGATGCGTGATATCGAGCTCGGACCGGAACTGAGGAACGTAGCTGTAGCAAGTGATGAGGATGGCGAAGGACGCGACACCGCGACGGCGACGATTGTGGACGAAGTGAGAGAGCTTCTGCTTAACAAGAGACTGACGAATGAGGGAACTGGTGAAAACGGAACCTTCAAAGCAGGCGAGACGGCAGAATTTGACATCACGGTCACGAACAATGGAAACACTGTTCGTAGAAATATCGAGGTGAAGGAGAAACTTGAAGGCGCCGTGATCGTGGAAAGCGAAGGCTATACAGTCGAAAATAACAAGGCTGTGATTGCAGAGCTTGCGCCGGGCGAAACGGTGACTGTAAAGGCGACCTATACGCTGAAGCAGAAAGATATTGACAGCAATATGGCCGGGAACGAGCTTTCCAACATCGCAGCAGTGAACGGAGAAGATACGCCGCCTGCACCAATTCCGGCGGAACCGCGGAATCCGGGACTGTCCGTGACAAAGACAGTGACGAATGAAGGCACGAGCAATGAGAATGGTGAAAACGGTGAGAAACTGTTCAAAGCCGGCGATACAGCCAGGTTTGATGTTGTAGTTGAAAACACCGGCAATACGACGCAGGCAAGAAGAGAAGTTATAGTTACGGAACAGATGGAAGGCGCGAAGTTTGTAAGCGACGGCAGCGTACTCTACAGTGTGCTTGAAGATGGAGAGAAAGCACGGATCAATGTGGATATGGCGCCGGGCATGACGATAACCCTGAAAGCGGTATATACCGTTACACAGGAGGATATTGACGAAGGCAGACAGCTTACAAATATAGTCATGGCTGACGGCGAAACTGGTACGAATCCTGATCCGACAGATGAGGAAAAGATTCCGACTGAGCCGAGGGATCCGGGCCTGACAGTCGAAAAGACGGTGACGAACGCACCGGAAGGCGGCTTCAAGGCAGGTGAGACAGCGAAGTTTGACATCACAGTGACGAACAGCGGCAATACAACGCAGCGTAATGTGATTGTCGGAGAACAGCTGGATGGAGCAAAAATCCTGGATGGCGACGGTTACGGGCTCATCCATGATAATGCGTTTATCGCGGAGATGGCTCCGGGAGCAACAGTAGTTGTGAAAGCGGAGTACACAGTAACGCAGGATGATATTGATTCTGAGGAACCTCTGAAGAACATCGCGAAGGTGTGGGGTGATAACGGAGAAGAGCCGGATCCGACACCGGAAGTTGACATTCCGGAGGAGAACCAGAGGAAGAGTCTGGCGGCAGTTAAGACGGTGACGAACGCACCGGAAGGCGGCTTCAAGGCAGGCGAGACAGCGAAGTTTGATATCACAGTAACGAATACCGGCAATACGACGCAGAAGAATGTGACGGTAACGGAGCAGCTTGAAAACGCGGAGATCATGGAAGCTGAAGCTGATGAAAACGGAGTGAAAGCTTACGAGATCGTGGACGGTCATGCAGTGATCGCGGAGATGGCGCCTGGAGCAAAGGTAGTCGTGAAAGCAACGTACGAGGTAACGCAGGCGGACATCGATTCTGACGCAGAACTGAAGAACATTGCAGTTATCGGCGGCGGTGATCCGACCGATCCGGTACCAGATCCGGAAATTAAGATTCCGGAAGAGAACCAGAGGAAGAGTCTGTCCGCAGTCAAGACAGTGGCGAATATGCCGGAGAGCGGATTCTTCAGGGCAGGCGAGACGGCAGTGTTTGATATTACGGTAAAGAATACCGGAAACACGACGCAGAAGAATGTGACGGTAACGGAGCAGCTTGAAAACGCGGAGATCATGGAAGCTGAAGCTGATGAAAACGGCGTGAAGGCTTACGAGATCGTGGATGGTCATGCCGTGATCGCGGAGATGGCGCCGAACGCAGTGGTAGTCGTGAAAGCGGCCTACACGGTGACGCAGGAGGATATCGACGATGACGCGAAGCTGAAGAACATTGTGGCAATCGGCGGCGGCGATCCGACCGATCCGGTACCGAATCCGGAAGTTGAGATTCCGAAGGAGCCGAAGGAGCCGGGTCTGGCGGCAGTCAAGACAGTGACGAGCGCACAGAAAGACAAGCTCTTCAAGGCAGGCGAGACAGCAGAGTTTGATATCACGGTAACGAATACCGGAAACACGACGCAGAAGGATGTCGTAGTAGCGGAACAGCTTGAAGGTGCGAAGATCGTGGCGGGCGAAGGCTACACGATTAATGCGGAAGGCCAGGCAGTGATCGCGGAGATGGCACCTGATGCGGTGGTAGTGGTGAAAGCGACGTATGAAGTGACGCAGGAAGATATTGATTCCGATGAGGAACTGAAGAACATTGCGAAGGTAGGACCGGAGGACGGTCCGGAACCGGAAGTAACCATTCCGGAAGAGCCGAAGAACCCGGTGCTGACATCTGCAAAGACACTGACAAACGCGGGAACCGGCGAGAACGGAGCGTTTAAGGCAGGCGAGACAGCGGAGTTTAATATCACAGTAACGAACAGAGGCAACACGACACAGAGGAATGTGGTCGTAACGGAGCAGCTTGACAATGCGGTGATCGTACCGGGAACGGGTTACACGATTAACGAAGCAGGTCAGGCAGTGATCGCGGAGATGGCACCTGATGCGGTAGTAGTGGTGAAAGCGGCGTATGAGGTAACGCAGGCGGACATCGATTCCAATGCGGAGCTGAAGAACATTGCGCTGGTAGAGGGAGATAACGGCACGAATCCTGATCCGGAACCGGAAATCCCGATCCCGACCGATCCGAAGGAAGGCCACCTGACGATTACGAAGACGACGACGAGCACACCGGCGCCGAACGAGGACGGCACACCGAAGACGACATACGCGCTTGGTGAGACGATCACGTATGAGATTACGGCGACGAACGACGGCAACCTGACGCTGACGGATATCACGGTAACGGATGAACTGACCGGAGACAGCTGGGCGATCGAGTCTCTTGCGTCGGAAGCGAGTGAGACTTTCACAGCGGAACATGTAGTAACCGAGGCGGATGTCCTCGCGGGAAGCGTGGTGAACGTGGCGACAGCGACGGGAACGAGTCCAGATCCGGATGAACCGGACGTACCGGTAGACCCGGGCGAGAAGGAAGACCCGACTGAGCCGAAGGACGGCCATGTGACGATCACGAAGACGACGACGAGCACACCGGAGAACGGAACGGCGTACGCACTTGGTGAGACGATCACGTATGAGATCACGGCGACGAACGACGGCAACCTGACGCTGACGGATATCACGGTAACGGATGAGCTGACAGGTGATGAGTGGACGATTGAGTCCCTTGTGCCGGGTGAGACAAGTGAAACCTTCACAGCATCTCATGAGGTGACGGAAGAGGATATTCTTGCGGGCAGAGTATTGAATGTGGCTACAGCGACGGGAACGAGCCCAGATCCGGATGAACCGGACGTACCGGTAGACCCGGGCGAGAAGGAAGATCCAACGCAGACGCCTGCACCGAGCCTGTTTGTTGCGAAGACGGCAGAGCAGAAGGAAGGCGGATATGCTCTTGGAGATACGGTTGCGTACACGATCAGGGTGACGAACAACGGCAATGTGACTTTGACTGATGTTACGGTGACAGACCCGCTGACCGGACTGGAAGAGAATATCGGAACACTTGAACCGAATGAAACTTATGATGGAGACATTACGACATCCTACACGGTAACGGAAGCGGATATTCTTGAGGGAGAAATCAGGAATACGGCGACCGCAGTCGGAATAGATCAGAACGATGAAGAAGTAACGAATGCTGACGATGCGGTTGTGCAGACCGCTTCGAAGAACGGTCATGTAACAATCACCAAGACGACGACAAGCGAACCGGCGGACGGTGAGGCGTATGTCCTTGGCGAGACGATCACTTATGAGATCACAGCGACGAACGACGGCAACCTGACGCTGACGAATGTAGTGGTGACGGATGAGCTGACGAGAGACAGCTGGACGATCGAGTCCCTTGCACCGGATGCGAGCGAGACCTTCACGGCATCCCATGTGGTGACAGAAGCGGACATCCTCGCAGGCAGCGTGGTGAACGTGGCAACGGCAACGGGAACCAGCCCCGACCCGGAAGAACCGGAAGTACCGGTAGAGCCGGGTACGGAAGAAGTGCCGACCGAACCGAAGGACGGTCATCTGACCATCGCCAAGGCGGAGACAAGCACACCGGAGAACGGTGAGGCATATGCCCTTGGCGAGACAGTTACTTATGAGATTACAGCGACGAACGACGGCAACCTGACGCTGACGAATGTCGTGGTGACGGATGAGATGACGGGAGACAGCTGGACGATCGCGGGCCTCGCGCCGGGAACGAGCGAGAGCTTCACGGCATCCCATGTGGTGACGGAGGCTGACATCCTCGCGGGCAGCGTGGTGAACGTGGCAACGGCGACGGGAACGAGCCCGGATCCGGAAGAACCGGAAGTACCGGTAGATCCGGGTACGGAAGAAGTGACGACTGAACCGAAGGATGGTCATCTGACGATCACCAAGGAAGCAGCAGACGCTCCGGCAAACGGAACGGCGTATGAGCTTGGCGAAACAGTCACGTACAGCATCACGGCGGCGAATGACGGAAACCTGACGCTGACAGACATAGTAGTGACGGATGAGCTGACAGGCGATACCTGGACGGTTGACAGTCTTGTACCGGGAGCAAGTGAGAGCTTCACAGCCACCCATGTGGTGACGGAGGCGGACATTCTCGCGGGAAGCGTGGTGAACGTGGCGACAGCAACGGGCACAAGCCCGGATCCGGAGGAGCCGGATGTACCGGTAACGCCTGGTACGGAAGAGATCCAGACGGAGACGAAGGACGGCCATCTGACCATCGCGAAGACAACGACAAGCACGCCGGCGAACGGAACGGCCTATGAGCTTGGCGAGACAATCACCTACAGCATCACGGCAGCAAACGACGGCAACCTGACGATCACGGATATCACGGTGACGGATGAGCTGACAGCAGACAGCTGGACGGTTGAGAGCCTTGCACCGGGAGAGAGCCAGACCTTTACGGCATCCCACGTGGTAACGGAGGCGGATACCCTTGCAGGCAGCGTGGTGAACACAGCAGTGGCAGCAGGAACGAGCCCGGATCCGGATGAACCGGAAGTACCGGTGACACCGGGCCAGGAGGAAGTCCTGACGGAAGACAGGAACCCGGCGGTCGCGATAGACAAGGCAGTGACCTCGACGCCGGCATCGGCGGGCGGAAGGTACGCGGCGGGCGAGACCGTCACCTACCAGGTAACCGTGACCAACACAGGAAACCTGACACTTGAGAACCTTACACTGGAAGACATGATCACCAGGCCGGGCGGAGCGCAGGTGGTTCCGGAAGGAATTGAGGAAGGCCTTGCGGGCGTTGAATCCCTGGCGCCGGGCGAGTCGGCAGTTGTCACCTACAGCTATGTGGTGACGGAGGCGGACCTTGGAGGAAGCCTGGTCAACAACGCGGTTGTGGAAGGGACGCCGGTCATCCCGGACCCGACGCCGGAGACGCCGGAACTGCAGCCGCAGGACAATGACAGCGAGACCGTCCTGACGGAGGAGCCTGCAGACAGCACAATCACAATCAGCAAGACGAACGTGGACGGACTCACAGGAGAGCTGCTGTCCCTGCCGGGAGCACAGTTCTACGTGGCGCTCTTCGCGGATGAGCAGCTGACCCAGCGGGTAAGCGGTGTGCAGACGCTTGCCTTTGGAGAGGACCAGGCGACGGTATCGGCAGCGTTCGAGGGCCTGGAGCCTGGAACCTACTACATCGCTGAGACGGACGCGGAAGGAAATGTCCTGACGGGCGGCGAGTACGACGGAGGCACCTTTACACCGGAATACGCGGGCGGCCAGCAGGTAGTGATCACGGAGAGCGGGCAGAGCACGGCAATAGCGTTCCAGAACCTGTTCGCGGTACTGCCGGAGGAAGGCTACAGCCGCATGGCGGAGCTGACAGTCACGAAAGAAGTGAGAGATACGAGCGGGGCGCCGATGAACTCGGATGAGACGTTCTACGCGGGACTCTTCTATGACGAGGCATGCACAGTCCCGGCGGAAGGCGTATCGCAGCAGATCATCCCGTTTGAGATGAACGGAGGATCTTCGGCGAGCGCAACGGCGGAAGTAACGATCCTGGGCGACGGAAGCGACACGGTGCTGTATGTGACGGAGGTCACGGCGGATGGAACGCCGGTGAAGGACGCGGCGGACTTCCCGTATGAAGTGACCGTGGAAGGCGGAAAGGTGACGGTGAACGCGGATTCTCCGGAGGCCAGCGCAAGGATCATCAACGTGGCGGAAGAG
The DNA here is from genome assembly GCA_947626965.1 of uncultured Lachnospiraceae bacterium. Taxonomy (GTDB): domain Bacteria; phylum Bacillota; class Clostridia; order Lachnospirales; family Lachnospiraceae; genus Choladousia. The sequence continues at coordinate 25,199 of CANQUH010000023.1, forward strand.
CCGGGAAGGAATTATTACGAAGCCGGCGAGCTGACCATCACGAAGGAAGTAAGAGACGCAGACGGAAAACGGGCCAACTCAAATGAGACGTTCTACGCGGGAATCTTCTCCGATTCGGCGTACACGACGCTGGCGGACAACGTATCGCAGCCGGTTGTGGAACTGAACATGGAAGGAGCTTTCAGGACAAGCGCATCCGTGGAAGTGAGCATAGCGGACGGAGACGGCGACACGATCCTGTACGTGACCGAGGTGACGGAAGACGGGAAGCCGGTATCCGGAAGCGCGAGCTTCGCATATGATGTGACGGTAGAGGGCGGAACGGTCGTAATGAACGGGAACGCTCTGGAAAGAAGCGTGACGATTGTCAACACCGGGAAGGCATCTGCGGAAGAGCCGGGAGAACCGGAAGAGCCTGGAACAGAAGAACCGGGAACGGAAGGGTCTGGAATAGAGGAACCGGGAACGGAAGAACCTGGAGCAGGACTGCCTGAAGGATCGGAACCGGGCGACCAGATCCAGCCTGACGGAAATGGCGGAGATAACTCCGGAGGAGGAAACAATTCCGGAGACGATGGAAGCAATTATGTCCCGCAGTCTTCTGTGAGAACGGGAGACGAGACTCCGATCGTCCTGTACCTTGGAATCTTCCTGGCAGCTGCAGCAGTGCTGATAGTTCTCTTCTTCGGAAGAAGGAGACGCGTGAGGAAGTAACAGACCTGACGGGTACCCGTAATCAGAAGAAAACAGAATAAGGTTCCTGAAGGAGAAAACGCCCGCCGTGGGAAATCCCGCGGCGGGCGGCCTTTTGGAAAAATGCATTCCTTTTTTAAAGCTTGTATTCTTTCAGCAGGAGTTCCTGGTATTCGGGATCTTCTGTGGAACGCTTCAGATCATCCAGGCGGTTGTCATCCAGCAGTCGTTTGTGTAAAGCATTTATTCTTCTGGCGCCTTCCTGCCGCCCTTCTTCTCTCAAAGTCCTGTTATGCAGTTTTTCATTGTAAACAGTCAGAATCATATCTGTCACCTCCCCACGGTTCCTGCGCAGCACATCTGCGAGGATGCCATTCTCAATACAGTAATCGATTGCCAGAGCAACTGCCTTCGGGCTGTCGAACCCCTCTTTCTGGTATTCCCGGATCTTCTGGACGAAAGCGGAGTAGTCCGCCAGCGTCCGGCATTTCTTCATGATCTCCACGTTGTATCCCTCGTTGATGTTCAGAACCACAGCTCTGCATTCCAGGGCCGCGTCCCTGTGCAGATCTCCCTCATCCTTATGCGCGCCATCGTCAAACAGACTGGACAGCAGCAGCTCACTGCGCTCCGGAAGTTTTGCCGTTCCATTATAGAATACGATATAGTACGGCACAGGAAGAGATACCTTTGTGGAAGAGTAGATATTCAGCTCTTTCTGATCTACGTAGCCCTGCAGCATCTGAGAGAAGTAAAACAGCCCGCGCAGAGGCATGTTCGGGCAGATGCTGCTCTGATGCTCGTAAAGATTGAGTCTGCCGTCGATCAGGAAGCTGACGTCATTCTTCATGCCGAGGTAGATGACGTCTTCCAGGGTCATGATGGTCAGATCATCGGGATTTTTGTAATCCGTCCCGCTGACTGCGTTGTAGAGGGACAGAAGGTCTTCCTTTTCACGAAAGAGAAAGCGGAAAAGATGATCCTTGAATTTGCGGTTCAGGCGGGCATGCCGCCAGGGAAACAGGCGGTCCAGCAGTTTTTTGATGTCATCTGTAGTCATTGCAATAGAAATCCTCCTTATTTTAACATAGAAATGTGGAAAGTTACAAGAGAAATTAGATAGAAAACAAGATAAAAAATGAAAGAAAGCAATAAAATGATTTCTGATAAGATAAATGATATTTAATATACAAATAATTACATACATAATAACATACAAACAGAGATCTGTCAATTATTAAATACAAAAATGATTATCATTTCATGATCAGCAGCAGCGCTTTGCGATACAGAAAATTTTCCGCCGATATATTCAGATACTTTTTCCTGTAATATACTTGTAATTGTCTGTCAGCGTTGATACAATAAACTGCCATGTCCGCATCGCGGTTACCATGATGGATGGCTCTCCGAGTCCGGTCTGGCGGAAAGAAAAGGATTATGGTTAGGAGAAGAATTGGAAAATGATGCGAAAAATAATTGTGATGGCGGCGCTGGTTCTGGCCCTGGCTGGTGCGGCGGCTGGCATATGGAAAGTGAATCAGAAGATAAACAGTCTTTCGGAGACTGTTGAGCAGATGCAGCAGGCACGGCATCTTACGGCGGCCGAAGACCGGTGCGGCTATATTCCGGATCTGGTTCCGACCGGGGATGGCTGGAAGGTGACGCAGTTCGGGGATGTCTCACAGATGCAGGAGATGTGCTATACAATCACCACGGATACAGGGCTGGTGATTGTCGACGGGGGCTGGGAGTATGAGGAGCCGCGGCTGCGGAACATTATCGCGCAGTACGGAAACAGTGTGGAGGCCTGGATACTGACGCATCCTCATTCGGATCACATATCGGCGTTCCTGAATATTTATGAGGATCCGCAGGGGATACAGATCCACCGCATCTATATGGCAGAGTTTCCTGATTACGATACGCTGAAGGCAAATGCGCCGTGGGATGATTACTCCACGCTGGAACGTTTCCGCAGTCTTGAGATTCCGCAGCTGGAATATCTTCACACAGGTGATGAGAGAGATATCCTTGGTCTTAAGATGGAGGTGCTGAGCGCCTGCAGCGATCAGGTCGACGAGCTTTCCAGTGATCTGCTCAATGACGGCTCCATGATGTTCCGCATCAGCGGAAAAAGAGATTCCATGCTGTTCTGCGCCGATGTTGGAAAGAGTCTGACGAACTGGCTGATTGAAGAGTATGGATCAGAATTGAAGTCTGATTATGTTCAGATGGGACATCACGGTTACGGCGGGCCGGGTGCCGCGTTTTACGAGGCAGCGGAGCCGAAGGCAGTCTTTTTTGACGCGCCGCATTCTCTGATGAGCGGTGAATTTGAGAAGAGCACTGTCGAGAAGGAAGAACTGATTCGCGGCATGGGATGTGTGATCTACAGCTACTATACGGCGCCGAATCAGATCCTGCTGGAATAGCCGGATGTTAAGATTTTTCCGGTTGACAAATTCAGGCCCAAATGCTACACTCAGTTCTGACAAAGGAAGAAACCGATGAGAAAGAGTAGTAAGCATATTTGCGACGTATCAGAGAGCTGCAGGCGGTGGAAATGCAGCATGGAGCGGTTTGCTGAATGGACTTTCGAGGGTGGTTCGAAATGCCGCAAAGCAGAGTAGAAGCCGCCGGGAACCGAACCCGTTATCAATCAGGAGTGTATTGGTTACAGTTTACCCCTGCGGTGAGCTTGAAGTGATTTCAGGCAGATTGCCCGGAAATTTGGTTTGCTGTGCCTTACGGGATATGTATACAGAAATCAGTACACGCGAAAGAGGGCGTTCGGCCAAAGTGAGTGGTACCGCGATAATAAGATTTTATTACCGTCTCAGATGAAGATCTGGGGCGGTTTTGTTTTTATGCGCAGGCCCAGGCAGGGAAAAACCACTTTCTATTCGATCGAAAGCCAGGCGGTATTCTTCCCACGTACAGTAAGCGGCAGGAGCCGTGTATCAGGAAAAGGAGAAAGGATTATGAAAAAGAAAATTCTGGCATGTGCAGCAGGATCCGTTATGGCAGCCATTATGATGGCTGGAACAGCTATGGCGGCGGAGTACAAAGTAGGTATTATTCAGTTCGTGGACGATGCTTCTCTGAATCAGATCGAGCAGGCGATTGAGGCTGAGCTGGACGCGAAATCCGCAGAGGGTGAGGATCAGTTCATCTACGATGGCTATGTATTTAACGGGCAGGCAGATGCTACGACGCTGAATCAGATTACCTCTCAGCTGATCGCGGATGAGGTGGATGTGATTGTTCCAATCGCCACCCCGGCGGCGCAGATTGTGCAGTCTGCGACAGAGGACAATCAGATTCCGGTTGTTTTCTCAGCAGTGTCCGATCCGGTAGGTGCGGGTCTTGTAGAATCGATGGAAGCTCCGGGAGCCAATATCACAGGTACGAGCGACGCGCTTGACACAAAGTCAATTCTTGACCTGATGTTTATCGCAAATCCGGATCTTGATAAGGTAGGTTTTCTGTACAGCCAGTCTGAGGATGCTTCCAAACAGCCGATCGCGGACGCGAAGGCTTATCTCGATGAGAAGGGCATTGCGTATGTGGAGAAGACCGGAACGAACAATACAGAGGTTTCCCAGGCGGCGGATGCGCTGATCGCGGAGGAAGTCGACGCAATCTTCACTCCGAGCGACAACACCGTCATGACGGCAGAGCTTGCGATCTATGAGAAGCTGATTGAGGCAGGCATTCCGCACTATGCGGGCGCTGATTCCTTCGCGCTCAACGGAGCGTTCTGCGGCTACGGCGTGGACTATGAGAATCTTGGAACCATGACGGCGGATATGGTTGTTGATATTCTTCAGGGCGCTGATCCGGCAGAGACTGCAGTCAAGACCTTTGATAATGGTATCGCGACGATCAATACGGAGACGGCTGAGGCTCTGGGCCTGGATTACAGCGGCTTCGCAGATGCCTGCGCACAGGTAAAAGAGACAGTAACCGCGGAAGAGTTTGAGTGATAAAGCCCAGTCTCCATGCAAAGCAGACGGCAAGCTTGCTTGCAAGGCTGAATTTGCATGAGAGACGCTAACATACATGAGCAAAGGAGCAATTGCGAACGAAGAGAGCAATGCAGTTTGCGAATGTATGCAGGAGAGCGGGAGTGCGCAAGCACGGAGCGCTCCGAGGGCTTTATCAGAAAAAACAGGCCCTGTCGCAAAGCAGCAGTTAATCATAATTTAAACAGAAGGAGACAGGTATGGGTTCATTGTTATCACTTCCGGTGGTCATCAGTGCACTGGAACTTGGTTTTATCTACGCGCTTGTGGCGCTGGCACTGTTCCTGAGCTATTCGATCCTGAACATTGCCGATCTGTCCACAGACGGGTGCTTTACACTTGGCTGTGCCGTCGGCGCGCAGGTGGTGATCATGGGACATCCGATTCTGGCATTGTTTGCCGCGATGCTGGCAGGCGTATGCTCAGGCTATATTATGGCGTTACTGCAGACGAAGCTGGGAGTGGAATCCATACTTGCCGGTAT
>CANQUH010000024.1 GCA_947626965.1 uncultured Lachnospiraceae bacterium
AGTGTGTCTGAAACGATCGACATCTACACGCTGACCTGGGGCATCAGTCAGAACGACTATTCCCTTGGTACTGCCGCTGGTATCTTTAAGAGCGTTGTCGCCATAATCCTGATTGTGGCAGCCAACAAGATCGCCAAGAAGACCGGCGAACAGCGGTTGTTCTAAGGAGGGTGCTGATATGAAAAGAAATAAAATGAAAACTTCATTTAGTGATAAGGCATTTGTCTTCTGCAATACCCTGTTTTTGCTGGCCTTTGTCATCATCACGCTGTATCCGGTTCTGAATACGGTAGCGATTTCCTTTAACGACGGAATTGACGCCGTGCGCGGCGGGATTCATCTCTGGCCGAGGGTTTTTACCCTGCAGAATTATAAAACTGTTTTCAATCAGCAGAATATCGCCACCGGCGCGTACATAACGGTTATGAGAACGGTGATCGGAACCGTTCTGGCCCTGGTCACCAACGCCCTGCTTGCGTATGTGGTCAGCAGAAAGCATTTTCTCTTTAAATCCCAGCTTTCCCTTTTCTGGGTTATCACGATGTATGTGAACGGCGGTATGATTCCGACCCTGCTCCTTTACCGTACACTGGGACTGACCAATTCTTTCTGGGTTTATGTGATTCCTTCCATGATCGGCGCGTTCAATATGCTGGTTATGAGAACTTATATGGAGGGTCTGCCGTACGCGCTTGAGGAGTCAGCAAAGATCGACGGAGCGGGCGACGCGACAATCTTCGTGAAGATCATTTCTCCGCTCTGCAAACCGGTTTACGCCACGGTCGCGCTTTTTGTGGCGGTCGGTCAGTGGAACTCCTGGTTTGACGCCATGCTCTATAACCGTATGAGTTCTGAGTACACGACACTTCAGTACGAACTGATGAAGCTTCTCTCGTCTGTCATGCAGCAGAGCGGAAGCGCCAACCCCGGAGCGACGACGGCAGCGGCGGCTGTGACGCCGGTTTCCGTGCGGGCGGCCGCAACGGTAGCAACCATGCTCCCGATCATCTGTCTGTATCCGTTCCTGCAAAGATACTTTGTAACCGGAATGACAATCGGAAGCGTAAAAGAGTAATGATATAGGGCTGCTGCAGAATATTCGCCGGACTTTTACAAGTTCCGCCTGTATTTCCTGCAGCAGTCCTTCTGACTTAAAATTACAGATTCAGAGGCAGAATTTATGAAGGAAAAAACATACCGCAATGTGTTCGCCGAAGCAGGCTATTCTCCTGCGGAAATTTTGAAAAAGACAGAAGACTGCTTTTATGAAATATTTTACGGGCCGGATCGTTTTTATCACGAATCAGGACCGGATATGGCGTATATTGAGGACACTGGAAATCTTGATGTGCGCACTGAGGGCATGTCGTACGGCATGATGATGTGCGTGCAGATGAACAGAAAACGGGAGTTTGACAGACTGTGGAAGTGGGCCAGAACATACATGTATATGGATATCGGGGTGAACAGCGGTTATTTTGCGTGGTCGGTCAGCCCCCAGGGAATCCCGAACGCCCGCGGTCCAGCGCCGGATGGGGAAGAATTTTTCGCGATGGCGCTTTTTTTTGCGTCGCACCGCTGGGGAGACGGAGAGGGTATTTTCTGTTATTCCAGGGAGGCAAGGAAAATTCTGCATACCTGTCTGCACAAAGAGGACGACGGAATGGGACACAATATGTGGGATGCCGGAAACCATTTGATCCGGTTTATACCGGAAGCCGATTTTACAGATCCGTCCTATCATGTGCCGCATTTTTATGAGCTTTTTGCCAGATGGGCAGACGAGGAGGACAGAAGATTCTGGAAGAAAGCGGCGGACGCGAGCCGCAGATTTCTGCGCCGGGCCTGTCATCCAGTCACGGGTCTCTCCGCGGAGTACAGCAGTTATGAGGGGGAACCATACACAGATCATCAGGACAGATTTGGCAAACACGACTGGTACTACAGCGACGCTTACCGCACGATCGCGAATATTGCACTGGACTATGAGTGGTTTGGAAAAGAGGCGGGGAGCCGATGGCATATTGACACGGCAGAAAAGCTGCAGAAATTTTTCTGTGAGACGGCCGAAGAAGCGCCCCGCGCGATATACAGCGTGGAAGGAGAGATCGTTGGAAAGCATGCGCTTCACCCGACGGCCATAACGGCCACAAACGCGCAGGCCTCCTTGGCGTCTGATGTTCCGGCAAGCGGCAACGCGCTGCGCTGCGTGAAGGAATTCTGGGAAACTCCGATGAGGACAGGAGAGCGGAGATATTATGACAACTGTCTTTATTTTTTTGCTGTGCTGGCGCTTGGCGGGAATTACAGAATATATTAAGCGAAGGAGGACTAATGGCCAGTGAATATATAAAATGGAAATGCAGGGATGTACAGCCGGCTGAAAAAAAGCGCGAGCTGTCCCCCGCCGAAAAAAGGAAGAACTGGTGGGACTATCATAAATGGCATGTGCTCATCGGTGTTTTTGCTTTGCTCATTCTTTTAAGTCTCCTGCATGATATGCTGGGAATCGGACAGATCAGGCCGGATTATCAGCTGGCTTACGTGGGAGCGGATCCCCTGCCCGACGATACGGTATCCGCGCTGGAAACCGCTTTGTCGGAAATCGGGGAGGATCAAAACGGCGACGGGCAGGTCGTTGCGGCGGTTAATCAGTATCCCACCTATGAGAATATTATTCAGACACAGAACCGGACAGAAGAGATTAAGGACGGAGATCTGGCCATGCAGGCCCAAGCTTCCTATGTGGGTCTGATGACGGATCTTTCCGACTGCGACAGCTTCTTTTTCCTGCTTGAAGATCCGGAAACTTTTCAGCAGACGTACGAAGTGCTTTCCTGTCTTGACGGAACGCTGCCGGAAGAAGAAACCGAAGAAAAACAAATGTATTTCGCGTGGCATGACTCGCCGCTTCTTGCAGAACTGGATCTGGGGACGTATAATCTGGCTGGAACCATCGGAAACAGCCAGGAGCTTCTGTCCAGTCTGTACGTTGCCCGCCGGGGTTTCTGGACAGAAAAAACCTGCGAGAATCCGGAAGGATGCGAGGCATTGTGGATAAAGCTGATGCCTGCAGAGAAATATAATATTAGGAGGGAAGCGTGAGATGAACGGAAAAGAAGCGAGAAAAGAAGTAAGGATAGAGGCAAGAAAAAAAGCGCGGAAAAAAGCGGAAGCGCTCGTCGCGCAAATGACCCTGGAAGAAAAGGCGAGTCAGCTGAAATATGACGCCCCGGCGATTGGGCGGCTTAATATTCCGGCGTACAACTGGTGGAATGAGAGTCTGCACGGAGTGGCGAGAGCAGGGCAGGCGACGGTTTTCCCTCAGGCGATCGGTCTTGGCGCGACTTTTGACGAAGAACTGGTCGGAGAGATTGCAGATGCGATCTCCACGGAAGGACGCGCGAAATATAATGCGCAGTCGGCGCACGGAGACCGCGATATCTACAAAGGACTGACCTTCTGGTCCCCGAATGTGAATATTTTCCGCGATCCGCGGTGGGGACGGGGTCATGAGACGTACGGCGAAGATCCTTATCTGACGTCGCGTCTTGGCACGGCTTATGTAAAGGGACTGCAGGGCGATGGCGAAACGCTGAAGGCAGCAGCGTGTGCGAAGCATTTTGCCGTGCATTCAGGGCCGGAGGGGATTCGTCACGAATTTGACGCGAAAGTATCAAAGAAAGATATGTTCGAGACATATCTCCCCACGTTTCAGGCTCTGGTGCAGGAGGCTGGCGTGGAAGCCGTGATGGGAGCTTACAATCGTGTCAACGGGGAGCCTGCGTGCGCCAGCCCCGCTCTTCAGAGTATACTGCGCGGAGAATGGGGATTTGAGGGACATTTTGTCTCCGACTGCTGGGCAATCCGCGATTTTCATGAGCACCATATGGTGACGTCTTCAGCGAAGGAGTCTGCGGCGTTGGCGATCAACAACGGCTGTGACCTGAACTGCGGCAATACTTATCTCCATATCCTGCACGCGTACAAGGACGGACTTGTCAGTGAGGAGACGATCACGGAGGCCGCGGTGCGCCTGTTTACGACACGTTTCCTGCTGGGATTGTTTGACGGGAGCGAATATGACACAATTCCGTATACGGAGGTGGAATCCCCGGAGCATCTTGCGCTTGCGAAAAAAGCGGCGCTTGAGAGCGTCGTTCTTCTTAAAAATAACGGCATTCTGCCGCTGAAAAAAGAGCAATTAAAAACAGTCGGGATCATAGGGCCGAATGCGGACAGCCGGGCGGCGCTGGCCGGCAACTACCATGGAACGGCGTCGCGCTATGTGACGATACAGGAAGGCATACAGGATTATCTGGGCAGTGATGTGCGGGTGCTGACCTCGGTCGGCTGCGGTTTATTCCAGGATCGGTCGGAAGCGCTCGCGGAGGCGGGAGACCGGCTTGCGGAGGCAAAAACTGTGGCGGAACACAGTGATGTGGTGATCCTCTGCGTCGGTCTGGATGAGACACTCGAGGGAGAGGAAGGCGATACGGGCAACAGCTACGCGTCCGGCGACAAGGCGGATCTGCAGCTTCCCGAATCGCAGAGAAAGCTGATGGAAGCTGTAGCGGAAACCGGGAAACCGGTCGTTCTGTGTCAGATGACCGGAAGCGATGTGGATCTGGGATTTGCTTCGGAACATTTTGACGCGGTTCTGCAGGTCTGGTATCCGGGCGCGCAGGGCGGAAAAGCTGTCGCGGAACTTCTGTTTGGAGATGTTTCTCCGTCCGGGAAGCTGCCGGTCACCTTTTATGAGTCGCTGGAAGAGCTGCCGGAGTTTGAGGATTATTCCATGAAGGGCAGGACCTACCGTTATATGGAAGGAAAAGCGCAGTATCCATTTGGGTATGGGCTGACCTACGGTGACGTAAGAGTCGTGAAAGCGGAGATTTCCGGAAGCACGGACACTGTAGTGCAATTGGATGTGACGGCGGAAAATGCGGGAGAAAGGTTCACTGAGGATGTGATCCAGATATATGTGAAATGTCTGGACTCTCAGTATGCCGTCAGAAATCCGGAACTGAAGGCGTTCAAACGGGTGAGTCTGGCAGCAGGAGAAAGAAAAACCGTGACGCTGGAGATAGCGAAGCAGTCATTTACGGTGATCGATGACGCTGGACGCCGGATCACGGACGGGAAAAAGTTTGCAGTTTATGCGGGCTGCAGCCAGCCGGACGAGAGGAGCTGCGAGCTGACCGGACATGTTCCGGCGGAAGTATTTTATAATATTGGATGAAATAGTCACAGTTCCCGCACGGAATTTGAGTGTGAGTTTTGGACGTGCGGGAGATGCCTGCCTGGGCAGTCCTGAATTCCATGCCAGAACTGCCATGCGAGTTTTTTGGAATTGTGAATTTTTGGTAAGAGAGGAATAATGAAATGATTGTCTGTAAGAATCCAATTATTCCGGGATTTGCCCCGGATCCTTCCATCTGCAGGGTGGGGAATGACTATTACCTGGTAAATTCCACGTTCGCGTATTTTCCGGGTGTGCCGGTATTTCACAGCAGGAATCTGGCGGACTGGGAACAGATCGGAAATGTGCTGGATCGGACTTCCCAGGTGCCGCTTAAAGGCTGCAGACATTCCGAAGGGATTTACGCGCCGACGATCCGTTACCATGACGGTACGTTTTATATGATTACGACCAATGTGTCGGGCGGCGGCAATTTTCTTGTGACTGCCAGCTGTCCGCAAGGGCCCTGGTCAGAGCCATATTATCTGGGTGAGGCGGCAAAGGGCATTGATTCGAGTCTTTTCTTCGACAGGGACGGTACGTGCTATTATATCGGCCAGCGTGAAAATTCCGCGGGCTGCAGATATTTTGGAGATGGTGAGATCTGGATCCAGGAGCTGAATCTGCAGAAGATGCAGCTGGTCGGGGAGGCCGTGACAGTACTGCATGGATTCCAGAAAAATGCCACATGGGCGGAAGGTCCGCATCTGTACTTCAAAGACGGGTATTATTATATTATCCATGCAGAAGGAGGCACGGGATTTCATCATTGTATAGTGGCCGCCAGAAGCCGCAGTGTGTTTGGACCGTATGAATACAATCCATGCAATCCGATCCTTACGCACCGACATCTGGGCACGGCGTATCCGGTTACGTGCGTCGGTCATGGGGATCTGGTGGAGGATGGAGATGGAAACTGGTACATGGTTATGCTCGCGTGCCGGCCGCGGCAGGGGTATACCCCGATGGGGCGCGAGACTTTTCTGGCGAAGGTATTCTGGGAAGACGGATGGCCTGTTGTAAATCCTGGTATTGGAAAACTTGAAGACCACGTGGAGCTTCCCGGTACGGATGCAGACAGAAAAATCTCAAAAGAAACAGAAAAAATTTATTCATTTAGCGGAGAAAAACTGCCGCCGCAGTTTGTGATGCTGAGAAATCCGGAAGAAGGTACGGTTTCCCTGACGGAACATCCAGGATCACTGAGACTTTATATGAGGCCGGAAACATTGAAGGAACAGGCATCTCCGGCGTACGTGGCAGTGCGGCAGCGGGATGGAAATTACAGAGTGGAAGCGGCGCTGACTTTGCATTTCAGAAGTGCGGGTGACTGCGCCGGACTGGCGATTCTGAACAGCAATGAAAATCATGTCAGGGTCGAACTTTTCTCAGGTGCGGATGGGAAAATGGCTGTCCGGGTAATTTCATGCGTAAATAAAAAGGACATTGTACTTGTGATAATGGATGTGAAGCAGAAGGCGGATGCGGAACCGACAGCAGATACAGAGCAGATGAAGGATGCAGAACCGATGGTGTTTGACCTGAGACTCGACGTGAGAGGACCGGAAGCTGCTGTTTTCCTGAAGAGACAGAATGTTTGGGAAAATGTGCTGTCCGGAATTGATCTGAGAAACCTGAGCGGAGACGAGGAAGGACGCTTTACGGGGTGCACAGCCGGAATGTACGCTTCTTCCAACGGGGAACCTGGCGGAGGATATGCGGATTTTTCCCGGTTTTCCTATACCTCGTTATGATAATGCCGGGGTTCAAAATCAAAGCTGTCTGCTGAAACAGCCCGGAACCCAGTGTGCAAAATTTGCGGGAGCATCTGGAATTTATCTGTTGTCATGGCTCACTCCCTTGTGGGCTGTGACTGGTCAGAGTTTCTTATACATAGTCAGTCCGGCAGATTACGGCTCAATTCTTTGTGGGCTGTGACTGGTCAGAGCTTCTTATACATAGTCAGTCCGGCAGATTGCGGCTCATTTCCATGTGAGTTGTGACCGGCAGCAGTGCTCCGTGGAGTCTATGGGAGTTCAAAGGTATGATGATGGAGGAATACAGTATGAGCTTTAAATTATATTATCCCGGTTTTAAGGAAAAAGCGCTTACATTCAGCTATGACGACGGTCAGATTTTTGACCGCCGTCTGGTGAAGTTGTTTAACCGGTATGGATTGAAGGCGACGTTTCATCTGAATTCCGGAACGCTGAATCGGGATGGTTTTGTGACAAAAGAGGAGATTTCTGAATTGTATGAAGGACACGAGATCGCCTGCCACGGCGTACTCCATGAATTTCCGACGCATCTGCCGCAGGAGCTGCTGGTGCGGGAATTTTATCAGGATCGCCTGGCGCTTGAGACATACAGCGGCCGGATCATCCGCGGGTGTTCCTATGCGTTCGGGGAGTATGACGAACGGGTGATAAGTACGCTGAAAAGTCTGGGATTTGCGTACAGCAGAACCGTTGAATCGACAGGAAATTACCGTGTTCCGGAAGATTTTATGCACTGGACGCCGAGCTGTCATCATAATGACGCGCCGGCCATGCTGGATGAATTTCTGGACAACCCGTCGTTCAGAAGACTCCCATTGCTTTACGTGTGGGGACACAGCTTTGAGTTTGACCGTGACGGTACGTGGGGGATGATGGAAGATTTCTGTGACGGAATTCACGGAAAACCGGATGTCTGGTACACGACAAACATCGATTACGTGGATTATATGAATGCTGCGCGCGGCCTTATTTTCAGCGCGGACGGCTCGCGGATACAGAATCTTTCGTCAATTCCTGTTTACGCCGAAGTGGAAGGAGAACGAAAAATCCTGTAGTTGTGAAAATGTTGACTTTCCATGAAAAAAGAGTATACTGTGGATGATCGGTTTTATAAAACTGATAAGGATGCAAAGATTTAACAGAAAGAGTAAAAGTTCTCCTCCGCCTCGGTTGGAGGAAGGACTGAAACAGTAAGGAGGAAAATCATGAAAAAGTCATTATTGCTGCTGTTAACACTCTCTCTTGCCGTAATTCCGGCCGGCGTGGCTATGGCTGAGGATGAAACGGAAGACCTGTCTGAGCCGGAAGCGGTATTCGGAGAAGTCATGACGCATGAGGAATATGTTGCCGCGGAGCTGGATTCTCCGGTTGTGGTCGAGACGTACGTGCAGGCAAAGCAGTCCTGGTGGGAGGACAAGGCTACGGTCTACACACAGGCGGAGGACGGCGCTTATTTCCTGTACGATATGGCCTGCTCAGAAGAAGATTATGAGAAGCTTGAGGTCGGAACGAAGATCCGTGTCAGCGGCTACAAGTCCGAGTGGTCGGGCGAGGTTGAGATCGTTGACGCGACTTTTGAGATCCTGGACGGCGAGTACGTTGCGCCGATCACGGACGTGACAGAGCTTCTTGGAACGGATGAGCTGATCGACCATCAGAATGAGTACGTAGCCTTCAAGGGGATGACTGTCGAGGCAGCAGGACAGGATGCGGATGGAAATGATGTGCCGTTCCTGTACAACTGGGATGGTTCCGGACAGGATGGAGACGATCTGTACTTCAACGTTTCCCTGAACGGCGAGACCTACACCTTTACGGTTGAGTCCTATCTGTGCGACAATACCACAGATGTGTATGCGGCGGTCAAGAATCTGCAGATCGGCGATGTAATTGATATGGAAGGCTTCCTGTACTGGTATGAGGGCGTTAATCCTCATATTACATCAGTGACGGCAGCGGGCGCTGATACGGCGGAGGCAGAAACGGGAGCTGAGACAGAGGCAGTCACAGAAGCATTATAAACTTTGAACTGTGAAGGGGTTGTCGGAAAATATGTCATCGGGAGCTTGTCCCATCAGACATTTTCCGACAGCCCTTTGACGTTTGTCATGTGCCGGCCCGCATATGGAGATCCGATATGCTGAAAATGTTTTTAGTGAAAAACAGACAGAATTTGTATTGAAAAGAAAATATATTAATGATAAAATCAGAAAAAAAGGATACGAAGGAGGAATTTACCTATGAAATTTTTAAAACAGCATACAAACAGTATCCTCTTATGTCTGTTTGAAATTCTGGTCGGCATTTTGCTGCTGGTCAATCCGGTGCGGTTTACTTCAGGCATCATCATAGCGTTCGGAATCGTTCTGATCATTCTGGCTGTGATCTGCGTGATCAATTATTTCCGGATGGACGCTGTCGAAGGCGCCGCAAGCCAGACCCTTGTCAAGGGACTTATCGCTCTTGCTGCGGGTGTATTCTGCGCGTTTAAGACACAGTGGTTTATCGTAACTTTCCCGATTCTCACGATTCTTTACGGCGTGGTCGTTCTGGTTGCCGGGTTTGTAAAGGTTCAGTGGGCGGTGGACGCGATGCGTTTAAAGACTGGCAAATGGGTGCTTCCGGCTATCAGTGCGGCGGTTTCCATTATCTGCGCCGCTGTGATTCTTGGAAGCCCGTTTGAGTCCACAGTGGTTCTGTGGATGTTTACCGGAGCATCTCTGATCGTGGAAGCTGTTTTTGATATTGTTGTTATGATTTTCCTTGAGAAGAATACAGTGGAATGATACAGGAAGCAGGAGGATAAGCGGTCATGGCCTGGACATTACTCGGGGTATTTGATCTGGTTGGAACCATCGCGTTTGCAATTTCCGGCGCGTTTACAGCGATACACAAGGGGATGGATATTTTCGGAGTTAATGTCCTGGCCGTGACAACCGCCTGCGGCGGCGGTCTGCTCCGGGATCTGATCGTCGGAAAAATACCGCCGAAAATGTTTCTGGATCCGTTTTATGTCGGCGTGGCAGTCATCGTCGCCAACATTGTTTTTGTCCTGTTGTATCTGCACAGGAGAATGCCGCCGCGGATCGCTCCGGCCTATGAACATCTGTTTTTCTGGTTTGATACGGTCGGGCTTGCCGCTTTCACGGTGGACGGCGTGATGATCGGGGCGGACGCCGGGTATGCTGAAAATATTTTTCTGCTCTCGTTTCTGGGATTTATGACAGGCGTAGGAGGCGGAGCCCTCCGGGATATCATGTCCGGACGGACGCCGGACATATTTACGAAGCATGTCTATGCTTTGGCCTCCATCCTGGGAGGCGTATCGATGAATATGATTTACCAGGTATCCGGTTCCTGGAAGATCGCGATGCCGGGCGCCTTTCTGATTATAATCATTTTGCGGTATCTGGCGGCCCGGTTCCGCTGGAATCTGCCGAAGGTGTCATAGAATTCCGTTCAGGCCAGAAACGCCAGAATCCTCTCAACAATAAATACCGCACAGCATGCCAGAAGAGCCACGGTGACGAGGCTCTTTTCTTTGTAGGCCGCGATCAGCGCGACGGCAAAGCCCACTACGGCAGAGATGATGCTCCCGGTTGATGTGAGAATCGCGGGAAATGTCATCGCCGCGAGGCAGGCGTAAGGCACATAGAACAGAAATGATTTCACAAAAGGACTTGTGATCTCCTTCTGGATCAGGGCAAGGGGGAGCATACGGACGAGATAAGTCACGCCTGCCATGACCAGTATATAGATGTATACGTTATGATTCATTGGAATTTGCCTCCTTTTCTTCCTCCACAGGGCAGACATACGCCGCGATGCCTGCGACGAGCAGGGTAGTGATGATGATGACAAAGCCGGATGACACTTTATTGAGAACCGGCACATACGCGAACAGACTGCTGACAGCCATCGCGCCGATAACTACGCCGAGGACGGCGCGGTTCGTCTTTGCGGGCGGGATAATCACGGCGAGGAACATGCCGTAGATCGCGATCCCCATCGCGCTGACCAGAAAAGCCGGCAGCAGGTTTCCGGAGATGCCGCCCGCGAGCGTTCCGAGCGACCATCCGGGGATCGCCACACACATGGCGCCGTAGTTGTACCAGGGGCTGAGTTTTCCCTCCTGACTGGCGCTGACTCCGAAAATCTCATCCGTCACGCCGAAGGCGACGATATAGCGATGAATCTGCGGGATTCCCCGCTCCAGCTTCTGGGAGAGGGAGAAGGACATCAGGCAGTAACGCAGATTGATCACAAGCTGCGTCAGCGCGATTTCCCAGTAGGAGCCGCCTGCCACGATAATGTCCAGGCCCGCGAACTGGCCCGCCGAGGTCAGGTTGGTCAGCGAAATCAGTACCGCCTGGGAGGTGCTCAGTCCACCTGAGACGGCCATCATGCCGAAGGTGAAGGCCACGGCAAAATAGCCGAGGCCGATTGGTATTCCGTCTTTCAGACCACGTCTGAAGCTTTCTCTGTTCATGAAAATTCCTCCGTATCTGTTGGGTTTTATGCCAATAAAAATTTATGGTTCATTCACGGTCACTTCTGCATTTTTTCCGCAGAATGCCACACCATATTTATAAATTGTTTTGATGCCCAGGTTTTTCATCTCCGCATCATATTTTTTCTCTTCAATCTGCTGCAGAGCGGCTTCGGACAGTCGTTTCAGATCATTCTCACTGCAGTCTTTTCCGGCTTTCAGTTCAATCAGAATACCGGGCAGTCTGTCGTCCTTCGGTCTCAGCTGAATATCGTATCTCCCGAATCCGGACTCTCTGTTGGAAGTGGTATAAAAGCCGTCGAACAGAGCACATAATCCAAGCACAAAACCGTGATAGAAGTTTTCGCCCACCGTGTCATGACAGCTGGCGGATTGTAAGAGAAGCATCCGGATCATCCTGCGCAGCCGGAAACTGTCGCCGGAACAGACAGCCTCCTGTATGGCGGCGGATGTCGACTGCGGTATCACAGGCTCAAGCTTTTGAAGGATTTCTTTTTTGTAGACAAAAGATATTTCTTTGTTTGGCAGCGCTGCCTCACACAGGAAGTCGCCGGTAAAAGAGAGCGACGTCCTGACTGCTTTCAGGTATCCCGCGACCAGAAGAAAACTGTAGATGGTTGACGGATTGTTCCTGATCTGCGGATAGATGACGCCTGTATCGATATAGGTTGTAAATGTCTCCCCTTTTATCAGGGAAGTCAGTCTGTCATAAATTTCCTGGTCGGCCTGACTGATCACCTCGCCAATAATGTCATTGCTTCCGGTGGACTGCCAGAAAGCCCTCGGTTCACATCCATTGCTGAAATAATTGATCACAGACCAGGGATTAAAAATGTCAGATCCGCCGAAACGATAACCGTCATACCACTCGCAGATTTCTTCGAATTTATCAGCAGCTCCATAATATTCTGCCATTTCCCGCACTTCATCAGATGTAAAACCAAAATAAGAACTGTATTTGTTATCTAAAACAGAATTAATCTTTAAATTATTTAATCCGCTGAAAATGCTTTCTTTTGAAACACGAAGAATGCCGGTCAGAAAACCAAACGAGAGATGTCTGTTATCTTTCAGCCCTCCTGAAAACAGGTTGCGCATAAAGAGGATCACGTTATCATAAAACCCCCGCATATATCCCTGCTGGATGGGGATGTCATATTCATCAATGATCAGAACCGGCGCGGTGCCGTGATGATCGTGAAGCATCTTGGTGAGCATCATCAGGGAGCTTTCCATGTCGTTTCTGGTTGCCTTCCCGCCAATGACTTTCCGGTAATAGTCTTTGTCGCTGACCCTGTCGCTGTCATTCAGTTCCGCATGTCTTTTAAACTCGAGAAGGATGATCTGCACAATACTGTCATAGGTCTCCTCCCATGTGTCTTTTTTCACATCTTTGAATGTGAGAAAAATTACGGGATATCTGCCCTGATACTCCCGGTATTTTTTCCCGCAGCGCCAGATTTTTTTATCCCGGAAACAGCCCGAAGTATCCTTGTCCGCTTTTTCAAAAAAGGTACGGATCATATCCATATTCAGCGTTTTTCCAAAACGGCGGGGACGCGTAAAGAGAGAGACCATCGGCCGTTCGTCGATAAAATCTTTGATCATCATGGTCTTATCGACATAATAGTATTCCGTGGAAGCCAGGCGGTAATCCGATATGCCGACAGGCAGGGGCAGGTCAGCCGGCCGCTGTTTCTTCTTATAAATGCCGTTTTTTATCCGGTTGTCCGCGGGTCTTATGGCATTGGCGGGAATCAGCCAGGAACGGCCATGCTTTTTGGCGCCGTCGATTTTTCCCTCCCGGCAAAGAGCGGTTATTCTTCTTTCCGTCAGATTCCAAAGGCGGGCGGCTTCTTTTACCGACATCATTTCTGCCATCCGAGATACTCCTTTGCACGATTTTATAACATTATGCCCCCGGAAAAGAAAAATGTCAACTTCCGCAATTTTTATCCTTGAAGGAATATTATTATTATATTTCAATAACCAGACACTAGTACTGCCCTGCGCAATTAACGGTGAATTCTGCACCAGCTGTTTCCGCCAGTACTGCGTTGTTGGTCTACACTCCGTTTCGGTTCGCGCTAAACGTGTGCCACTGGCACACAGCGCCAGTCAGCGATGGCCAACCGCATCGCCTCTCTCCTCTGCCTTGTCCTGACGAAAACATCAGGCACATTTATTCACCGAAATTTACGCAAGGCAGTACTAGATTTTGCGATGTTATAAAATTGAGACATTAAATGTTGACACTGCTCATTTTTGTGATAAAATAGCAATACACGGAAATGGAGGGATGATCATGAATGAAATGTTGGGCAGCCGGATCAGAGCACTGAGAAACGCAAAAAATTTCACTCAAGAGCAGGTTGCCGCTCAAATCGGAGTCAGCAGACAGAAATATGCAAGGATTGAGAGCGGAGTTAATAGTATTACATTCGATATCCTTTCTAAAGTTGCGGATGTTCTTGGCGTAACTGTAGGAGATATAACAAGGGTACTTGATGAAATCCCGGCAGCTGTATACAGAGCTGGAGAGGAAGGAGAATCTTCTGAAAAAATATTTGACATGCTTGATTTATTTTATGCAAATAAGCATATGTATGCCAGGCTCCAGTATAAGGATATGATTTAGGAGGTGCATGAGTGCAGGAAGGCAGAAAACGGGAAATTCGTATAAAAGCAGATTCCTTCAGGGAAAAATGTAAAATAAGCAAATATGGAATTATTGATTTATTTAAAGACTGCGTACGGCTTGGATATAAACTGCTGAGATATCCTCTTGGGAGAAATGCAGATCTTGGATTCACTGTAAGAAAAGATAATGACATTATTATTTTCACGAACAGCTGCAGCCGATTGTCGAGAGAAATCTTTACTCTGGCCCATGAGATAGGTCATGTTATTTTGCATTTAGAAGGAGAAAGTTCTTTTATTGATAATAATGGGACTATTAATGGCCGAAATACAGATGAGAAAGAACAGGAGGCAAATTATTTTGCTGCTTGTTTATTAATGCCGGCGGATGCCGTTAATCGGTTTATTGATTTGGAACTGCTGAATTTTCGAGAAAAAGGTCTGTCCGCAATGGACATTGCCAGAATTATGTCAGAGTTTAATGTCAGCTTTGACATGGCATTAAATCGTCTGGAAAGTCTTAAGGTCATTGATTCAAATCAAAAACTTTGCCTTGATAATGAAAAGATTGAAAAGAAAGTTGGCAATCTGCTTCGAAGTGTGGGGGGAAATTCAAGACTGAATATACCTGGCAATGAGATCGATATACCATATGAGTATATTGATTATGCGATTTATAATTATAATCATAATGCGGTTCCGAAAGAAACACTGGAAAAGGTTCTCGCCTGCTATCAGCTTAGTATAGAGGATGTAAGTGACAAATTGGTTGAACACAGCAGTGATGACGATGATGATCTGGATGATTTGATAGGAGGTTTGGACGATTGAGAGCCTCTTTAGATACAAATGTTGTTATTCATTTCTACAGGGCGGGACTTCAGGAAATATTGTTCAGTTTTTTTGATGAAGGCGTATTCATTTATGAGCAGATCCGTAATATTGAATTGGTAAATCATGGGCAGGATGTGCTTCCGGAGGTTATTTCTGACATAGATGCAGGAAAGATAAAATTATATACGGATCAGATGCTGAAGGATTTGCAGATACATAAAAATTTTGAGTATAATGTTAATGAGAACAGAAATCTGTACGGTGCGGGTGATTTGGGGGAGGTATACGCAATATCTTTGGCTCAGACACTTGGTGCTTATGCGTTAGTGACAGATGATACGAAGCAGGGAGGACCATATATGTCATTGCTGCAATTCGAAGACGAGGTTATGCCATTTAACTTTGCGGATATTTTGATTTTGAGATATCTGTTGGGTGCAGCAGACGAGAACCAAACTGTGAAGGATTTTAATGCTGTCAATAATGCTTCGGATTTGAATTGGGCATTCAGGAGTCAGTTGACAAAATTCATTAAAAGATTCTTCAAGGATCCGTACCGGGATGAAGATACAAGGTGGATTAAGAAACTGGCCGGTGAAAATAATATAAATATTAAAATGAAACTGACAGCATTGAGCAGGCTGTTATGATATGTGAAAGAGCATGCTAAATAAGAAAGAAGAGATTTCGATGGCAGGAAGAAAATAGAAGCCGGCTGCGCCTGATTGTTTCCATTCAGCTGCCTGCAGATGTGAGCCGACAATAGACGATATAAAAATATAGTTGACAAATAGTGGCGAGGAGGTATAAATTAAAGAAGTCTGTAAAGAATCATAGTGAGAACGCAATGACGAGACGAGTAAAATGCGGAAGCATCCAGAGAGAAGGGCATTTGCTGGAAGTCCTTTATGCGGAATCATTTGAAAACTACCTCCGAGCGGCCCCAATCCGGCCCGGCCCGACGCCGTTACCGTCGAATGAAGTGATTCTGTGAGAATGTGTTGCCTGACCTGTAAAATATACGGCTGCCGTAAGGCAGGCGGAGAAAAGAAGGGTGCCGGCCGGCGCGGAAGCGCCCTGCGCAGATCTCATAGGATAAGCAGGGTGGAACCGCGATATTTCAGATTTATCGTCCCTGGCAGTCTTTTGGACTGTCAGGGATTTTGTTTGCCCGGCATGGGCGAATTTCGGCGGATGAAAGTCACAGGTGCGCGCAGGCAGCGGCGAAGCGCATGGCTGAACAGCAAGGGAGTATGCTGCGGCGGACACTGAACGGACGGATTTTACATCCGAATGACAGGAAAGGAGTTTATCATGAAAGAGATTCTGAAGATTTTAAAGACTACGTTTCTGAGCAGCTGGACGCCTGCGGAAAAAGCGCTGCTCCTTGTGAACGTGCTTTTGTTTGGCATGCTGCTGGGGTGGCTCACAGCGCCGTTAAAGAAAATCATAATCAACGCAGAATGCGATACAGAAAATGAGGAGGATGAATGAGATGATTATCACACTGAAAGATGGTTCAAAGAAAGAATACGCGCAGCCGATGTCGATTCTGGACATCGCGTCTGACATCAGCGAGGGACTTGCGCGCGTGGCGACAGCGGGCGAGGTCAACGGCAAGGTCGAAGATCTGCGCACCGTGCTTGCAGAGGACTGCGAGTTGAATATTCTGACGTTTGACAGTCCGGAAGGCGCGGGCGCGTTCCGCCATACGACTTCCCACATCATGGCGCAGGCCATCAAGCGACTGTACCCGAACGTTAAGCTGGCGATCGGACCGTCGATCGCGGACGGGTTCTACTATGATGTGGACAGCGAGGCGCCACTGACAGCGGAGGATCTTGAGAAAATTGAAGCAGAGATGAAGAAGATCGTGAAGGAGGCGCTTCCGATCACCCGCTTCACAAAGCCGCGCGAGGAGGCGATCGCGTATTTTAAGGAGAAAAACGAGCCGTACAAAGTGGAACTGATCGAGGATCTTCCCGAAGACGCCGAGATCAGCTTCTATCAGCAGGGTGAGTTTGTTGATCTCTGCGCGGGACCGCATCTAATGAGCACAAAGCCGGTCAAGGCGTTTAAGCTGACCAGCCTCGCGGGCGCATACTGGAGAGGCAGCGAGAAGAACAAGATGCTGACCAGAATTTATGGAACTTCCTACACAAAGAAAGCGGATCTTGAGGCGTATCTGACCCGCCTTGAAGAGGCGAAGAAGCGCGACCACAGAAAGCTCGGCAAGCAGCTTGGCTTGTTTATGCTGCGCGACGAGGGTCCGGGATTCCCGTTCTTCCTGCCGAAGGGCATGATTCTCAAGAATACGCTGCTGGACTACTGGCGCGAAATCCATACAAAAGCCGGCTACGTGGAGATTTCCACTCCGATCATGCTGAACCGTCAGCTCTGGGAGACTTCCGGCCACTGGGATCACTATAAAGAAAACATGTACACAACCGTCATCGACGATACCGATTTTGCGATCAAGCCGATGAACTGCCCGGGAGGCATCCTGGTCTACCAGTCGGAGCCGAGGTCCTACCGTGATCTGCCGCTGCGCATGGGCGAGCTCGGTCTGGTTCACCGCCATGAGAAATCCGGTCAGCTTCACGGCCTGATGCGTGTGCGCTGTTTCACACAGGACGATGCGCACATCTTCATGACACCGGAGCAGATCCGCGACGAGATCAAGGGCGTGGCGAAGCTGATTGATGAGGTCTACCAGCTTTTCGGATTCAAGTATCATGTGGAGCTGTCTACACGTCCGGAAAACTCGATGGGAAGCGACGAGGACTGGGAGATGGCGACCGACGGCCTGCGCAGCGCGCTCGACGATCTGGGACTGGACTATGTGGTTAACGAGGGCGACGGAGCGTTCTACGGACCGAAGATTGACTTCCATCTGGAAGACTCGATCGGAAGAACCTGGCAGTGCGGCACGATTCAGCTCGACTTCCAGCTTCCGCTCCGCTTCAACTGTGAGTACATCGGAGCGGACGGCGAGAAACACCGTCCGATCATGATCCACCGCGTGGCGTTCGGCTCGATCGAGCGTTTCATCGGTATCCTGATTGAGCATTTTGCGGGCGCGTTTCCGACCTGGCTTTCTCCGGAGCAGGTGCGTGTACTTCCGATTTCCGACAAATATCTGGATTACGCGGCAAAGGTTGACGCCGAACTGAAAGAGGCAGGCATCCGTTCAAGCGTCGATACCCGCGCGGAGAAGATCGGCTACAAGATCCGCGAGGCGCGTCTGGCGAAGGTGCCGTACATGCTCGTGGTAGGAGCGAAAGAGGAAGAGAGCAATCTCGTATCCGTGCGCAGCCGCTTTGCAGGCGATGAGGGTCAGACGGCGCTGGCTGATTTCATCTCTTCTGTGAAGGAGGAGATTAAGGGCCGCGTGGCGCGTGAAGTGACGGTGCAGGAAGGCGAGGGCAAATAAGAAGGGATTCGAAAAAATACCGTGTCAGTTCAGAACCCACTTGCGGGTTCTGGCGCGGAATTCGGGTTTGCCTGAGAAACAGGAAGAGGAAAACAGTCTATGTTTGGACTTGGAACTTTAATCAATACAGCAGGTGTTGTGGCGGGGAGCGCAATCGGAATGGTTCTCCGCCGCGGCCTGAAAAAAGAGATGGAACAGTCTCTGATGAGCGCCTGCGGCGTGGCCTCGATGTTTATCGGGGTCGCCGGGACACTGCAGGGAATGCTGCGCGTGGAGAATGGATCGATTGAGACGCAGGGCAGCATGCTGCTGATCTTTTCGCTGGTGCTCGGCGGACTGCTTGGGGAACTGATCGATATCGAGAAGCGGATGGACACGCTCGGGGAGAAGCTGAAGGCAATGTTTCACGCGGAGCGGGACGCGCGTTTTGTGGAAGGGTTCGTCAACACATCGCTGATCATCTGTGTCGGTGCGATGGCGATCGTCGGTTCGATCCAGGATGGACTTACTGGCGACGCGACCATGCTGACCGCGAAGGCGGTGCTGGACTTTGCGATCGTGATTGTGCTGGCGTCCACTTACGGAGTCGGTGTCATGTGTTCTGCGCTGGCGATCCTTGTCTATGAGGGTTCGCTGACGCTGCTGGCGCATTTCGCGGGAAACTTTATCGGGGAGGCGCTGATTGCGAACCTCTCGTTCATCGGCTCGTCGCTGATCTTCTGCGTGGGCGTCAATATCGCGTTCGGGAAGAAATTCCGCGTCGGAAACATGCTGCCTGCGCTGCTCGTGCCGGTCGCGTATGAGATTGTGCAGGTTCTCCGGTAGAAAGGCAGATTTATGAGAAAAGAACGTTATCAGGCGAGCGGTTTTGCCTTGGGGCCGGTTTTCATGTATGAGAGAAAGGGAGACAGCGCGGTGATCCGGCGCTGTTTTTCCCATGAGGAATGTGTGGTCATACCGGAACAGATCTGTGGGCTGCCGGTGACGGAAGTGGGGCCGTACTGCTTTTCCGCCCATATGGATGAAAAGGCGCTCCAGAAGGAATTTGAGGCGGGAAAGCTGCAGATTTTTCAGGAAGGAATCGGCTTTTTGTCTGTAGGAAGACAAGAAGAGGAAAAACCTGTCAACGGGGCAGAACCGGACAAATCCTGCAAAGAGATTTTCGGTTCGTCAGAGCAGAGACCAAGGGAAGAAAAACCTGCCAGCGGAGCGGAACGGGGCAAATCCCGCGAGACAGTTTTTGGTCCGTTGACAGAAAAGGGAATACAAACTCCGGGCGGTCTGATTCCGCCTCTCTGTGGAAATAATTTAAAAGAACTGGTGCTTCCGGGCAGTGTCCGGCGCGTCGGCCGCTATTGTCTGTACAATTGCGGCGCTCTGGAGCAGCTGGAATTTGACAGTGCTCTTTCGGACTGGGGGAGCGGAGTCTTTACGGGTTGTCATCATATAAGGAAGATTCGGCTGTACCTGGGGGAGGATGGGAAATCGTCGCTGAAGCAGATGCTCGACGAAGTGCCAGAAGCGGTGGAAGTGGAATTTTTGTCACGGAATCCGGGGCAGGCAGGAAGTACCGCCGGGAATCTGCAGGGAGCTTTGGATCAGACAGAAAGTATCACCGGAAATCTGCCGGGATCTTCAGATCAGACGAGAAGTGTGTCTGGAAGTCCGGCAGGACTTTTTAATAGGATAGGACATGGATCCGGAGATTTCTGTTTTACGGGGACAGAAAAGGACGCAGAAGAAGGAGCTGTTCTCATGGCACGCCTGATTTTCCCGGAATTTTATGAGGAGGGCGTCGAGAACACTCCGGCCCGGATTCTGGAGACGCACGTACACGGCAGCGGAATTCTGTACCGGAACTGCTTTCAGAGCAGGGTATTTGATTTTCAGCAGTATGACCGCCTGCTTCCGTATGCGGTGGCTCGGGAGGATTTTGATACCACCGCGCGGCTGGTGACGGGGCGGCTGTGGTTTCCGTATGAACTCTCGGAAGCCGCGCGCCGCCAGTATGAGGAATATGTGATTTCGGAGCGCGCGCAGTTTGCAGAGCTGTTTGTCCGTACACACGATATGCGAGGGATTCGCTGGCTGACAGAGACCGCGGCAAAAACTTATCCGGGTCTTTATGATCTGCTGATGGAACTGGCCGGGCGTGCCGGCTTTGTGGAAGCAATCGGCTTTCTGATGGAGAGCCGAAGGATGTCAAAGAAGAAGGATAAAGAGCGGGAGATCGGAAAACCTGCGCCTGCGGCCCGCCGCCGCAGGTTTGAACTGTGAGGATGCGCAGAGATTCGGAACTGAAGATGTCTGCTGACGCAGACCCGAATCCCACGCGCAAAACTCGCAAGCGAGTTTTGATAAAAGAAAAAAATCAGATGAAAAACAGGGAGGGATGACGTATGGAAAATCCGATCAGCGCGCAGCGGGAGCGGGAAGTAGTCTTTGCGGAAATTGGCATGGATATCCTGCGCAACGCGCGAAATGAGCTCTACCTGAATATGCGTTTCCTGGATGTGGCGCTTTCCTCTCTGGCACTGGTTCCTGAGCAGCAGATTACGGTTACGGGGACGGACGGAAACGCGCTGTATTTCAACCCGGGACAACTTGCCTCCCTGTTCCGCAAAAGCCGGGTGCTGGTGAACCGTGCGTGCCTGCACAGTATTCTCCACTGTCTGTTCTGTCATCTCTGGAACCGGAAAGGACGCGATGAGGAATACTGGAATCTGGCATGCGACATCACGGCGGAGTGGGTGCTTGACGGGCTTGAAATACGGGCCGTGCATGTGCCGAAATCCGCGTTTCGAAGAAGCGTGTACCGGGAAATTTCAGAGTGGGGCGGTTCTGCGTATTCCAGAAATACCGATGCAGAGCAGTCGGCCCGGGAATTGTCTGCGGGTTCTGGCGCGGGATTCGGAGAATCGGTGGTGGAAAGCACAGATTCAGGCTTAGATTTGGGAGAAAAAATACGGAAAGAGACATTCGGAACAGAAACCTGGGAAAAAACTCCGGATATAAGAAATCAGAGCCGCAGGATGGCAGGAGAGAAAAAGTTCACGGCGACCGCGGAGCGGATTTACCGGATCCTCTGTCAGAAGCATTTTCCACAGCCTTACCTCGACCGACTCGCACGGGAGTTTACGGTGGACGATCATCGTCTGTGGCAGCAGGAGGACGATTCAAATAAGCCGCAGCCGCAGCAGAGGAAGTGGGAGGATATCCGCGACCGGATGCAGACGGAGATGGAAACCTTCTCGAAGGAGGCTTCCGGGGATGCGAAAAGTCTGACGGATCAGATACAGATCGAGAACAGGAAGCGCTACGATTACCGTGAGTTTCTCCGGAAGTTTTCCGTGCTGAAGGAGGAGATGCAGGTGGATGCCGACTCGTTCGACTATATTTTTTATCATTACGGGATGAAGCTGTACGGCAACATGCCGCTGATTGAGCCGCTGGAGACGAAGGAGGTCAAAAAGATCGAGGATTTTGTCATTGTGGTCGATACTTCCATGTCCTGCAAAGGCGATCTGGTGAAACATTTCCTTGAAGAAACCTGCGGGATTCTGCAGGAGTCGGAGAGCTTTTTCCGCAAGATTAACATTCATATCATTCAATGTGACGATAAAGTGCAGGAAGACGCAGTTATCACGGACAAAAGGGAGCTTGAAAATTATATACGAAATTTTACGGTGAGAGGGCTGGGCGGAACAGATTTCCGGCCGGCGTTTGTGTACGTGGAAGAACTGTTGCGCCGTCAGGCGTTCACCCGGCTGCGAGGGCTGCTTTATTTTACGGACGGCTATGGGATATTTCCGCTGCGGAAGCCCCGGTACGAGACGGCGTTTATCTTTCTGAAGGAGGATTATCGGGATGTCGATGTTCCGCCCTGGGCGATCAAACTGATTCTTGATCCGGAGGACTATGAGGCTTGATGTAAGGTAAGAAAGTCCACGGACTGTTCCGTGCTTACGCACTCTCACAGTCCTGCATGTATTCGCAAATCGCGCTGCTCACGTTCGTTCGCATCGCTGTTTTGCTCATACCTGCTTGTGTCTCTTATGCAGAGCCAGCCGGGCAAATAAATTTGCCGTCTGCCTTTGCATAGAGACGGACTTTCACAGTAAGGAGGAGAACCATGCAAGAATTTTTTATTGAAAATGACGGGATCAGACTTCACGCAAAACTGGATATGCCGGAAACCATGCAGGATGAATCCGGAAAATGTCCGCTGATGATCGTGATCCATGGTTTTACCGGACATATGGAGGAGAGGCATATCATCGCCGCCGCCCAGACCGCAAATGCTGTGGGCTTTGCCGCTCTCAGGGTGGAGATGTACGGTCATGGCAGGAGCGACGGCAGATTTGAAGATCACACGCTTTATAAATGGGTGACAAATGCGCTGGCGGTGGTTGACTATGCGAAGACGCTGGATTTTGTCAGCGATCTGTATCTCTGCGGTCACTCTCAGGGCGGTCTGCTCACCATGCTCGTGGGCGGTATGAGAGCGGACGATTTTAAGGCGATCATTCCCCTTTCGCCTGCCTGGATGATCCCGGACGGAGCGAGACAGGGGAACCTGTTGGGGAGATCTTTTGACCCTGATCATATCCCGGATCTTCTGGAGACGGATGACCTGCGGCTGAACGGCAATTATATCCGGGTGGCCCAGACGATTCATGTGGAAGATGAGATTGAACGTTTCCGCGGCCCGGTACTGATTGTGCAAGGTGATAAGGATGAGGCGGTTCCGCTGGAATACGCGCAGAGAGCGGAAAAGCTCTACGCTAATGCAAAGCTGGTGATTGTGCCCGGGGATACGCACTGTTTTGATTATCACCTGGAAGTGATGACCGATGCGGTGAAGGAATTTTTGATGGAGATGCAGCGTTAAAAGGAAGGACGTTTATGCCCTGCAGGCGGGGCGCACCACGAAGGAAAGGACAGGAAAATCATGAAAATAATTCAGCCGAATGTGGAAATCATCACCCCAGTCAACGGACAGGAAATCCTTGCGCATATTGAAAAGGTAGGGAGAGTCTGCTATAAGTCAGAGGACAATATTACGGAAGATTCTGCCGAAAAATTTGTCGCGGGCATTGTCAGGCGCGGCCATGAGGCCGTGATCGAGCATTATAATATCACGGTAAAATTTACGACGGACCGCGGAATCTCCCATGAAATCGTGCGTCACCGCATCGCGAGCTACGCGCAGGAGAGCACACGGTACTGCAATTATTCCAAGGATAAATTCAGCAATGAGATTACGGTGATCTGTCCTGTGGATATCAGGGAGGGCACACAGGAGTATCAGGACTGGCTTGAGGCAATGAAAGCCGCGGAGAAGTATTACTTTGCGCTGCTTGCTGACGGCTGCAAACCGCAGACGGCACGGTCCGTACTTCCGACTTGCACGAAGACGGAGATCATGGTGACGATGAATCTGCGGGAGTGGAGGCATTTTCTGAAGCTGCGCTCTGACGCGGCGGCGCATCCGGATATCCGGGTGCTCGCGAAGGAGCTTCTTGCGCAGTTCAAGGCGCAGATCCCGGTGATCTTTGACGATATATGATGAAAGCTTTCATCTCTGAGTTTGCCCTGTCCGTGGGGCACAAATTTCCGAAAAGAGTGACAGAATATGAACATTAAACGAGCAAAGGAAGAAATCAAAGATACGATCGAGTCGTATCTTTTGAAGGATGAGGACGGGGAATATGTGATTCCTCCGGTCCGTCAGCGACCGGTGCTTCTTCTGGGTGCGCCGGGCATCGGCAAGACGCAGATCATGGAGCAGATTGCGCGCGAGTGTGGGATCGGGCTTGTGGCGTATACGATTACCCACCACACGAGACAGAGTGCGCTCGGTCTTCCGTTTATCTCACAGAAACTGTTCGGCGGGAACGAATATACTGTGACCGGCTACACGATGAGCGAGATCGTGGCCGCGGTTTACGAGAAGATGGAGAAAACGGGGCTTTCGGAGGGAATTCTGTTTCTGGATGAGATCAACTGTGTCTCGGAGACGCTGGCTCCGGCGATGCTGCAGTTCCTGCAGTACAAGACGTTCGGAAATCACGCGATTCCCGAGGGATGGATCATCGTGGCCGCCGGGAATCCGCCGGAGTACAACAAATCCGTCCGGGAATTTGACGTTGTGACGATGGACCGTGTGAAGAAAATCGAGGTGGAACCGGATTTCACGGTCTGGAAGGAATATGCCGTGAAAGAACAGATTCATCCCGCGGTCACCTCGTATCTCACGGCGCGGACCGGTTATTTCTACCGCATGGAAACGACAGTTGACGGAAGACAGTTTGCGACGCCGCGCGGGTGGGAAGATCTTTCCAGACTGCTCGAAGTATATGAGAAGCTGGGGAAAAAGGCCGACCGCGAGGTGATCGTTCAGTATATCCAGCATGAGAAGATCGCGAAAGATTTCGCGAATTATCTCGAGCTTTATGAGAAATATCAGATGGACTATCAGCTTGACGCGGTGCTCGCCGGAACGATCGATGATCTTCTGTTGAAGAAAGCGGCCCACGCGTCGTTCGATGAGCGGCTTGGCGTGGTGAGTCTTCTGCTTGCGCGGTGCCGGAATGAGTTCGCGACGATCGCGCGGTCTGAGAAAGAGCTGGAGCTGCTGTTCGGGCAGCTGAAATTTGTCCGGGATGAGCTGCAGACCGCCGGGGCGGGGAATCGGCCGGAAGAAAAATTTTTCCCGAAAGAGGGAGACGGCGAAGAAGGGGACGTCAGCCGGGAAGAATGGCGGGATGATTTCATCCGGACGGAGAGCGGCGGACAGGAGAACCATCCCGAGAACAGATTTTCGGAAGCAGCAGGAGCCGACGGCCGGGAAACTTCTGGATATAAATCCCCGCAGCAGATCTTCGATGAAGGAATGGAGAAATTTATTCAGGAATTTGAGCGGCAGCGTCAGGCAGAGCTGCTTTCGCGGCAGGACACGCAGATTTACCGCAGTGCGGTCAGAAAACTGGAGGATTTGTCGTTCGAATTGAAAAAACAGGGCCATGTGACCGGCGAAGATGCCTTTATGTGGCTCAGGCAGTGGTTTGACGGGCAGCAGGACGAGCTGGAAGACCGCCGGGACCATGCGGGAGAGATGCTGGAGCATGCCTTTGATTTTCTGGAAGCCGCGTTCGGAACAGGACAGGAGATGGTCATCTTTATCACAGAGCTGAACGCGGATTATTACAGCATCCGTTTTCTGCAGGAATACGAGTGCGAACGCTACTACTTTTATAATAAGAACCTTCTGTTCGAGGACCGGGGCAGGGAGATCGAGGCGCGTCTGCGGAGCGTGTAAAAAATCGGATGACTGTGGTTCAGCTCATCCTTGGGGAAACAGCGGTTTCTCAAGAATTTGTGATTGTTTTGTGGTGGGAGCGCCCCCAAAATAACGGTCCCGGCAGAAGCAAGAGTTCTGCCGGGAGCAGGATTTTTACAGCGGGGAAGGATGGGAGAAGATGGAAAAGCCGGTTACAATTGAAATCATCCGCAGCGCGAGAAAAACTCTGTCTCTCGAGGTGACGAGAGAGGGGCGCGTGCTCGTCCGCGCTCCGTACAAAATGTCAGAAGCCCGGATACGTGCGTTTGTCGAGGAGAAAAAGGAGTGGCTTGGCAAAAGTGTGGCGAGGGCGGAACAGCGCCGGCAGATGAAGGAACAGACAGGCGCGGTCACCGAGGAGCAGCGCCGCGCCGGGATGGAGGCGGCGAGGACGCGGATTGCGGAACGGGCCGCGTACTATGCGCCGATTCTTGGCGTGACCTACGGCAGAATTACGATTCGAGACCAGAAGACCCGCTGGGGAAGCTGCAGCAGTAAAGGGAATCTAAATTTTACCTGGAAGCTGATTCTGGCGCCGCCGGAAGTGCTTGATTATGTGGTGGTTCATGAGCTCTGCCACCGCCTTGAGATGAACCATTCGGACCGGTTCTGGAATCATGTAAAACGTGTGCTTCCGGACTATCAGGAGCGCCGTGCCTGGCTGAAAAAGAACGGGTGGTTGCTTGACATTTAAAAAATGTCAATTTCACTTGATTTCCCGCAGGCTTCACGTTACAATAAAAGAAATTTTGTGACAGTTTTGGCAGAGGAGCAGCGGGATGGACATAAAAGAAAAAAAGACCGGAGTTGAGCAGAAGACGGAGGATTTGTGGAAAATTCTTGAGGCCAGACAGGGAGAGATATTTTATACAGCCAAAAAGCTGCCGTTTCAGTATACGATCCGCGGTGGGGAGATGTTTGTGGACAGGCGTTCACGGTCCATTACCAGGGCGACATTTGCGAATGCGCTGAAGAAGATCGAGGAGCATCCCGATGAAGTGAAAGGCCCCAAGAGTCTGAACGTTTTTGGGGCGCCGTATGTCTGGGCGCTTCTGGTGGCTCTTGAAATTGTGGAGGGGACGCCGCCGAAAGCAGACAATCAGAGCGGGAAAGCCTGAGGGGACAGATACAGGGAAAAACAGGATATTTAAAAAAACAGGCCGGGTCCTTTTCGGAGGATCCGGCCTGTCTGCAAAATACATATTTACTTTTATCTACTGATCAGAACCCTTTATATGACGGATCTTTCGTTTGAGCCGGTAGAAGAGCACATTCTCCCGGAGTTCTTTGAGGTCGCTTCGCAGTTCTTTCGTCTCCTTTGAGTTCTTTTCCAGCTCGGCTTTGAATTCCTTAAGGAGATTTTTCTGGTCGGTTTTGAATTCCTTGAGGAGGTTTTTCTGGCTGGTTTTGAACTGCTTTTCCATTTCCTGGATACTCTTTTGATATTCGGCTTTGAATTCTTCCTTCATTTCTTCGATAGCCTGGAACCGCTTGTCCAGTATCTTCTGGAACAGTTCTTCTGTGGCGGCCTCATGCTGCTTCTGGAGAATATCGAATATTTTCCCGTAGAGGAGAATCGAATCACGCAGAAGCTCTCCCTCATTGAGAACCAATTCCGGAAGATCCTTCGGAGGATCATAAAAGAGAATACCGTCCTCGCGTCCGAGAAATTCAACAGCCAGTCTGCGGTTGGATTCCTCGAATTGTTCCCGGAAAGCTTTGCGGTCCTCCGGAGCGAAGAAAGAATACTTGCTGTAGTCGCGCTTCGTGGGATTCTGCATATCCATCTTTGTGATGCCGGCAAAAACGATATGCTTCCTTGAGCGGAGCTCCGGCACAAGGTTCATCAGACGCTTTATTTCCAGGTAATTACCCTCGAATTTTGCGTTGTATACATCCTGTTTTACGCGGAAACCGTCGGAAAGGGAGAGCCCGAAAATGTCAAGAAAATCGGACTGAAGCGTGTGCTCCGCTCCCTTAAACTGACCGCGCTCAAGGATTTTTATATGCAGGTGGTCCTTTCCGAAAATTTCTGCAAACTTGCTGATGTACGCATAGTAGTCGAGAGGATAGCCTCTCTTTTTCATATAGCCAAGGTAGTCGTGCATTGTGAGGCAGGTCCGGCCGTCGCGGATATTTTGCGCCCAGTGTGATTCAATCCAGGAATCCTGGCGGCGCAGATAGACGATGATCCTGACATCAAGACCTCGCCTGTTCATATCTTCTTTTAGCTGCTCCCAGAAATTTTTGCGGGTATGGCTGCCCCACCAGAGCCCTTCGTCCGTCAGGAGAATCTTGTCGTATTGTCTGCCGATTTCTTCCAGCTTGTTCAGGCCTTCTTCATATTCAGCGGCGGGGCGGGTGCGGTCCGGTTTTCCGTCCTCCTTGATATAGGGTGCAAAGAGAAAGTGTCCGTTGCGCCGGAAGGATACCATCTCGTATCTGTAATCGAACAGAGGATAACAGATACCAAATTTTTCGAAAACCTTTTTGTTATCGCAGGTGAAAACCTGAATTGTGGTGGAACCGGTTTTAGGGAGACCTATATGCAGATAAACGGTTGCCATAACTTCCTCCTTGTGCTTAATCTTCGCCGAGCGCTTTCAGGATGACGTCGACGCAGTCATCCAGCGACATGGTACTGGTATCTACGGTAATTTCCGGCTTCTTCGGAACCTCATACGGACTTGAAATGCCGGTAAAGTAGGAGATCTCGCCGGCACGGGCCTTCTTGTAAAGTCCTTTCACATCGCGCCGCTCACATTCCTCAAGCGGTGTGCTGACATAAACCTCGATGAAACTTTCTTCCCCGATGATCTCGCGTGCGCTGCGCCTGTCTCGGAGGTAGGGGGAGATGAAGGCGGTGATCGTGATCAGTCCGGCGTCGTTCATCAGCTTTGCTACCTCGGCGATACGCCGGATATTCTCGATGCGGTCTGTCTCGCGGAAACCGAGATTTTTGTTCAGGCCCATGCGGATGTTGTCTCCGTCGAGAAGCATCGTGTGCTTTCCGAGCGCGACAAGCCGCTTTTCCAGCTCGTTGGCGAGCGTGGATTTGCCGGAACCGGAGAGGCCGGTCATCCAGATTGTCACAGGCTTCTGTCCCTTCTGCTGTGCGCGCAGCTGCCGTGTGATGTCATGCTCCTGCCATCTTAAATTATCCGCGCGGCGCAGGACATTTGTGATGATGCCGCAGGCGGAAGTCATGTTTGTGATCCGGTCGATCAGGATCAGGGATCCGAGCGTGTGGTTATTCTGAAACTCGTCGAAAACAATCCGGTCGGAGACGGAGATATCGCAGTCGACGATCTCATTTTTGTAGGTAGTGTCGGCAGGAATTTCATTTCCCGTGTTGACGTCGATCTTGCAGTGAATATGCATTACGACGGCGGGGATCATTTTCGTGCCGAGTTTGAGGTAATAATTTCTTCCGGCCACCAGATGAGAGTCGTCCATCCAGAGAAGCCGCGCCGTGAACAGATTGCCGACGGTGAGCTGTGCGTCCCTTGTGAGAACGCAGCCTCTGGAGACGTCCACCTCGCGGTCGAGCGCGATGGTGACTGCATGGCCTGTGTCGGAGGTTTCGACGTCTTTCCCGGCGTCAATGATCCGTTTTACGACGGCCTTTTCGTTGGACGGCAAAGTCGTGATTTCATCGCCGACGCTGACAGCACCGGATGCGATCTCGCCCTGGAAGCCGCGGAAGGTATAATCAGGACGGCAGACTCTCTGTACCGGCATGCAGAAGCCTTCTTCCGCGGAGACCTTGTCCGTATTGATATTTTCGAGGTATTCCAGAAGAGCGGCTCCGCGGAACCACGGCATGCGTCTGGAACGGTTGGTAACGTTGTCCCCTTCCGTCGCGGAGACGGGAAGGATCTGCAGGCTTCGGTAATCATATTCCTTTACCATGCGCTGGATATCTTTTGAAATTTTGCGGAAACGGTTCTCGTCATAATTGACCAGATCCATTTTGTTGACCGCAAAGACAAAATGCTCAATGCCCATCATGGAACAGATGCGCGTGTGGCGCCGTGTCTGGACGAGCACGCCGTGCGTGGCGTCGACCAGGATGACCGCGAGGTCGGCAAAGGAAGCGCCCACTGCCATGTTCCGCGTATACTCTTCATGGCCTGGCGTGTCCGCGACGATAAAAGAGCGTTTTTCTGTGGTGAAGTACCGGTAAGCGACATCAATCGTGATTCCCTGTTCGCGTTCTGCCATAAGACCGTCGAGGAGCAGGGAATAATCAATCGCGCCTCCGCGCGATCCCATACGGCTGTCGAGCTCAAGCGCGCGTTCCTGGTCCGCGAAGAGGAGCTTGGCATCGTAGAGCATATGGCCGATCAGCGTGGATTTTCCGTCGTCCACGCTTCCGCAGGTGATGAATTTGAGAAGACTGTTCATATTAAAAGT
>CANQUH010000025.1 GCA_947626965.1 uncultured Lachnospiraceae bacterium
ACATCGTACTCCTGATACAGATTCAGATCAAGCGCTCCTGAAATCATGCAGTACTTTACGAGCTCCGCCAGCCTCTCATCTCTTGTCTTCCTATCAATCTCTTTACGCACTACAGTTTTCTCCTTTCGCTTTTGCGTCCGCATTTTCGCGCGTCCAGCGCCGGAGCGCTGAACTTTTACAGTAACCTTGCCATTATAACACGTAATTTCAGTACGGTAAAGCACTATCATATGAAAACTACCGCACTTTTCCCCCTTCTTTCTGCCTGATTTTTCACATCCGGCAGTCCAAAGCCGTCCCGGATCACGGGGAATCATATACAATCACAGGCGTCCCGACCTCCACCGCGTTGTAAATAATCTGAACCTGGTCGTACGGCGTATTCACGCAGCCATGCGACCCATTCGTCAGATAAATGCTCCCCCCGAAGTAAGCTCTCGCCTGGAGATCATGGATTCCGACATCCCCGTTGAAAGGCATCCAGTAATCCACCGGAGTCTGATAGTCCTCCCCTTTCAGGACGTAATCCCGCATTTTCGCGTCGATGGACCACACGCCTCCCGACGGCGTCGCATGACCCTTGTTCGGATTTCCTGTCACAACCGGGGTGTCCGAAACCACATTCCCATCTTTATAGCAGATCATTCTCTGCTGGGAAATACAGATTTCCACATAAGTGTCGCCGATATCATTCTCATTCCGGCTCATGGCAGTGTAGAGATATTCAGGCTCGAGCGTTACATCCTCTTTTCCCTGAATCGCGTTGAGCAGCTGCCGCAGAGTCGCGGCCTGATCAATCGCCCAGCCATAATCTCCGCCATAAAGCGACACTACCGTCCCGTAGGAAGTCGTGAACTGACGTTCCATGCCAAACGTATCATACTTTCTGGCAAGCGCTTCCACATACAGCTCCGCCTTTGAGTCGTCCACCGCAAAGGTCCCGTCGGAAAGCTTCACAATCCAGTCCTGCATGACGGAAGCATCCAGAACCTCTGTCCTGTCTCCAAACTCATACGTAACGCGGGCCTGAACCAGATCGTTCATCGCCATGACATCCTGATTGAGCTGCTCGTCATCCCGGTACACTGAAGGATTCAGATAACAGCCCTCCTCCTCCAGGGATACGGTCCCCTTTCCCTGATCCAGAGCGGCGAAAACAGTCTCCGACGCTTTCTCCTTATCCAGCGTCGTTCCGATCTCTTCCGGGACGATCTCAAACCCCTCGGAAGTTCCCTCAATATAGGCGTCCCTGGGACGCACCGCAAGGATATCATTGAAACATTCCAGCTCTCCCAGAACTGTCTTCGCTTTTTCTTTATCATAAGTAAAGGCAATCGGCGAGCCGGATTTATCAAGAAGAAACATAACCGGCCACAGATACGAGCGCTGCTCTTTCAGCATCCGGTCGATGCTGTTGTCATCGACAAATCTCAGATCAATCTGATCCGCCCGGATTGTTTCCTGACGGCCGCCCCTCTCCTGAATCGTCAGCGCACTCTCCTCAAACTTCTCCGCCACCTCTTCTTTCGCTTCCGCGGCAGTCATCTGACTGCAGTCAATCCCGTAAATAGTGCTTCCCTCATAAAAATGCGCCGAGAAATAAACCGCAGCGGCAGCGTAAATGACGGCAAACACTCCTGCGCAGCCCCAGAGAATCCGGTGTACCTGCCTGATCCTGCGCTGCTGCAGACGCTCCTGCCAGGTAAGCTCCCTGCCTCCCGGCGCCCCGTCCTCTTTATTTTCTCTGGAGGAATTTATGAGCCTGAGAAACTCGGCGCTGTCATCCTTTTTTGACCTGAAACCTTTCTGTCTCCCCGAAGGTTTTCTGTATGAAGCTGAAAGCTTCCCTATTTTTTTCTCCGGCCGGCCGTCTTCCCCGACTCTGTGCCCTGTCTCCAGAGACACCACATGAATCTGATCCGGATATCCTCCGTTTCCCGTCTTTGCAGCCTGTCTTTTTTCCTGGTAGCGGCTCCCGCTTCTTTCCCCGCTTCCTGTCCCCTCATGCATTTTTCATTTCCCCCCACAGTTCCTCTTTCATGTATATGCGGCCATTTCTTTTGTAATCACGCTTTTCGGGTCTCAAGTTCATACCCTTCATGTATGATCTCCAGACCCCGCAGGCTTCATTATAAACGATATTTCCCCGCATGGCAAGCATGACTGTACATTACCAGCTGCAGTACCAGCTGCAGCACACAATTAGTTACTGCTCACTCCGTGACCAGCAACAACGCTTCGCGATGCACAGAAATGCCACTTTCGTGGCATTTCGCGCCTCAGACCTCGGGATTTCCGGGCAGATTGCCCGGAAATCACCTCGAGCTCAGTGGGGGGACTGTAACCACAATTAGAACACAATTCCTTCAAAAAATAGACACAATTATTGCATAGAATGGACAAAACTAATCAGCAGGGAGTGATTTTCTTTGATTGAAGTCGAACATCTTACAAAACGTTACGGAAACCATCTGGCTGTCGACGATCTCTCATTTACCGTCGGAGAGGGACAGATCTACGGTTTCCTCGGCCCGAACGGAGCCGGAAAATCCACTACAATGAACATTATGACGGGATATATCGCCCCCACCTCAGGCGAGGTGCGGATCAGCGGCCATAATATCCTCGACGAGCCGGAGGCTGCCCGGAAATCCATCGGCTACCTCCCCGAAATCCCGCCTCTTTATCCGGACATGACGGTGAAGGAATATCTCGTCTTCGCGGCCGGACTTAAAAAGATTCCGCGCAGGGATACGCAGAGCATGATCGCGGAGCTGATGGAGACGACCGGCATCACCGACATGCAGAACCGTCTGATCCGCAATCTCTCCAAAGGCTACCGCCAGCGTACCGGTCTGGCGCAGGCGCTTCTGGGCTATCCTCCCGTTATCATCCTCGATGAACCGATGGTAGGACTGGACCCGCGGCAGATTATCGAGATCCGCGACCTGATCCGGGGACTTGGCAGAAAACATACTGTCATCTTAAGTTCACATATTCTTTCTGAGATTAGTGCGGTCTGCGATCATATCATGATCATTTCCCACGGGAAGCTGGTCGCAAGCGATACTCCGGAAAACCTGCCTCTTCTGATGGCCGGCACGAACACGCTCCAGCTCACCGTCCGGACGAAGGAACAGACGCTTCGCTCCATCCTGAACGGACAGGATAAGATTCTCTCCTACACGCTCGAACCATCCGCGGAAAACGGCGCGTGGGACGCGGTCATCCGCACCGAAACGCAGACGGATCTGAGAGAGGCCCTGTTTTTCGACTGCGCGAAACAGAATGCCGCGATTCTGAATATGCAGCTGTCAAGAATGTCTCTTGAGGATATCTTCCTTGAGCTGACCGGTGATGAAGAGACACAGACTGAAGAAGGAGGGGATGACAATGGCAGCAATTTACCGCAGAGAAGTTAAAAGTTTTCTGAATTCGATGACCGGCTATCTGTTCATCGCGTTCATTCTGGTTGTAACCGGCATATATTTCACGGCATACCATCTAAGAGGCGGTTATCCGTTGTTTTCTTACACGCTTGAAGCGATCGTGGTGATCTTTCTGATCGCCGTGCCCGTCCTCACCATGAGAATCCTGGCAGAAGAGCGCAGGCAGAAGACCGACCAGCTTCTCCTCACCTCTCCGGTATCCGTTTCCGGCATTGTGGTTGGGAAGTATCTGGCGCTCGTCACGATTCTTCTGATCCCCACCCTGGTCATGGCAGTCTATCCGCTGATTCTGACGCAGTTTGGAAGCGTTTCGCTCCCTGAAGCCTACACCGCGCTGGCCGGCCTGTTTCTTCTTGCAGGCAGTTTTCTCGCGATCGGACTTTACCTGTCTTCCACCACGGAAAATCAGGTGATCGCAGCCGTGCTGACCTTCCTGGTTCTGTTCGTCTGCTATATCATGAACGGAATCGCCAACTTTTTCCCGGAAACGGCTTCCGCCTCCTTTTACGCGCTGGCCGCCGCGGCCGCTGCAGCCGCCTTCCTTCTCTATTATATGACAGCACACCTCATGATTGCCGCCGCCGGCTTTCTGCTCGCCGAGGGAGCTCTGACCGCCTTGTTTTTCCTCCGGCCTTCCGTGTATGAAGGGCTGATTCAGAAAATTCTGGGCATATTTGCCATAACCGACCGGTTCTCCGAATTTACAAACGGGATCTTCGACCTGTCGGGTGTCATTTATTACCTCAGCATTATTGTATTTTGCCTGTTTCTGACGGTTCAGTCCATACAGAAACGGCGCTGGAGTTAGGAGGAGCTGGCTATGAACATAAAATTTCCATCACATAAAACAAAAGACAAGGACTCTGCGCGGCGCCGTATTCCCGCAAAGCCGGATAAAAGACGGGTGCGCAGCGGATCCTACAGTACTCTTCTCACAGCTGTTGTGGCTGCGTCTGTCATCGTTCTCAATCTGCTGGCCTCCGAATTGCCAGTCCAGTACACGCAGTTTGATCTCAGCACGCAGAAGCTGTACACGCTGCGCCCTCAGACGGAAGAGCTGGCCGCTTCCCTTGACAAGGACGTGACGCTCTACTATATCGTGCAGGACAGTTCTCGCGACGAGACGGTCTCCCGGCTGCTTGAGCGGTATGACGGACTTTCCTCCCATATTTCAGTTGTGGAAAAAGATCCCGTGCTGTCCCCGAACTTCACCTCTCAGTACACAAGCGACACGCTCTCTGACAACAGTGTGATCGCAGTCTGCGGGGACAACAGCCGCGCAGTCCCCTATGACGACATGTATGAGACTGAGTTTAATTACAATTATTATTCCTACGAGACGACGGGCTTTGACGCCGAAGGGCAGATTACAAGCGCGCTTGCCGCTGTCACATCCGACGACCTTCCTGTACTCTGCTGTCTGACCGGACACGGAGAGTCCGAGCTGGATGAGTCTGTGACAAGCCTGATCGAAAAACAGAACATTACCCTGCAGGATCTGAACCTTCTGACCGCCGACCAGGTTCCGGAGGATACGGACTGTCTGCTGATCTTCTCTCCTGCGTCTGATCTGAGCGAGGCAGAAACAGACAAGGTGCTGGATTATCTGCGCACCGGCGGAAGCGCGGTCATCATCACCGATTATTCGGAACAGGAGATGCCGAACCTTGATTCCATCCTTGCCTGGTACGGCGTAAGCCGTGTGGATGGCGTGGTAATTGAAGGAGACAACGGACATTTTATCCAGGTTCCCTACTACCTCGTACCCGATATTCAGAGCACCGACTACACCGTGGATATGACAGACGGCAGCAGCTATGTCCTGCTGGCGGCGGCGCAGGGACTGACCACAGATTCAGAACTGCGCGACACGCTCTCCTTCACGGAGCTTCTCTCCACCTCGGA
Source organism: uncultured Lachnospiraceae bacterium (assembly GCA_947626965.1). GTDB lineage: Bacteria > Bacillota > Clostridia > Lachnospirales > Lachnospiraceae > Choladousia. Next base: position 5,355 of record CANQUH010000025.1, read on the forward strand.
TGCCGCCTACTCAAAGACGGACGCTGCGAACATGACGACTTATTTAAAGGAAGACGGAGATGCCGACGGTCCCTTCAGTCTGGGCACTGTCGTCACGGAGGAAGTCGAACTGACGGAGGAGTTGCTCGCGGATGTCGCCAAAGGACCGGAAACCTCAGATCTGCAGACAGGCATGCCTGTTAATCTCGGAAATCTGGAAAACGCGGAGAATCTGCCTGATTCCGGCGCTGAAGATACGGACGAACCCACATCCGAAGAAGAGACAGAAGCCGGGGCCGAAAATGCAGCAGAACCTGCAGATGAAGACAGCACGGAAAATCTGACCGAAGAGGATATGGCTGCCGTCGAGAGCGCAGCCGAGGATGACCTGGAAAACAGCACAGAAAACCTGACCGAAGAGGATATGGCTGCTGTCGAGGGCACAACTGAAGATTCCACCGAAAATCCGGCAGACACAGATGAGGACGGCGACAGCGGAGAAAATGCCGCCGCTCCCGAAAAGGCACAGACGAATCTCGCGGTGTTCACCTCATCGACGATCCTTGACCCATCAGCTGATCAGATGGTCGCGGGAGGCAACTTCAAGCTGTTCCAGAACATTCTGAGCAGTTTCTGTGGAAATGAAGTGAATATATCCATCCCGTCGAGAAGCCTCAGTCTCAGTCCTCTGACCGTGACTTCCCAGGCCGGAAGCATGTGGGGAATCCTCGTGACCGCCATCATTCCGGGCGCATTCCTGCTGTACGGACTCTTCGTCTGGTACCGCAGACGCAGACAGTAAACTTAATTCAGGAAAGAAGGAAATATTTATGAAACGAAAACCTGTTACCTTGCTGCTTTGCTGTCTCTGCCTCGTGCTGCTTACCGGCGCTTATCTGGTGCTGAAAAGCAGCAACGAGAAGGCGGAGCAGGAAGCGGCAGAAGAAAACGGCACAGAACCAATCCTGACAATCAGTCCGGACGAAGTGCGCTCAGTATCTTTCCAGATCGACGGTTCTTCCGCCACCTTCAGCCGGACGGACGATACAGACAACTGGAGCCTTGCAGAGGATGCGGATTTCCCGGTAGATCCCTCTCCGATCACAAATATGCTCGGATATCTTGCTCCGCTCGGCGCCGTAAGAACACTGACAGATACTGCCGCGCTCTCCGAATATGGCCTTGATGCGCCTCAGAACACGATCATTGTGACCACACAGGATGGGACAGAGACGACCATCGCGCTCGGAAATACAAACAATTCCACCGGCGACGACTATATCATGCTGAACGACGACAGTTCCACGCTCTACACCATCAGCACCGAACTGCGCTCTTCCCTCTCGGACAATCTCTATGATTATGCCGCAGGCGAAGAACTTCCGACGCTCATGGCTTCCGATATCACCAATGTGGACGTATCTCTTGACTCGCAGTCGCTTATTCTCTCCCTTGAGGATAACCTCTGGACCGTCTCAGACCGGGACACCACGCTTGCAGATGTGGATCAGGACGCCGTCAGTCAAAGTATCTCTGATTTGACCGGACTCTCCTACGTTGATTTCCTGGACTACAACTGCACCACTCCGGAACAGTACGGACTGAACCCGCCGACCGCCACGGTCACGATTTCCTGGAAAGATGACAGTGCCGGCGATTCGGATGAGACAGACAGTTCCGATGAAACCGAAAAGAACCTTGCGGAAACCGAAACAGAAATATCCGGAAACGAATCTGAGATAAACAATACAGAGGCAGAAGCTCTTTCCTCCGAAACTGAGACAGATACGGAAAACACTGGAGACACTGGCGCGGTACAGCAGCTCATTCTCCATATCGGCACCACAGATGAGAGCGGCAATTATTATGTACAGCAGGAAGGCTCCACGGAAATTCACACCATGGCAGCCGATCTCATCGAAAAAATCCTTGGCTGGACCGCCGAAGATTTTGAGGCGGAACCGGAAAGCGAATCAGAGACAGAAACTGATGCAGATTCCCAGGCCGCGGCTGAGATGGAGACAGATTTCCAAACGGAAACAGATGCAGAAGCAGAAGTCGAAACAAATTCTCAGACCGCGGCTGAGGCGGAGACAGATTTCCAGGCTGAGACAGATGCGGAATCAGAAACGGAAACCGACGCAGATCTTCAGACCATGACAGATTCAGACGCAGAGGCAGAATCCGAAACCGACAGATAAACAGATCTGATACACATTACAAAAAATATTCCTGCATTCGGCAGGAGCGATCTCTTCCTTTGCAGGTAACGGGCCGAAATCCACACAACGTATTTCGGCCCGTTTAATATGGACACACCCTTACAATGTTTCCATTCCTATGATATTTTCTTCAGCTTCTCACTATGTTCTGCTACCACCTTTTTTAACAGCGCAACATCATCACAGGCAGCCTGCATCTGATCCGCGCAGTCACGATATCTCTCATATGTACTTACATAGCAGGATTCTATATTCTGCAGTCTTGGCAGAATATTATTTTCCAATGTCATTTTAATGCCGGTCAGGTCAGCTTTAACAGGGTTTAATTTCATGTCTAATTTTTCATCCAGCTTTCTGTCCATCGCATCAAACAGCGCGGCCATTTTTGCGTCCAGCTTTCTGTCCATTGTATCAGACAGCGCGGCCATTTTTGCGTCCAGCTTTCTGTCCATTGTATCAGACAGCGCGGCCATTTTTGCGTCCAGCTTTCTGTCCATTGTATCAGACAGCGCGGTCATTTTTGTGTCCAGCTTTCTGTCCATTACATTAGACAGCGCAAGCAGTAATTCATTATCAGTCACAGTTTACTCCTCCTTTCGTGTATCTGTCTGTCAGATCAGAGAACAATACCGCGGATTATTTTCCATCCCATGCTTCCGCAATCCTGAATCAGTAAACAAACAACTTTTTTATTATTTACTATAAACATCTCTTTTCTTGTATTATTCTAACATAAACAGATTAAAAATTCAATAGAAAGTTCTAAAAAATATATAGTTAACTATTAGTGAATTTTTATTGTATCAAGTGATTATTATTCATTTCTTAGAACCTTCAGCTTCTTTCAGATTTTACCCTGCAGCACCTATACTGTCCAGCCATGTGTTCTGTCATCATACGCACACACTTTTAGTTCTTGTTACTGCGCATTTAAAAACGGCGGCCATAATCTGACCGCCATTAAAAATATCACAATATTATTTTTCTGTACTTTTCTGTTCAGCTGTCTGGACAATGCAGACTGTCACAACAGGCCGCCCAGCGTCGAGAGCATCAGACTGCCGAGCAGCAGAATAATCGCACCTCCAAGCCGGGAAGAAATCTGCGCAAACGGCATGAGCTCCATACGGTCCGCCGCGGAAAGCACCGCCACGTCGCCGGTTCCGCCCATGTTTGACATGCACAGTCCGGCTGTCACACCGGCCTCAACCGGATAAAATCCGACAAGTTTTCCGACCAGAGCCGCGCCGAAAAACGCGCCGAGACAGGTAACAAGGCAAAGTACCAGGTAGAGCAGCGAGAAGCTCTCGATCACCTGCCCGATATCGAGGTAGCAGACGCCGATACCCATGAGCAGGGTCGTCGTCAGATTCTTCATGATAAACTGGAACCACTGATAGCAGGCAATCTCAATATCCTCCGGGATAATGTCGAAGATCTTGCAGGCTGCCACCGTGATGATCATCCATGCGTAAGCGTGGATCGTGACAGACGGAACAAGTGCGGACCAGATACCGCTCAGAATATAGCCGAATGCGAAAAACGAACAGGATACCAGAAGTCCAACTCCCATTTTATTCAGGGATATCGTATCACGTTTTTTCTGCATTTCAGGGCTGATTTCCAGCTCTTTCGGATCCACCGTTCCGGCCTGCATCAGCGTTCCCTGGCCGTTCCATTTTTTGCTGGACAGGACCTTTACAATGATTCCGGCAATCACGATGGAGATCGCGTTTCCGATCGCCACCGCCGGGGTCATAACGGAGATAGCTTCCGCCGCTGTCATGGTTCCCGCACCTTCAAAAATCTTCGAGAGAGGCGTTGCTCCCGCTCCCATGCCGCCGCCCATGATTGGAAGCGCAATGAGAAGCAGCGCGCGGATCGCGCCAAAACCAGTCACCGCACCGAGAAGCGTGCAGCCCGCGAACGCAAAGAGCAGTCCGCCGAAGATTGCCGGGAAGTAGCGCACCGCAGCCTTTACCAGCAGCTTACGGTTCATGCCGAGGATGGAACCGGTAATCAGCGCCGCAATATAGAAATCAAGGAACGCTCCGGTCGGCTGAAAGAAATTTTTGATCGCGCCAAGCAGGTCGAGATCATGGAACAGATGCATGTTATAGACAGCCGTTCCGTCCTCAAGTGTCTCCACGAGAGCCGGAATCAGTCCAAAATAATTCATAAGAGCTGAGCCAAAGATAACCACAATCGCCCCGCCTCCAAGATAAGAGCGAACGATAGGCGTGTGATTTCCGATCTCATTCAGGATCGTGCCGATCACGATCATAAAGGCAAAGCAGCCGCCCATTCCGACCGGGAGGACGCCCATATAGGTTGCAATAAGCACAACCGCAGCAAAGACGGCAAAGAAATACCACGGCAGATTAAATAATTTATACGTTGATTTTGTCATTACAGTTTTCCTCCTTTGCTGAATTTTCAAGTCCTTTTCAGATTCTCGCAACTCCGCTCTTTCTCGCCGCCTCCGCGACCGCTTTCGCCACCGCCGGGCCTACCCTCGGGTCAAATGCCTTCGGGATGATATAGTCCGCGTTCAGCTCCTCGTCGGAGATCAGATCCGCCAGCGCCTTCGCCGCCGCCATCTTCATCTCCTCGTTGATGTCCTTCGCACGCACATCGAATGTACCGCGGAAGATTCCCGGGAACGCCAGCACGTTGTTGATCTGGTTCGGGAAATCGCTGCGCCCGGTCGATACCACCGCCGCTCCGCCTGCCTTCGCCTCATCCGGGAAGATCTCCGGCGTCGGGTTCGCGCACGCAAAGATGATCGCGTCCTTGTTCATCGTCTGCACCATCTCTTTTGTCACCTGGCCAGGCGCCGATACACCGATAAATATATCCGCTCCCACCAGCATGTCCGCCAGCGTGCCCTGCTTCTTCTCCAGGTTCGTCACCTGCGCCATCTCTTCCTTGATCCAGTTCATGCCCTTCTCACGGCCTGCGTAGATCGCGCCTGAGCGGTCGCACATTGTAATGTTCTTAAAGCCCGCCGCCAGAAGCAGTCTCACGATCGAGATCGCCGCAGCGCCTGCTCCGGAAGTGACAACCTTCACATCCTCTTTCTTCTTGCCGACAACCTTCAGCGCGTTCGTAAGGCCGGCCAGAGAGATGACTGCCGTACCGTGCTGGTCGTCGTGGAAGATTGGAATATCGCATTTCTCCTTCAGTTTGCGCTCGATCTCAAAGCAGCGCGGAGCCGAGATATCCTCAAGATTGATTCCTCCGAAGGAACCGGAAATCAGCGCTACCGTATTGACAAACTCGTCTACATCTTTTGTCTTGACACAGAGCGGAAACGCGTCCACATTGCCGAATGCCTTGAACAGAACGCACTTTCCTTCCATAACCGGCATGCCTGCCACAGGACCGATATCGCCAAGGCCGAGCACGGCGCTGCCGTCGGTGATCACCGCGCACATATTGTGTCTGCGGGTGAGCTCGTAGGATTTCTCCTCATCTTTCTGAATCTCCAGGCAGGGCTGCGCAACTCCTGGTGTGTAAGCCAGAGACAGATCATCTTTTGTCGCGACCGGAACGGTGGCGATCACCTCGATCTTGCCTTTCCACTGTTCGTGCAGTTTCAAAGATTCCTCCGCGTAGTTCATACAATTTTCCTCCTTAATACGTTAATAATTTTGTACTGATGCAGATTCGGAAACAGGAACGCTTTTCTGACATTCTCTATTCCATTACCGTACTTTGACTCATCTAATGATTTGCCGAAAACGGCTGTTTTTTGTTCTGTCCACACTATACTGTATTCTCTGTGCAAAGAAAATCTTATGTAAGTATTCGTATCCTTTTGTAAGTAAAGTAAGTAAAATAGAAACGGGAAAAACCCGTGATGCGGATTCCTCCCGTTTTATACTTTCTTTTTTCGATACCGGATCGACGGCCTGCCGCCGGTCGTATAATCAATCTGACTAATAATCTCCTGTGTCTCCAGCATGTAATTGACATACCGCCGCACAGTGATGCGCGACAGATGAACCTGACGGGCGATCTCCTCGCTCGACAGGAATTCCTCACTGTGTCCGGCAAGGAACTCACGTATCATTTCAAGTGTTTTTGGCTGAAGCCCCTTTTCCAGAGGATTCTGCGCCGGATTCCTCCTTAAATCCGCTCGGAACAGGCGGTCGATGTCCTCCTGGCTGAGCTTCCCGTCATTTTCAAGCGCTTTCCTTATTTTCAAAAACTTATCAACCGCCTGCCAGAAACGCTCATAAGTAAATGGCTTGACAAGATAATCAATCACTCCCTGCCTCATGACCTCGGAGAGCTCCCGCGCGTTGTTCGCGGCCGTGATCATGATAAAATCCAGACGAATCTGCTGTTCATGACAGCTGCGGATAAAAGTAAGGCCATCCATCACCGGCATATAATAATCTACAATCGCAAGGTCCGCCGGATACTTTTTCAGATGCTTCAGCGCATCCTGTCCGTTTCGGAAAGCTCCTGCGATCTGCAGCGCTGGATTGGCCTGCAGATACTGCCTGTTGATGGATGAGACCATAGGATCATCCTCGACAATAATTACCTGATACATAGTTACCTCCAGAAGCGCGTCTGGCGCGCTGTAATTTCATTAACCCGCGCTGTTCACGCAGAAATTCTGTGTTCGCGGCGGTCCTCCATTTAAATGATGTTGGGTCAATTCAGCCGTTTTTGTCAAACCGGCAGGATAATCTCTATGGAGGTTCCCACACCTGGCTCCGTATCGATATGAAAAGTCCCCTCATACCGGTCGACGATCTCCTTCATCAGCGCAAATCCCGTACCATGTCCTTCTCCTTTGGTCGTCGTGTGACGGTCATAGATCGAAAACAAAATTTCCTCCGGAATACCGCCTCCCGTGTCGTCACAGGTGATGATCGTGTGCGCCTCTTCTGAGTAAATCCCCAGCTCGATGGATTTGACCGGATAATCCGCACTGTTCAGCTCATCCATCGCGTTCTCAACAAGATTTCCGACAAGCGTGATATAACAGTCGGCGGGGAGATGAGTCTCCTTGGAAAAAAAATAACTGTCCTTTTTCAAAGAAAAAGAAATGCCGAGCTCATTCGCGCGGATCAGCTTCCCGATCAGAAGAGCTGCCAGTGTGGAGATTGGTACCCTGTGGGAAATATCGCTGACCGCCTCCCCGGAAACCAGACTGGTCTGCAGAATATAATGCTTCGCCTTTTCTGTCTCATTGATTTCCAGAAGGCCGAGAATAATGTGAAGTTTATTCATAAACTCATGGTTGAACGCGCGCAGCGTATCCACCATATAGTTCGCTCCGGTCAGTTCCTCCGCGAGCTTTGTCACTTCCGTCCTGTCACGAAAGATCGAGACCGCTCCGATGATCTGATCCTTCTGGCGGATCGGAATCCGGGACGAAATTACATTTTTCTGATAAATGCTGAAACTGATATTATATTCCGCCTTCCCGGTCCGCACAGTTTCCGGAAGTCTTGTCTCCGGAAAAATCTGTTTCAGCGGTCTCCCCTCCGTGATCTCATCCGGATCCATATTCAGCATTCTTCTTGCGGACTGATTCATCAAAATAACATTCCCCTGCGTGTTGACCGCAAAAATTCCTTCTTCCAGCGCGTCGAGCACTTCCCTGCGCTCAATATAAAGGTTGAGGAATTCTTCCGGGGCAAAACCCATCAGCAGCTTTTTCAGGCGGATCATCCACACATAGGAAAACAGACAGCCGACAGGAATCATCACCGTAAGAAGGAGCAAAAACGTGCCAATAATCCTGTTGCGCACCACAATCAGATGGGAAGTGAGTACGGACGCGATGACAAAGCCGACAATCGTCCCTTTCTCATCCTTCACCGCGTGGAATGCCCGTCTCTGCATGCCAAGCGTCCCGACCGCCTCGGAAATGTACGGATCTGCTCCCGAAAGAATCGGCGCCTCATCGTTGCCGACAAAATGCTGTCCAACCCTCTCCTTTTCATTATGGAAATACCGGATGCCGTTTACATCGCAGACGACCAGCACGTCCACCTGCTCAAACGACTCGATCAGCAGCCGGAGCTCCTGGTCCAGTTCCGGACTCGGCGCGCCGTCAGCCAGATCACGGCGGACGACCTCAAGATTTGCGGTCAGCGACGCGAGATCCCGGATCGCTGTGTCGAGATCCTGCTGTTTGATGGAAATCGCAAAATAAAGGCTGGCGGCTCCGGTCACAAGAACGGTCAAAAGGACGAGGAGCGCGCTGTTCATGTACATCTTCTGGAATGCGGTTAATCTGCTTTTTCTGTTCTTCATCCGTCGGACTCCTTTTTTCTATCGTCAGCATCCCTTCTGCAGGCATGCAGCAATCCCCTGCTTCCGGAAATAACCACACAGAAAATCATAATCACTACCCGTTTATTTTAATATACAGAAAAATAAATAACAACGAAAATCCATGAACTATACTTACAAAAGGTTATGCGTGCGGAAATTGTATTGTACATTTTACGATATTATGTTATCGTATTTCCATCAGATTTCCATTCACTGCCCACACCGGGAACTTCGGACTTTTCCGAATTCTCCCGCAGCGGCGAAGCATATCATGATGCCACGGATTTCTTCACCCTTCGTTATCTTCGCTCTGCTGCGGGTCTTCACTCCGTTTCAGTCGGTTCTGAACGAGTGCCGCTGACTCACAGCGCCCCGAAATCCTGAAACACAGAAGGCAATATGACTCTTCTGCCGCGGAAATTAAAAAACAGGAGGATGCCATATGCACGCGATTGAAAAAATTCTTGCAAAAAACAGCGGACGCGATAAAGTGACCGCAGGCGAGATCGTCACCGCAAAGGTGGATTTCGCGGAAATTAACGACCTGTATCTGCAGACCGTCTACTCTTTCTATGAAATGGGCGGCGAAAAGGTCTGGGATAATGAGAGAGCCGCGTTTGTATTCGATCATTACGCCCCGGCCCCGGATATCAAGAGCGCCGCAAACCACGGCGAGATGAGAGAATTTGCACGGAAGAATCATCTGAAATTTCACTTTGACACCAACTGCGGCGTCTGCCACCAGGTCATGGCGGAAGCCGGCGTGATCTATCCCGGCATGATTGTAGTCGCCACGGACAGCCACACCACCACGCACGGAGCGTTCGGCGCCATGGGGACCGGCTGCGGAGCCACGGATATGGCGACGATCCTGATGACCGGCGAACTGTGGTTCCGGGTTCCTGAGATCATCGAGGTTCGTCTGGAAGGCCGGGCGCCAAAGGGCGTCTACCCGAAAGATGTAATCCTCAGCGTCCTCGGAAAAATCAAGGCCGACGGCGCCGTCTACAAAGCCATCGACTTTACCGGAAGCTACGTGGATTCCCTGAACGTGGCGGGTCGGATGGTCATCTGCAACATGGCTGTGGAGATGGGCGCAAAGACAGCCTACATGCAGCCAAACGAGGACGTCCTGGCCTATGTTTCCAAACGCGCCGTTCGTCCTTTTGAAGTCCAGTATACGGATCCGGATTTCCAGTATGAAGAGCGTTATGTGTTCGACGTGTCAGAGCTGGAGCCTCAGCTGGCCTGCCCGCACAGCGTGGACAACGTAGATACCCTCGCCAGCGTCATCTCCAAAGGCGAAATCGCACTGAATCAGGGCTACATTGGGAGCTGCACCGGCGGCCGGGAGGAAGATATCGCGATTGCCGCCGAAATTCTGCGCGGCAGACATATTCCAGAATATACCCGGCTGATTGTCGTCCCTGCTTCCTCGGAAGTCATGCTCGCCTGCATGGAAAAGGGCTACATACAGGATCTGATGGCGGCCGGCGCCACGATCACTTCCCCCGGATGCGGAGCCTGCCTTGGCGCGCACGAAGGAATCCTTGCTCCCGGCGAGGTCTGCATCAGCAGCACCAACCGGAATTTCCCCGGACGCATGGGTTCCACTCAGGCGCAGATCTATCTGGCAAGCCCGGCGACCGTGGCGGCCAGTATTTTAAACGGCCGGATTACCGATCCCAGAAACTGCCTATAGATGTCAAATGCCCGGAACATTCCGCCCGGGCACCAGACAAAACACCGGAAATTCGTGTTAGCGAACGCCGTGGTCAACCATGGAATGAACAAAGAGATTTCCATGGTCCGCGCCTCAGACCTCGGGATTTCCGCACAAAATGTGCGGAAATCACCTTGAGCTCAGTGAGGGGACAGTAACTCTTATGGCATTTTTCCAAATCATCATATACAGGAGGAGTTCGATGAATACAGAGATCACAGGTAAAATTATTATTGTGGGAAATAATATCGACACGGATCAGATCTATCCGGGCCGTTTCCTGGCGCTCACCGATCCGAAGGAAATCGGAAGCCACTGCCTCTGCGGCGTGGATGAATCTATCGCTTCCACTTTTCCGCAGGGAGGAATCGTGGTGGCAGGAACCAATTTCGGCTGCGGTTCCAGCCGTGAGCACGCCCCCATTGCGCTGCTGAACATGGGGGCTGCCGCGGTGATCGCGGATTCCTTCGCCCGGATATTCTTCCGCAACTCAATCAATCTGGGACTTCCGCTGATCACCTGCCGCGGAATCAGCAAAGAGGTGGAAGCAGGACAGACGCTGACAATCGACATCGAAAAGGGCATCGTCACCGTCCTTGAGACGGGAAAAATCTATCCCTGCGACCGTCTGGGCGACCAGGCCATGAAGATCCTCGAGGCCGGAGGAATCAAACCGCTGATGCGGGCGCGGTTCGGAAAAAAGATAGAATAGGCACAACATAATTTTTTAAGGGGAACCGACAGGTTTCCCTTTTTTATCCCCCTATAACTTTTTTTTAGTTTACAGGATGATATCAAAATGATACAATGCTTTGTTGCAGGAAATTGATGGGAAAAGAAGGTATCCATAATGAAAGAAAAATTTTTGCGCGCGCTCAGTCTCTATGCTTATTTCTTCCGGATCGGCTGGTTTACATTCGGCGGAGGCTGGAGCATCGTGGCGCAGATGCAGACGGATTTTGTGGAAAAAGATCACACGATCGACAATCAGGAGCTGCTGGACATTGTCAGCGTCGGACGCAGCCTGCCCGGCACGATGATCGGCAACGTGGCTTATCTGTTTGGCTGTCACCAGTGCGGCGTCCTCGGAGGAGTTCTCTCTGTGCTCGGCATTATCACGCCTCCGCTCATTATCCTGAGCATTGTGACGCTCTTTTATCACTCATTCCAGAACAACCTCTATGTGGCCAGAGCCCTGACCGGCGTGCGGGCCGTAGTCGCCCCGGTGATCTTCTCCGCGGTTCTGAAGCTCCAGAAGGCGGAAACGCCTCTCCCGAAATATGCTTTCTACGGACTTTGCGCGGCAGGCTGCATTCTGTCCTTTGTGTTTCACGCAAGCAGCATCCTTGTCGTGGTCGCCGGTGTGCTGTGCGGCGTTTTATACCATGGAAAACAGTCGCGTAAAAACAGATCATAACGGCACAGAAATCTTTCATACCCTGCCGACAGGGAAAGACAGCGAAAGGAGACATTCTCATGATTACCACGATTTTACAGCTCTTCTGGAGTTTTCTGCAGATCGGATTTACCAGCTTCGGCGGCCTCTCCATGATTCCGCTCATCAACAGCGAGATGCTGGGACACGGCTGGATGACCGCGACGGAAGTGTCTGACATTGTCGCCATCGCGGAGATGACGCCCGGGCCCCTCGGCCTGAACTGCGCCACCTTCGCCGGCATCCGGGTGGCCGGCATCCCCGGCGCTCTGGCGGCAAACTTCGGCATGCTGATGCCCACATTCACGATCTGCGCGGCCGCGGCCGTCTTTTTCGAGCGCTTCCGGGACAGCGCTGTGCTGGGACATATCATGACCACAGTCCGCCCGGTCTGCATCGGCCTCATCTGGGGCGTGATTCTCTCACTCTGCCTGGAAAACTACACAGTCGGCGGCGCGGTCAGCTTCCGCAGCATCCTGGCCGGAGTTCTGGGCCTCTACTTACTTATTTTTCGGAAGTGGAGCGTACCGAAGGTCATCTGCGCGGCCGCGGTATTCGGGATCCTGTTCTGTCCGGGGCAGTGACAGGTTGCTGTCCACTCCGTGACCAGCAGCAGCGCTCCGCGCCTCAGACCTCGGGATTTCCGCAAAATCTGTGCGGGAAGTGAGCTGTAAGACATGCCTGCATATCTGTCAGTGAACGCCGTATTCAACCATGGAATGATCGAAGAGAATTCCATGGTTTGTGCGGAAATCACTTCGAACTCAGTGGTGGTGTGAACTGTACCCTTCGCATCCTTCAAGTATCTCTCCGCAGATCTCCTCCGCTCTGCGGCCGTCCGTCTTCACCGTCAGATCGGCGGCTGCCAGATATTTCGGTAAACGCTGCTCCATCAGCTTTGTGATATATTCGACATTCATATTGCCTTCAAGCAGCGGCCTGTCATGGCTGTTCTTCACGCGCCCGTAAATCGTCTGCGGGCTGGCGCTCAGATAAACGATCTTCCCGCTCTTTCGCATGGCGTCCACATTGCACTGGCGCATCGCCACGCCGCCGCCGCAAGAAACAACCGTATTCTCCTGCTGCCCAAGGCCTTCCAGCAGATCTGTTTCCAGCTTCCGGAAATATTCTTCTCCCTTCGTCTCAAAAATCTGCGAAATACTCATCTTTTCCTGACGCGCGATCATCTCGTCCATCTCAATCAGACGCATTCCTTTCTGCCTGTGCAGCCATCTCGCGATCGTCGACTTTCCTGCTCCCATAAAACCAATCAAAAAAATATTCTGCATAGCGTATCCTCCTTCATCCGGTAAAAGAAAACCGGGAAACCCAGCAGTTCTGTCCGGAATCCAACTCTACAAATCCCTGACAGACCGCATAAGCTTCCCGGCCTCAAATTAAAATCGCCTTAAATTTTTATACGCAAAACCCGCGCACGGAGCATATGCCGGATCACTCTGTCACAGCTTCTGTCTCCGCTTCCGCCTCCGTATCTCCTTCCAGTGCCCACGCCGCAAAGTCGTCCTCATCTGCCGTCAGCGCCTCTGTCATTTCTTCGGGAGCTTCTTCCACAGCCTCCTCTGTCACTTCCTCAGCGGGAGACTCCGTGCTCGCCTCCGTCTCCAGAACAAGCGAGAAATCAAAATTGATCTCCGCCAGGACTTCGTCGTCATTGCTGATCTCTGCCGCCTCTTCCCACTCGGTGTAAAGCTCCTCGACACGATCCGACTTGCGCTGCTCTACGATATATTCCTTCTCCGCATCGGTAGCTTCGCGGTCGAGCTGTGTATCAAGACGCACTACATAGTAGCCGGAATCCGCCTCAACCGGGTAATCAACCAGTGTGCCGTCCGCAAGGCCATCGGTAGCTTCAAGAAGCTCTGCTCTGTAATCTGCGTCTCCCTCACCGAATGTGATGGAATTAAAGGTTGCATCCGGATCAATTTCCTGCATCGCCGTCTCAAAATCTTCATCCGGATTGTCCTGAAGTCTTGCAATCAGTTGTTCCGCCTTCGCGGAAGCTTCTCTTTTGGCCGCCGCCAGAGCCGGATCTTCTGTCTCCGTCTCGGTCTCTTCTTCCATCTCCGTCAGCTCTTCTGCATCCCAGAAATTCTCTGTCTCCGTCTCGTCTGCCGCCTGCGTCTTCGTCGCTTCGTTCTCTGTCAGAGATGCTGTCTCTGCCTCCTCCGGAACAGATGTCTCCTCCGGCATAGCCTCTTCCGCAAATTTCTCTGTCTCATCCAGAATCCACTCTTCGGTCTCTTCCTCCGACTCCAGTTCGCTCTCTTCTTCTGTATTGGCCTCAAACAGCGCGTACGTAATCCTTCTCTGGGCCGCTTCCTCGTCGGACACTTCCGTGTCAACATCGCTTCCCATCGCTTCCTGCATCATGGACTGCACGGTCAGAAGCTCAAGATAACGCTCCACCGTGTCCTGATCCGCGCTGATCTTTTCGAGAATTTCCTTGTCATTGTCCGCGATGAACTTTGCCGCCGCCTCGGAAATATCCGCTTTCTGTTCCTCACTTATGGAAACGCCGTAATCATCCATGTGCTGTTCTGCAAGGATAATGTGCGTCATCTCTTCCACCATCTGATCCTTTATGGAATCTCCAAGCGTGGAGCCTGTTCCGTAGATATCCTGATTGATAATTCCAGAATAGCCAAAATTTGCATACATTGATTCATACTGCGCCTGCAGATGATGCGTCGCGAATTTCAGGACGCCTGCCGGAATCTCATCGCCGTTTACTGTAATTGCCGCCGCCTTTGTGTCAAAACCTTTGTCTTTGGAGCAGCCTGTGAGTGCGGAAAGCGCAAGGCATGCGCAGATACCGACTGAAGCCGCTTTTTTCCATCGAGTGTTCATTCTTTTCCTCCTGACTAAAAATTCATGTTTTGTTAATCTTAACCTGCAAAGTCCGCTCCTGCAAGCAGGCGAACTTTCCGCTTTTGCAAACTCCAGAATCTTCGATTCTGTCGTTGACTTGCAAAGTTCGCTCCTGCAAGCAGGCGAACTTTCCGCTTTTGCAAACTCCAGAATCTCCGATTCTGTCGTTGACTTGCAAAGTTCGCTTCTGCAAGCAGGCGAACTTTCCGCAAGTCACATTATAATCTTTTTTCTTCTTTACTGCAATCAATTTTTATACTTTTTCATCCCCTTATCACAGCATGTGATATTGTCCGCTTCCCTGCGGTTATAACCGGCGCACTTTCCGGCCGCACATTTCATTTCTGCAGCATCTTCATTGACTCCAGCAGTTCCCTCACCAGCACAAGGACATCGTCGTTGTCTTTTGCGGACTTTCTCGGCTTGATGTACGTAAAGCATGGAGATTTTCCCGCCGCGAAACGCATCTTTCCTTTCCATGCATGCAGAAACGGCTCAATTTTTGACACATCGATCCGGGCCCTCCCATACAGCATAAAGCGTATTTCGTCTCCCTTCTGGCTGAGCTCGGTGATATAAATCCTGTGCGCTTCCGCCTTGAGTTCTGCGGCAGTCAGCAGATTCTGAACGGCGCGGGGAGGCTCCCCGAACCGGTCCATCAGTTCCTCGAGCATGTCATCATACTCCTCCTCACAGGAAATCGCGGCGATCCGTTTATAGACATCCAGCTTCTGAAATTCATTGCGGATGTAGTGTTCCGGAATATACGCGTCAATATCGAGATCGATCGAGGTCTCATAGTCTTCCTGCACGGTATCCTCCCCCTGGAGCTCGCGGACCGATTCATTCAGCAGCTTGCAGTACAGATCGTAGCCGACCGCCTCCATGTGTCCATGCTGCTCGCTCCCGAGCAGGTTGCCTGCCCCGCGGATTTCCAGATCACGCATGGCAATCTTGAATCCGCTGCCAAGATCCGTAAACTCGCGGATTGCGGACAGGCGCTTCTCAGCCACCTCCCGCAGCATCTTGTTCCGCCGGTACATCAGAAAGGCGTAGGCTGTGCGGTTCGACCGCCCGACGCGGCCGCGGAGCTGATAGAGCTGCGAAAGGCCAAGATTATCCGCGTCATGAATGATCATCGTATTGACATTCGAGATGTCAAGTCCCGTCTCAATGATCGTCGTCGTGACAAGCACATCGATCTCACCGTTAATAAAATCGAACATGATACGCTCTAGCTCCCGCTCCCTCATCTGCCCGTGCGCAAACGCAACCTGCGCCTGCGGGACAAGAGAGGCCACAGAATTTGTCATCTCGACGATCGTATTCACACGGTTGTATACATAGTAGACCTGTCCGCCCCGCGCCAGCTCCCGGCTGATCGCCTCGCGCACCATCTCCTCGTTGTACTCCATCACGTACGTCTGAATCGGCAGTCTTTCCTGCGGCGCTTCCTCGAGCACACTCATATCGCGGATTCCTATGAGGCTCATGTGCAGCGTGCGGGGAATCGGCGTCGCAGTCAGCGTCAGCACATCGATATCCGTCTTCATCTGCTTGATCTTTTCCTTGTGCGTCACGCCGAAACGCTGCTCCTCATCGATAATCAGCAGTCCGAGATTTTTAAAGCTCACATCCTTTGACAGAATTCTGTGTGTCCCGACCACAATGTCCACCAGCCCTGTTTTCAGGTCGGCCACTGTCTTTTTCTGTTCCGCCTGCGTGCGGAAACGGCACATCAGATCGACTCTGACCGGAAATTCCTTCATGCGCTGCACAAACGTATTGTAATGCTGCTGGGCAAGGATCGTTGTCGGCACAAGATAGACCACCTGCTTTCCTTCCTGAACCGCCTTGAAAGCGGCCCGGATCGCAATCTCCGTCTTGCCGTACCCGACATCCCCGCAGACAAGACGATCCATGATCTTGCTGCTCTGCATATCCTTCTTGACATCTTCAATCGCCTGGAGCTGATCCTCCGTCTCCTCAAACGGAAACATCTCCTCAAACTCCTTCTGCCAGACAGTATCCTCCCCGTACTGAAAACCTTCTTTGCGCTGCCTCTTCGCATACAGCTTTATCAGATCCTGCGCGATCTCGCGCACCGCTCCTTTGACGCGCGTTTTTGTCCGGTTCCACTCCTGCGTGCCGAGCCTGTTCAGCTTCGGTGTCTTCGCAGAATCTCCGTCCCCGTATTTCTGGATCACATCGAGCTGCGTCGCGGGAACAAAGAGACTGCTCCCTCCGGCATACTCGATTTTCATGTAGTCCTTCGCGACGTGATCCACCTCAACCTTCTCGATCCCACGGTAAATCCCAAGGCCATGATTCTCATGCACAACGTAGTCGCCCACGGAAAGCTCCGTAAAGCTGCTGATCTTTTTTCCCTCATACCGCTTATATTTCTTCTTTTTCTTTTTATCCTGACCAAACACATCGCTCTCGGCAATAACCGCGAACTTGATCAGAGGATATTCGTAACCCCGCTGCGCTCTCCCGTAGGTGATCAGAATCTCCCCCGGCCTGACTTCCCGCTCCGCATCCTCCGTATAAAAACACGTCAGCCCCTCGTCCAGCAGATCCTTTGCCAGACGGTTTCCTCTCGTGCGGGAAGCGGCAAGCAGAATCACCCGGTAACCCTCTTTCTTCCACCGGAGCAGATCCTGCACAAGCATTTCAAAACTGTTGTTGTAGGAGTTCGCGGTCCGGACATCGATCAGAAATTTCCGCTGCACGGTCCACGGCGCGCGTGCGTTCTCGAGCGTACACAGCGCGATTCCTCTCCTTGCGCAGATCTGCGAGATGATCTCCTGATGCGAAAAGAGGATCCCTGCCTGTCCCGGAAGAACGTATCCCTTCTCAAGCCGGTGCTTCATGCTCTCCCTGAATTCCAGTTCCACCGCCCCGGCCGCCTCCTGGATACGGTTCGGCTCGTCCAGAAACAGCAGCGTCCTCTCCTTCGGAAAATAATTCAGAAAACTCACCGGATTCTCATAAAAGTAATCGATGAATCCCTCCATCTGCATGGGTTCCGCCATCTCAGAAAGATTGTCGCGGCAGTCTTCCAGCAGTCTTTTTACGCGCACGGCCTCCTCCGTAAGTCCCTTGTCGCGAAACAGCTTTTCCGCTTTCACCGCCTCCCGCTCAATCCGCAGGAGCGCGTTCTGCCGCTCGTTCTCCTCCGGAATCAGTTCCGCCGCCGGATAAATGCAGACGTATTCCAGATTCTCGATGGAGCGCTGACTCTCCACATCAAAACTGCGGAGAGAATCCACTTCATCTCCCCACAGCTCAATGCGAACCGGATTTTCTTCTGTCAGAGGAAATACATCCAGGATTCCTCCCCGGACGGCAAACTGCCCCGGCCCTTCCACCTGACCGACACGCTCATATCCGAGCAGCAGCAGTTTCTCCTTCATCTCCTCCATGTCAAGTTCACTGTCCGCCTCCAGCATCCGGATCTGATCCTTCCACTCTTCAAACGGAGGCAGGTGATTCATGCACGCCGCCATTGTTGTGACAACGGTCAGCTTTTTTCGCTCCACCAGCGCCTTTAATACCTCAATTCTCTGTTTTTCAAGCAGATTCCCATGAATGTCCGCCTGAAAAAAAATGAGATCCTTCCCCGGAAAATAAAGAACTTCACGGTCAAACAACGTAAAGTTCTCAAAAATCTCTTTCGCGCGTATATCCGAGTACGTAATCACAATCCTGTAATCAAACGATTCTCCCGCGCAGTAGATAAAATGCGGTTTCTGTGAGTCAATGCAGCCGGTGACCTGGAGCAGGCCGCGGCTTTGGGGAAGGGCGCTTCTGATTTCCTCAAACTCACCCAGCTCGCGCATCGGAGCTGTGAATGCTTTCATGGACTTCATCCTTTCTTTTTGAAGCAGCGCTTGTCAAAACCTGCCGGGAATAAATTATTCCCGTTCTTCTGTCGCGGTCTTTTTTGTATTGAAAATATTCATGACTCTGTCCGTATCCTCGCACAGCAGCATGGCCGCGGCCCTGGCGGCCTCATCGTGGGCCTCCTCCATCAAAACCCGCTCCTCTCTGGAAAAATGACCGAGCACATAGTCAACCATGTCATACTCAGCCGGCTTTTCCCCGACGCCGATCTTGATCCGGCGGAAAGTCTGCGTTCCAAGCTGCGCTATAATATTCTTGATTCCGTTGTGCCCTCCGGCGCTTCCTTTTTTGCGGATGCGGAGCTGCCCGGGAGGCAGACTGACATCGTCGTACAGGACAATCAGCTCCTCCTCCGGATCGATCTTGTAAAACACACAGGCTTCACGGATGCTCTCGCCGCTCAGATTCATGTACGTCTGCGGTTTCAGGAGAAGAACCTTCTGGCCCTCTATGACTCCCGTCCCGCAGAGCGCGTGAAATTTTTTCATGTCAAAGGAAATATGAAAACGCCCGGCAAGACAGTCAAGAGCGTCAAAGCCGGTATTATGGCGTGTATGCTCATATTTCCGTCCCGGATTTCCAAGTCCCGCTATTATATACATGTCAGTTTCTCCACCACTTTCTCAAAATGCATGAAATGCGACGCCTTGACAAGAACCGTATCGCCTTCTTTCACAAGATACATGATCTGGCGCAGCAGTTCCTGCAGATTCTCCATCCAAACGACACGCATTTCAGGATTCACATCCCGGATTCCTTCCGCCATGCGGGCGCAGAGCGGACCGACACAGATGCACACGTCGAGGTCAACCGTCCCGGCGTATTCCCCTACCTGTCTGTGCAGAAGTTCCTCATCCGGCCCCAGCTCTCCCATATCGCCGAGGATCGCGACCTTGCGCCCGACCGCATCCTGAAGCACTCCGAGAGAAGCCTTCATCGACATGGGATTTGCGTTATAGCAGTCGTCAACAATCGTACAGCGCGGCGCATGGATGATATTGAACCGTCCTCCCACCGGCTGCAGACTCTCAATTCCGGCCTTAATCTGCTCCAGCGTCAGACCGTAGCAGAGTCCGACCGCGGTCCCGGCCAGCGCATTGTACACCATATGCAGTCCCGGAATCGGAATCAGCACATCGAACGTTCCCTGCTTCGTATGGATTGTGCAGGCAATCCCGTCCAGTCCTTTTTTGCTGATCGAATCCGCGTAGATGTCGCTCTCCGCATCCAGTCCGAAGAATACGGGGCGCACGCCTCTTACCTCGCGGATCGACTCAAGCTTGTCATCGTCCCCGTTTAATATAATATGCCCATCCGCGCGCAGAAAATCAAAAATTTCTGTTTTCGCGCGCAGAACGCCGTCCCGGTCTCCGAGAAATTCCAGGTGGCACTGCCCGATGTTCGTGATCACGCAGGTATCCGGCCTGGCAATCTCTGCCAGCCTGTGCATCTCACCAAAATTACTGATGCCCATCTCAAGAACGGCGATCTCATCCTCGTCACGGATGCGAAACACCGTCAGCGGAAGTCCGAGTTCATTGTTGAAATTTCCAAGCGTCTTCAGAGTCCGGTACTTCTGGGACAGAACGGCCGCGATCATCTCCTTCGTACTCGTCTTTCCGACACTCCCCGTGATCCCGACAACCGGAATCTGAAGCTGCTCCAGATAATACGCCGCAATTTTTTTCAAGGCCTGCAGCGTCGACCCCACCACTATGTAATTTCCCTCTGCGCCGGGCTCAGGCTCCTTCTCAGAGATCACACCGAGCGCTCCCTGCTCCAGAACCGACGGAATAAACGTGTGACCGTCCACCCTCGCCCCGGGAATCGCGGCAAAAATGCCTCCCGGCTCCGCTTTGCGGCTGTCTGTCGTGATCGAGACCGCCTTCCGGTCCCACTCGCTTTCTTTTCCCCTTAAAAATCCGCCGCAGGCTTCTGCCATATGGCGCAGCGTCATATTTTTCATACAAAAAATTTCCCCTCTCTTACTAAAGTTCCGTACTCCTGCCCTGAGTCAAAGGCGCTGCCGCTTCCCCTGACGGGACGCAGGCCTTCACTGTCCTGTTCCTTCCATATCTTCCGTCTCTTCTTCCGCCTGCTTCACCGCGCGCTTCGCGGCTTCGCTGACCGTGATCTCTCCGACCGCAGTCTCTCCGTAACCGTAATCCTGAGCAGAGCTGTAGCAGACGACCGGCGTCCCGATCCCGATTGTCCGGTAGATCACCTCCGCCTGCACGTCCGGCGTATTGATACAGCCGTGCGAACCGCCGTACTGATAGATTTTTCCGCCGTAGGACTGTCTCCATGCATTTGCGTCATGGATCCCCACGCCTTCCCAGAACGGCATCCAGTAACTGACCGGCCTCTCGTAGCCTTCCCCTTTGAGCGTCGCGTTCCGCTGCTTGTCGACGACACAGAAATATCCCTCCGGAGAACCTGTGCCGTTGCTGACATTTCCGGTCACGACAGGCGTCTCGACAAGCAGTTCTCCGTCCTTGTAATACCACATTCTCTGATTCGTGTAATCGATTTCCACATATGTATCGCCGACGTCATTGTCCCCGCGCGCGAACGCGGACTCATAAAACCAGGGACTCCGCTCCGTGGACTCTCCCTGAAGCAGCACCAACCGAAGAGCTTCCGCCTCTTTTTTGCGGTTGATCTGCCAGCCGTAGGTCTTCGCCTCCACCTGCACAGTCTCTCCCCGGGAAGTCACAAACGGCATGACCGTCCCGATTGTGTCATACTGGTCGGCAAGCTGATTCACCCAGGCCGTTATGGCTTTCTGATCAAACACCGGCTTTTTTTTC
This sequence comes from uncultured Lachnospiraceae bacterium, assembly GCA_947626965.1. Classification (GTDB taxonomy): domain Bacteria; phylum Bacillota; class Clostridia; order Lachnospirales; family Lachnospiraceae; genus Choladousia. Next base: position 26,625 of record CANQUH010000025.1, read on the forward strand.
TTATTCAGAGAAAACCAGCCTGATATCGTTTTGCTGTCCAGCACAACCGTCTTTCCTCCGCCCATCCGGTACGTCACCGTGATGGACGTATATTTATTCCAGAGAGCTGCTTCTTCCTGCAGCCCGCTTCCGGCCGCCCGCACTTTCGGTTCGAGATAGCAGCCCGCTTCCGTCAGATTGACTGACCGCGCGTTTCCGTCCACCGCGCGTTTCAGGGATTGTAATACCCTTTTTTTGCCCAGCTTGTTCCCTTCCACCTCCGGGACAACAACATAGACGCCGTCCCGCTGTTCCAGATGCGCGTCCTGCGGTTCCGTCACATTTTCCTCCTGCATGCAGGCAAGTTCCTTCACTGCCTTTTTCAGAAGTTTTTCCTCGTAGGCAAATGAAACCTTTATCTCGAAAGCATGCTGCTTCCCCAGAAGAGAAAGCGGCCAGGAAAGCAGCACCTGGCGGTTCAGAAAAGAGGAAATCTCATCGCCGGACACATAGCGGTATCCGATCGCATCCCCCGTAATCACTTCCTGGGACCCTTCCTTTGTCGTCACCGTGAGATCATAATCTTCCACATTCTCTGCTATAAGCTTTTCCGCTTCCTCCGCGGTCATCCCGGATACGTCACAGCCGTTCACTGTCGTATTCTCCAGAAAATGATCTTCGTAGTACAGAGCAACCCCGGCATATACCCCCATGAGCAGCAGAAGCAGCGTAATGCCCGCCGCAAAAATAATAAACGTGCGTTTCTTCATAAATCTTTCTCCTGCACTCTCCCCTTTACAGCGGAAGTTCCTGTCCGATATGTTTTACCAGCACCGCGGAGGAGATTTTCGGAAGCGTGATCACAACTTCCCCGGACTCCACGCCGTACACAAGCGGTTCCTCACAGAATCCTTTTGTGTCTGTAAACATGACTCTGTACATGGTGTCCCCGTTCTTCACTCCGATCTCCCAGACCGGGATCCGGATCTCCCTGCTGCCGTCGCCGTTATTGTTAAACACTACGACAATCTGTTCTTCCAGGCTGAACCGGCCGTAGGCAAGACAGTTGTAATCCCTGTACAGAAATTTCAGCGATCCGTGCGACAGCACTTTATATTTCTTGTGCATCCGGATTGCGGCCTTATGGAACCCGAGCATGACGGTGTCTTCTTTCCCCCAGGGGTAGGTCCTGCGGCTGTCCGGATCCGTAAATCCACATACCCCCGCCTCATCCCCATAGTAAACGGTCGGAGCTCCCGGCCACGTCATCTGCATAATCACCGCCTCGCGCATCACGGCGGTATCCACCCCTTCCGAGGCCGCCTGCGCCCCGAGCTTCGCGATACGGCCGACCTTGTGATTCGTCCTTGTGAGGAAGCGGGAATGATCATGATTGGACAGCTCGTTCATCGCCGTCTGCAGAGAAGGAGCCATCAGCCTCGACATATGATATGTCATACTGTTCACAAAAGTGTCGGCATTACCCAGCATTCCAAGATGAAAATCATCGCTGTGCTTCTCCATCCCGGTAAAAAACCAGGTCAGAGGTTCCATAAACGCATCGTAATTCATCACGGTATCCCACTCGTCCCCACGAAGCCACGCAGCGGGATCCCCGTAGTGCTCCGCGATGATGAGAGCGTCCGACTTTATCTTCTTGACTTCCGCGCGGAATTTCTTCCAGAACGCGTGATTATATGTATTGCTGAATCCGAGGTCCGCCGCCACGTCGAGCCGCCATCCGTCAACATTGTAGGGCGGAAGGAGCCATTTTTTTGCGATGCCGAGAATATACTCCTCAAGCTCCGGCGATCCCTCATAGTTCAGCTTCGGCAGGGTATTGTGCCCCCACCATCCCTCATAAAAGGAATTATACGGCCAGTCATGTTCATTGTGAAATTTGAAAAAACTCCGGTACGGGCTGTCAGCGGACAGATATGCCCCTTTCTCATAGCCTTCCTGATTCTCATAAATCCGCTCGCGGTCCATCCACTTATTGAAGGAGCCGCAGTGGTTGAACACACCGTCGAGGATAACCCGCATCCCGCGGCGGTGGATTTCCTCCATCAGCTTCGCAAAAAAGAGATTGCTCGCCTCAAGATTCGCGCGGTCCGTCACCCTGGCAATATAGCGGGAAGCAAAGCGGTTCTCCACATGCCCGTCCGGAAGCGGAGTTCCGTCCTCATACAGAATCACTCCAAAATGCGGATCGATATGATCGTAATCCTGGATGTCATATTTGTGATTCGACGGGGAGACAAACAGAGGATTAAAGTAAATCACCTCAACCCCAAGTTCCTGCAGGTAGTCAAGTTTATCGAGAACCCCCTGCAGATCTCCCCCGTAAAACTCGTGAACACCCGACGGATCAGGAACTTTGTCCCAGTCTTTTACCCGCACGGTATATTTTCCGATATAATAATACTCGTGATCTTCAACATCGTTGGACGGATCTCCGTTGCAGAATCTGTCCGTAAAAATCTGGTACATGACGGCGCCCTTCGCCCAGTCCGGCGTCGCGAACCCCGGCATGACCGAAAAAGCGCGGCTGTCCTGCAGATCCTTTGAAACGCCGCATTTATTGTAAAAGCACCGGATCTTCCCCGCCTGAACCTCAAAATAGTAGTGGATCGGCTCCGTGCCGGCCTCGATCTCCACTGCAAAATAATCGAATTTGCCTTCGCTTTTCTCAATCTTCATGCGCTTTCTCTGCGCGCCCATGATCAGATATACATTGTCCACATTGTCCTTCGCCGTCCGGAACCGGATCCTTACCTTGTCTCCCGGCTTCGGTTCCATCGGCGTCACATAATTTTCCGTTTCATCGCTAAATAAAGCCCTGGTGTTGAACACAGGGCGCATAAAAGTGATATAGCGCATTGTCGCCATCAAATATTTAAAATCCCTGAAATCTTTTTCCATATTCACCTCCCGCAGAGCATCCGTCACGCCGCAGTCTATTCTATACCAGTTTTCGGGGGATTACAACAATAAGATAAGAGAAGGTACGACAGTACATGAGCAGGACGGTAAGCCGGGTTATGTCGTGAATGGTCATCTATCCAGACCTGCCGTCGCCGGCAGGTTCAAGCGGCCTACCTGAAGCT
>CANQUH010000026.1 GCA_947626965.1 uncultured Lachnospiraceae bacterium
AAATATTTTCGTGTATGAGTTGGGTCTCATGCACAAAGCAAACATTTTTCAACCCAAATTTTTCTCTTTCCGGAAAAAGCCTGACGTATGTCAGGCTTTTTCTTCTGGAATTCCGGCAGACCTGTATATTTCATAAAGAAAATAGAAAAAATAGTTAAGAAATAATTTAGTGAATTCCCATTTGGAAACAACCATGATACAATGGGACAAGGGAAGAACCAGACGGCAGTCTGCGGAGATATAAAAGGATGAGGAAAAGAAAGGGGTTTTTATATGGCGGCAACGGATGTCGGAATTGATCTGGGGACAGCGAGCATACTGGTGTATGTGAGAGGGAAGGGGGTTGTTCTGAAGGAGCCTTCTGTTGTGGCGTATGACAGGGATACAAACAGAATCAAGGCAATCGGGGAGGAAGCCAGGCTGATGCTGGGGAGAACGCCGGGGAATGTGATTGCGGTCCGCCCGATGCGCAAGGGTGTTATCTCGGATTACACGGTGACGGAGCAGATGCTGAAGCATTTTATTCAGAAAGCGATCGGCAGGATGTCATTCCGAAAGCCGCGGGTGAGTATCTGCGTGCCGAGCAGCGTCACAGAGGTGGAGAAAAAAGCGGTGGAGGATGCGACTTACCAGGCGGGAGCGCGGGAAGTGCATATCATAGAGGAGCCGATCGCGGCCGCAATCGGAGCGGGGATCGATATCTCGCGGCCGTGCGGCAATATGATCGTGGATATCGGAGGAGGGACGAGCGACATCGCGGTGATTTCGCTCGACGGAATTGTGGTCAGCACTTCGATCAAGGTGGCGGGCGATGACTTTGATGATGCGATCGTAAAATATGTCCGGAAAAAGTATAATCTGATGATTGGGGAGCAGACGGCGGAGGAGATCAAGATCACAATCGGGACTGCTTTTGAGAAGCCGGAGCCGAAGGTGATGGAGGTCAGGGGAAGAGATCTTGTGACAGGACTTCCCAAAACGATCCGCGTTACTTCCGAGGATACGAGAGACGCGCTGAAGGAGGTCACCAGCCAGATTGTGGATGCGGTGCACAGCGTCCTGGAACGTACGCCTCCGGAACTTGCCGCCGATGTTGTTGACAGAGGGATTGTACTGACCGGAGGCGGATCTCTGCTTTCCGGACTGGAGGAACTGATTGAGGCGCATACCGGGATCAACACGGTGACGGCAGAGGATCCGATGACAGTTGTTGCGGTCGGCACCGGGAGATTCGTCGAGCTGGCGGCAAACAACGGCAGGATACAGGAGAGCTGATCACAGATGGAGAAACTGAGTGGATATGTGGACCGCATTATTTTCCGGAATAAAGAGAGTGGTTATACGGTACTTGTGCTGAAATCCGGGCAGGGAGAAACGACGTGCGTCGGTATGCTTTCCTGCATTAATGAAGGAGAGATGATTGAGGTAGAGGGGCAGTATGTCGCTCATGCCATGTATGGGAAGCAGTTCAAGGCGGAGAGCTTTGAGATCAGAAAACCGGAGGACGAGCAGTCGATCGAACGATATCTGAGTTCCGGTGCGGTCAAAGGTATCGGAGCGGCGCTCGCATCGCGTATTGTCCAGAGGTTTCATGAAGATGCGTTCCGCATCATTGAGGAGGAGCCTGAACGGCTTGCGGAGATTAAAGGGATCAGCCCGAGGAAAGCGCGGGAGATTGCGGACCAGGTATATGAGAAGCGGGATATGCGGCAGGCGGCGATTTTTCTGCAGAAGTTTGGCATCAGCACAGCCATGAGCGTTAAGATTTATCAGAAATATGGAAACGACATTTACAAAGTAATGCAGGAGAATCCTTATCGTCTTGCGGATGATATCACGGGAATCGGCTTCCGGATCGCGGACGATATCGCAAGGAAAGCCGGTATCCGTCAGGATTCGGAATACCGTATCAAATGCGGGATCATGTATGCGCTGCAGCAGTCGGTTTCAGAGGGTCATGTCTGTCTTCCGCAGGAGGAGCTGATGCGGAAGGCCGCGGAACTGCTTGGGGGAATGCCGGAGAATCAGGAACAGTATCTGACAGACCTCGCGATCGAGCGGAAGATCGTCGTGAAGGAGGAGCAGGGAATAAAGCTGATCTACGGGGCGGCTGCCTACCGCATTGAGCTGGACACTGCACGTATGCTGAATGATCTGAATATCACGGCGCCGATCGATGAAAAGCTGGTTCTTCAGAAGATTTCCGTGATTGAGAAAGCATCGTCGACACAGCTTGATGAGATGCAGAGGCAGGCGGTGGTCGAGGCTGTCCGCTGCGGGCTTCTGGTGATCACGGGCGGTCCGGGGACCGGAAAGACGACGATTATCAACACACTGATCACGTATTTTGAGTCGGAAGGGCTGGATATCCTGCTTGCGGCGCCGACGGGAAGAGCGGCGAAGAGAATGACGGAGACGACCGGCTGCGAGGCGAAGACGATACACCGGATGCTGGAGATCTCCGCGGGGAAAGAAGGAAATTCCGGGAATTTTGCGCGCGATGAGAAAAATCCGCTTGAGGCGGACGTGATCATCGTGGACGAGATGTCGATGGTGGACATTTATCTGATGCATGCGCTGCTCGGCGCAGTCACTGTCGGGACAAGACTGATCATGGTCGGCGATGTGAATCAGCTTCCCTCTGTGGGGCCGGGCAGCGTCCTGAAGGATATTATTTCGTCCGGCTGTATTCAGGTTGTGAGGCTGACCCGGATTTTCAGACAGGCGTCCGAGAGCGATATTGTTGTGAATGCCCACAGGATTAACCGGGGCGAGCAGGTGCCGCTTGACAACAAAAGTCTTGATTTTTTCTTCCTGAAAAGGCAGGATGTGAATGTGATCATCAGCATCGTGATCCAGCTTGTGCGGGACAAGATGCCGCGCTATGTGAATGCTTCGGTGTATGATATCCAGGTACTGACGCCGATGCGGAAGGGGCTGCTTGGCGTGGAACGGCTCAACCGGATTCTTCAGGAATATCTGAATCCTCCGTCAAAAAACAAGGCGGAACATGAATATGGGGAGATGCTGTTTCGCGAAGGAGATAAGGTCATGCAGATCCGCAACAATTACCAGACAGAGTGGGAGATTCGAGGAAAACACGGGGTTGCCGCGGAAAAAGGACTCGGTATTTTTAACGGGGATATGGGAATTATCCGGGAGATCAATCCTCATACGGAGTGCATGACTGTTGAGTTCGACGATCACCGTATGGTGGAATACCCGTTTTCCGGTCTGGATGAGCTGGAACTGTCCTATGCCGTGACCATACATAAATCGCAGGGCAGCGAGTACCCCGCGATCGTGATTCCTCTGCTGTCCGGTCCGAGGATGCTGATGAACCGGAATCTTTTGTACACGGCTGTGACCAGAGCACGCAAATGTGTGACTCTGGTCGGAGATGACGCTACGTTTCAGCAGATGATCAGAAATACAATGGAACAGCGGCGCTACACGACGCTGGCACAGCGGATCAGGGAGCTGAACGGGATAAAATGAATGATGCTGTGCTTCGGCAGGGCGAAATCCGTGGCATCATGGGGGCAAAATACCTTTTGAACCCAGCATCATGTGATAAAGTGCAGAACAGTGCGGCTCAGTCTGCAGGTGGGTATGCGGACTGAAAAGGAGAAGAGCAGAAGGTTCTGCTGTTGAAGAAAAAGAATTTATTATCAGATCAAAGAGTAGTCAGGTACGTGAAACGGGCAGGAAAATCTGCCCTTGGTATTCTGTATCCTCCGAGGTGTCCTCTGTGCGACCGGATTATTCCGGTCGGGAAGGACAGAGTGTGCGGGGAATGCCGGGGAGAGCTTCCCTGGATTATACAGCCGTATTGTCTGAAATGCGGGAAAATGCTGGACAGATCGGAAAAAGAATACTGTGATGACTGTCTTAAGCGTACCCATGATTTTACACAGGGAATTGCGGCGTTTCGCTATGCTGGGAAGATGCGTGATTCCGTGCAGCGCATGAAATTTTCCAACAGGCGGGAATATCTGGATTTTTATGCGGAAGCCATGGTCTGGCGGGCAGAGAGATGGCTGTTTCTGTGGAGGCCTCAGCGGATCATTCCTGTTCCGATGCACTGGATGAAAAAGAACAGAAGAGGGTTCAATCAATCGGAACTGCTCGCGAAAAAGATCGGAAGCCTCACGGGGATTCCGGTCATGCCGCATGCGGTCAGAAAACGGAAAAATACAAAAGATCAGAAAAAACTGTCCGGGCAGGAGCGCAGGACCAATCTGAAGAATGCGTTTGAGGTGAGCGCGGATCTTTCCGATGTACAGTCCGTGCTTGTCATAGATGACGTCTATACGACCGGAAGTACGATAGATGAGATCAGCCGCGTGCTGAAACGCGCCGGGGTCAGAAACGTGTTTTTTCTGGTGGCTGCGCACAGATGACACTGCCGCATTTTTGGAGGTCTATGATGAAGTTGCGGTAACGCTAACGAAGGAATATTTGGGAAAAGAAAAAAAGATGGTATGCACGGACGAAAATGTGTGATATACTGAATTGTATAATCACCGAAAGGAGAACTGGAATGAACAATATAAGGCTGGCGCTGAGCGGCATCCTGTCCTGGTTCACCCAATCCATGAAGGAAATCACGTTCACGAATGTACTGGAGATAATCATTCTGACGTTTTTGGTATACAGTCTGCTGCTCTGGATTAAGAATACAAGGGCGTGGACACTTTTAAAAGGAATTATGGTTCTGCTGATCTGTGTTTCTGTGATCTATCTTTTCCATATGGAAACACTGATCTATATTGTGAGCCATGCGCTTAATATAGCGATCATAGCGGTAGTGGTTATTTTCCAGCCGGAGCTGAGGAGAGTTCTGGAGCAGCTGGGGGAAAAACAGATCGTATCTTCGCTGATTCCGCTGGATTCCGGGCGCGCTGTGACGGAACGTTTCAGTGACAGGACGGTAAATGAGATTGTGAAGGCTGTCGTGGAGATGGCACGCGTAAAGACGGGCGCTTTGATTGTAATCGAGCAGGAAGTGACGCTGCAGGAATATGAGCGGACAGGCATTGTCCTTGATTCTGTTGTGAGCAGCCAGCTCCTGATCAATATTTTTGAACACAATACTCCTCTGCATGACGGAGCGGTTCTGGTCAAGGGGAACAGGATTACTGCGGCAACCTGTTATCTGCCGCTGTCTGACAGTATGTTCCTGAGCAAGGAACTGGGAACGAGACACAGGGCGGGGCTTGGCATCAGCGAAGTGTCGGATTCCTTTACGATTATCGTGTCGGAGGAGACAGGACATATTTCGATTGCCTACAAGCGTGAACTGCGCGGACCTGTGACTCCGGAACAGCTTCGTGAGGAGCTGCTGGTTGTGCAGAACAAGTCTGTGACACAGAAGAAATTCAGATTGTGGAAAGGTTGGGGCAGGGATGAGACATGAGCAGACCGGAAATCTGGGGCGCAGGCTGACCAGAAATCTGGCACTGAAGGTGCTGTCGTTAGCGGTGGCAGTGCTGATATGGCTTCTGGTTACCAATGTGAATAATCCATATGATTCGATGCTGCTGAGAGACGTCAGGGTACAGTTTATGAATGAAGACAGTGTGACTGACATTGATAAGGTCTTCTATGTGGTGGATGGGTCCACAGTCACTCTGAAAGTGACGGAGCGTTCCAGTGTTCTGGACCGGCTGTCAGCGTCGAACTTTACGGTGGTCGCCGATATGGAGGCCATGACCGATATGAACGCTGTTCCTCTGCATGTCACCTGCGACAATGCGGCGGTTACCTGGGATGAGATTGAGATCTATCCTTCGGTCATGAAGGTGCAGCTGGAGCAGCTGACGCAGCAGGAATTTATGATTACGGTCACCACAAACGGCGAGCGTCCCGCGAACGGGTACGAAGTGGGGACGATGGAGGTCGTACAGGGAAGAACTGTGCAGGTTGCGGGGCCGGAGAGCCTTCTGAACAAGATCGGGAAGATCAGCGCGGAGGTTGCCGTCACCGGGCTCAGCATGGATCAGACGCGCCAGGTAGTGCTGCAGGTGTACGACAAAAATGGTACAAGATTTGATGAGAGTCAGATGGAGAGGATACAGATCAAGGATTCTTCCGGAGTTCTGATTCCGGGAAATGAAGTCAGCGTAAAGATCAAACTGTGGGAGGTTATGAATGACATCTCTGTCACGGTAGGCACTTACGGAGAGCCTGCGGAGGGATACCGGATCACAGGTATCTCGACAGTTCCCGTGGCGGTCAGTCTGGTGGGAACGCAGGAAGCGCTGGCGAGGCTGGATGGAAAGATTGTTCTGGAGGATGCGGTGTCTGTCGAAGGACTGTCTGAGACGATCACACAGGAGGTGGATATCTCGACGCTTCTCGCGGAGGAGACGGATATCCGGCTGATTGCAGATGCGGAGCCGACCATATCGGTTACGGTACAGATCGAGAAGACAGGAGACCGGACGATCAGCCTGCCGCTGTCCAGTCTGGAACTTCTGAATAAACCGAAAGGAATGACATTGACTTATTCACCGGCTGACGCCGTTCCCATTCGGATTCATTCCGAGGATGAGAGCGTATACAGCGTCAGTATGGAGGATATACACGGCAGGATTGATCTTGACGTGTGCAAAGAGGAAGGCAGCTATGAAATACCTGTTGAGATTGAACTTCCCGATGGTTATGAGCTTGCTTCCGATGTAACTATCGTAGTGACTTCGGTACCGGAGGATGTTTTGCTAGAAAATGAGGTTAATACGGAGGATTGAGCATTGGTTAGTGAGAAAGCTAAGATCAGGAATGTGCTTGGCCTGCATTTGAGGCCGGCCGGCGACCTGTGCAGGAAAGCGGTTGAATATGATTCAAAGATCACGATTCATTTCCGGAACAGGGAATTTAATGCCAAGAGCCTGCTCAGTGTGCTGAGTGCCTGTGTACAGCAAGGAGATGAAATAGAGGTGGTCTGTTCAGGAGCAGATGAGAAGGAGGCTTTGCAGGCGGTCATGGCTCTTTTGAGACCATAGCTGAGAGGTTTTCGGCAGCAGAAAAGAGTATCCTCGTGAATCCTGATTGTGAAAAGTCAAAGAAATCCCCGTACCGGATTCGAACCGGTACGGGGATTTCTTTGTGTCACAGGAAATTTCGTCCTGTGACACAAAAAGCCTCCGGCGGGTGTGCAGCTCGCAGACGAGTTTTGAATTGTGGTAATGCCCGCGGCGCAGGCATGAGAGTTTACTACGCGTTTGGATCAGTCGGATCCCAGGTCTTCGAGGGATCGGTGATCTTTGGAGCTGTCGGTTTGCCCAGCGGGCCGGGAGAACTCCAGTCGTCGTAGATGACAACCTTTGTGCCGATCGGACAGTTGTCGTAAATCCACTTGGCGTCGGCAACTGTCAGGCGGATGCAGCCGGCGGAAGCGGCCGTTCCAAGTTTGTTGAACGCCGACACGTTAAGAGAATGGTTGTCATTGTAACGGGTGCACGGTACGGAATGGAACAGGATATTCCATGTAATGTGGGAACAGTACTGTCCCCAGGAAGGACCGTTCAGCTCATGCCAGCGGAGCTTGTCGAGGAGGGTAAAGGTTCCCAGCGGCGTGCTGACTCCGTCGGCCGCGGTCGAGCAGACAATTGCTTTAATCGGAATGCCGCCCTGATATACCGTGATGCAGTTCATGGCCCGGTTGACCCGGATCTCCTTTGGACCGCTCGGGACAGCGTTCGGATCGCTCTTGTACGCTCCGGTGCTGCCGAGATCGTAGACCCTGCCGTTGATCGTCTGTTTTCCGGTCAGAACCTCGCCGGTAGTCTTGTCGAGGTAGTAGTAGGCCTTTGAGGCAGGATCGTAAAGCCAGGTTCCCTTCAGAAGCACGGTTGATTTAAAGTAGTAATTCTTCCCGTTAATTTTTGCCCATCCGGTAACCGCGGCGCCGTAGGATCCGGACGAGGAACTTGCACTCATGTAATAAGTATCATTTTCTACGGTGACCCATCCGGTTTTCATGGTTCCGTTCGGGTTGAAGTAGTATTTTTTGCCGTCGATTGTCTGCAGGCCTGTTTTTCTGAGTCCGTTGGTTCCCAGATAGTAGGTATTTCCGTCAACCTTGAGCCAGCCGACTGCCATGGCTCCGTTTGACGAGAAATAATAGTACTTTCCGTTGATGGCGACCCAGCGGTTTGAGACGCGGGCTCCTCCGTCATTTGGATCGAGGTAGTAGGTCTTCTGATCTATGACGGCCACGCCCTGTCTCCGGCGGCCCTTGCTGTCGTGGTAGTAGTATTTGCCGTCGAGCTTGATCCAGCCGGTTTTGGCGACTCCTTTTGCCGAGAAATAATAAGTATAATTTCCTACGGTGACAGTGCCGGATGTGCGCTCTCCGGTAGTCGGGCTGAAGTAGTAATATTTTTCGTCAATCTTTTGCAGGCCTGTCTTCAGCTGTCCGTTTGCCTTGGCATAATAGTATTTGCCGTTATAGGAAGATTTAGAATAGGAGGTAAGTCTTCCTTTCGGCGTGAGATGGTACATCTTGCCGTTGATCGTCTGTGTGCCAAACAGAATCTTTCCATTCCTGCCGGCGTAAAATTTTTTCCCTTTATGTGTCACCCAGCTGTTCATCGCGACGGTCCCGTCCCCGGCGCTGCGGAAGAAGTAGTAGTCGCTGCTTGTCCCGATGCGCTGTAATCCCGTCACTCCCGTCACAAGTTTGCCGGTCCCGGGATTGAAGTAGTGGAGTTTGGATTTGACGATGACTGCTCCTGTGACACGGTAGCCCTTTGAATTAAAATAATAGGAATCAGAGCCGATCTTCTGCAGGCCGGTAAGTCTTGTCCCTTCAGACAGATAGAACCATCCGGTCGCATCTTCTTGCCATCCTTCTTCGGGCTTTTTCTCTTCTTCCGGTTCTTTTTCCGGTTCTTTTTCTGGTTCTTTCTCCGGCTCTTTTTCCGGTTTGGATTCTTCTGCTCTGACGACAGAAGCGTCTCTCATCCCTCCCCCGGGCGGAGCAGCCGCCGGCAAAACGAGCGCCAGCCCTGCGGTCAGAAAAGCCACCGACAGTAATTTTTTGATTTTCATAAATCCCCTCCCATAAATAAGCAAAATCCGGAAATACTGATAACAATATTTCCCTGTATTTGAGATATTTTATAGTATATCGTCTGATAAGGAAGAAATCAAGTTTGCAGAACAGAGAAAATCTTAATATTTTTGTAATGAATATACATTTTTTTACGTATGGGGCGGATTTTTGAAGAAAAGAATCTTTTTAGTTGTCATTTTAAAGGAAGTAGCCTATAATGTAGAAAAATACGAATGGGGTGACTGGTTTTGAGAAGAAGAGAGCGTTACAAACGGCTGATGATGTTTCTGGCGTCTGTTTTGATTGTGGCTGTCCAGACTGCCGTGTTTGCCTGCACCTGGTTCACACATTATAGTCATAAAGAGATCATTGGGAGGATATTCGTCAGAGGGAACTGGGCCCTGATCATGCTGTACGCGGTGATGGTTATTTTAATTTCGAAATTGTTTTCTGCTTTTAAAGTCGGATATCTGCGCGTACTTGATGTGATTCTGGGGCAGACTTTTTCCGTGCTGCTCGTGAATGCGATCACCTATCTTCAGCTTTCCCTGATCGGAAGATGGAAATTTCTGCACCATATTACGCCGATGCTCCGGGTGACGGGAATCAATCTGATTGCCGTGCTGTGCTGGGTGGTGGTTATGCGTGTGATCTATGCGCATATCTATCCTCCGCATCAGGTACTTCTGATTTATGATACCATCAGTCCGGATGCGCTGAAAAAGAAACTTTCTTCCCGGCGCGATAAATATACGTTCGGGGGCTCAATTGCCCTGAGTGCGGGGATTGATCGGATCAAACAGGAAATCCTGAAATATGAGGCGATTGTGATCGGAGATCTTCCGTCGCACGAAAGGAATCTGTTTCTGAAATACTGCTTTGAGGAAAATCTGAGATGTTACTGTCTGCCGAAAATATCGGATATCATGATCATGAGTTCCGAGAAAATTCATCTGTTTGATACGCCGCTGCTTTTGTTCCGCAATTCAGGTCTTACCGTGGAAAAGCAGGCGATCAAGCGCGCGTTCGATCTTGTTTTTTCTATTATAATGCTGGTTGTGCTTTCTCCGCTGATGGTGATTATCGCACTGGCGGTTAAGCTGTATGACGGGGGGCCGGTTTTTTACAGACAGGACAGGCTGACGAAGGATGGAAAAGTATTTCAGGTCTATAAATTCCGCAGCATGTGTGTGGATTCGGAGAAGCAGGGCGCGCGCCTCTGCATGAAGGGCGACAGCCGTATAACGCCGATCGGACGGATTCTGCGAAATATTCATTTTGACGAGCTGCCGCAGCTGCTCAATATTATTGAGGGGGATATGTCTCTTGTGGGACCCAGGCCGGAACGCCCGGAGATAGCCGAACAGTATACGAAGGAAATACCGGAGTTTGCCTATCGCCTGAAAATGAAAGCGGGGCTGACCGGTTATGCGCAGGTATACGGAAAATACAATACGACGCCGTATGATAAGCTGAAGCTGGACATGACCTATATTGAGAATTATTCGTTTCTTCTGGATCTGCAGCTGATCGCGACAACGGTCAAAATCCTGTTCCAGAAAGAAAATACGGAGGGCGTCGAGAAATGGCAGGTGACAGCTTCGCAGAAAAAGGGCAAGGATACGGTTATAAAAAGCACGCAGGAGAAGATAAAGGTGTGAGAAAATGGACAAGATGGTTTCTGTTGTGATTCCGGCGTATAACTGCGCCGGAACGATTGCGTGTGCTCTGGATTCGGTTCTTGCGCAGGACGTTCTGCTGGAGATTCTGGTGATTGACGACCAGTCTCAGGATAATCTGTATGAAGTTCTGGAACCATATCGGGAACTTCCGTTTTTTTATTGTTACAGGAACGGGCAGAATCTTGGGGCGGCCGGCAGCCGGAACCGCGGCGTACAGCTTGCCCGGGGAGATTATGTCGCGTTTCTGGATGCGGATGACTGGTGGGAGAAGGACAAGCTGAAGAGACAGCTAGCCCTGATGGAGCAGGAAGGAGTCGTTCTGTGTTCCGCGGGAAGGGAACTGCTGACGCCGGAAGGAGAACGTACCGGGAGGGTCATAGGAGTCCGCCCGGAGATTACTTACAGAAGCCTGCTGCTTCATAACTGCATTAACTGTTCCTCGGTCGTTTTGCGGGCGGACGTGGCAAGAGAATTTCCGATGGAGCATGAGGACAGCCATGAAGACTACATTACTTGGCTTCGGATTCTGAAAAAGTATGGCAGGGCTGCGGCGATTGATGAGCCTCTTCTGAAATACCGTCTGTCCTCGAAGGGAAAATCCGGAAGCAAATTTCATTCCGCCCGCATGACTTTCCGGGTGTATCGTTATCTCGGATTCGGGTATGTGAAATCCTGTCTCTGCTTTGCGGCCTATGCGGCAAACGGAGTGAGAAAATATCTCTTTTCATACATCAGGAAATGAATCCGGGAATTGCGCGAGAAAGGGCGGAAAATTCAGAACGAAGGAGCATCAACTGTGAAGTGGGAGAAATCCGCAGAAAATGCGATTGGAAAATGCCGCTTTCGCGGCCGCATTTTCGTGCGTTCAGCGCTGGAGCGCTGAATTTTCACAGTAAACTTTCATGCCCGCACTGTGGGCATTACCACGAGTGAAAAGGAGAGATAGTATGATTCAGAAACTGATTGCAAACATTCAGCGGACAAACGCGCCGGTTGTCGTGGGACTGGATCCCATGATGAAGTTTATCCCGGAACATATCCGCACAGCAGCTTTTACAGAGTTTGGAGAGACGCTTGAGGGAGCGGCAGAGGCAATCTGGCAGTACAATAAGGCAATTGTGGATGAGATTTATGATCTGATACCGGCGGTCAAGCCACAGATCGCGATGTATGAGCAGTTCGGGATTCCGGGACTTCTGACGTTTAAAAGGACTGTGGATTACTGCAGAGAAAAAGGACTGGTAGTGATCGGCGATGTGAAGCGCGGAGACATTGGCTCCACCTCGTCGGCCTATGCGGCGGCGCATCTTGGGAAGGTGCAGGTGGGCAGCAGGCTGCTGACTCCGTTTGGAGAGGATTTTGCCACAGTGAATCCGTACCTTGGCTCCGACGGCGTGAAGCCGTTTCTTGAAGTCTGCAAAGAAGAGAAAAAAGGAATTTTTATCCTGGTGAAGACTTCCAATCCTTCGAGCGGAGAATTTCAGGACCGCCTGATCGACGGCAGGCCGCTGTATGAGCTGGTAGGAGAAAAGGTGGCTGAGTGGGCGGATGGCTGCATGGGAGATAACTACAGCTATGTGGGAGCTGTTGTCGGGGCAACCTACCCTGAAATGGGAAAGGTACTCCGGAAGATAATGCCGAAGTGTTATATCCTGGTTCCGGGATACGGGGCTCAGGGCGGCAAGGCCGCGGATCTCGTGCATTATTTTAATGAGGATGGACTGGGGGCCATTGTAAATTCGTCCCGCGGAATCATCGCTGCATGGATGCAGGAGAAATACAGCAGTTACGGCGCAGAAAATTTTGCAGAGGCAAGCCGTGCGGCTGTGGAAGATATGATCGCAGATATCAGTCAGGCGCTGCAGAATCGTTAAGGAGGCAGGAATGTCAGAAAAATTTATGGAAAAAGCACAGATATTCTCGCAGGAACAGATTGCGGACGGCATATACAGCATGTGGCTCTGTGCCGGACAGATTGCGAAAGCGGCGAGGCCGGGGCAGTTTGTTTCCGTGTACAGCAAGGATAAGAGCAGGCTGCTGCCGCGGCCGGTCAGCCTCTGTGAGATTGATCGGGAGAAGGGAAAAATACGTCTGGTTTACCGCGTCGCGGGAGCGGGGACGGAAGAATTTTCCCGCTGTACTGCCGGAGATACGCTGGAGCTGCTTGGACCGCTTGGGAACGGTTTTCCGCTTGAACGCTGTCCGGCAGGCAAAAGGGCGTTTCTGATCGGCGGGGGGATCGGGATTCCTCCGATGGTGCAGCTTGCCGCCGAGCTTGAAGGGGAGGTACTGACGGTTGTCGGATACAGAGATGAAACGTTTCTCGCAGAGGAACTTTCGCGCCGCGGTTCTTTCTTTTTCGCGACGGAAAGCGGGAGAGCGGGAACGAAGGGAAATGTACTTGACTGCATCCGCGAGAATCATCTGGAGGCCGATGTGATCTACGCCTGCGGCCCTGCTCCGATGCTGCGCGCGCTGAAGACTTACGCGGCGGAGAATGGAATGGAGTGCTGGGTATCGATGGAAGAGCGGATGGCCTGCGGAATCGGAGCCTGCCTGGCCTGCGTCTGCAGGTCGAAAGAAATCGACAGCCATTCTCAGGTACATAATAAGAGAATATGCAAAGACGGTCCGGTTTTCCGGGCGGATGAGATTGAGATCTAAGGTTACAAAATACAGGAGACAGAATATGAATAATATGAAAGTGAAGATAGCCGGTGTCGAGCTGAAGAATCCGGTGATGACAGCTTCCGGGACTTTTGGCTCCGGAATGGAGTACGGGGAGCTGGTGGATTTGTCCAGGCTTGGAGCTGTGGTCACAAAAGGCGTGGCGAATGTTCCGTGGCCGGGCAATCCGACGCCGAGGATTGCTGAGACACCAAGCGGTATGATGAATGCGATCGGTCTTCAGAATCCTGGAATTGAGACATTCTGTGCGCGGGATCTGCCGTTTCTTGCGCAGTTTGACACGAGAGTGGTTGTCAATGTCTGCGGCAGAACGACAGAAGATTACTGTGAAGTAACGGAGCGTCTGGGGGATGAGCCTGCGGATCTGCTGGAGATCAATATTTCCTGTCCGAACGTCAGGTGCGGTGGAATCTCCTTCGGCCAGAATCCCTCGTCCGTGGAAGCAATCACAAAGGAAATCAAACGTCATGCAAAGCAGCCGGTGATCATGAAGCTGAGTCCGAATGTCACGGATATCACGGAGATTGCCCGGGCGGCGGAAGCAGGAGGAGCCGATGCGGTTTCTCTGATCAACACCCTGACGGGGATGAAGATCGATGTAAACCGGCGTACATTTGCGCTCGCAAACAAAACCGGCGGCGTGTCAGGTCCCGCGATCCATCCGATTGCGGTGCGCATGGTATGGCAGACGGCCCAGGCAGTGAAGATCCCGATCATTGGAATGGGAGGAATTGCCAGCGCGGAGGATGCGCTGGAATTTATACTTGCGGGTGCCGCGGCCGTGTCGGTCGGGACGGCAAATTTCCGCAATCCGGTGGTAACGCTGGAAATTATCGATGGAATTGAGAAGTATCTGAAAGAGCAGAAAGTCGAATCCGTGCAGGAGCTGATCGGGGCGGTGCGGTAGTATTGGTAGTATTCTGCCTTGATCTGTAAAAACTGATGGAGGAAGAGGAAAATGGAACTGAAACTGGAAAAAGTACTGGAGGAGATCGTTCCCGGGGACCGGGCGGCGGCACAGATTTGCAAAAAGCGCTGGGACAGTATTGCGAAACCGCTGCACAGTCTGGGCTGGATGGAGGATGCCATTGCCCGCATTGCGGCGGCGCAGCATACTGCGCAGGTCAGGACTGACCGAAAAATCCTGGTGCCTCTGTGTGCGGACAATGGAATCGTGGAAGAAGGCGTGACACAGACAGGGCAGGAGGTAACGGCAATTGTGGCCGAAAATTTCCTCGATGAAAAGTCCTGCGCCGCGATCATGTGCCGCGAAACGGGAGCGGATATCCGGCCGGTCGATATTGGAATGGCAGTCGATACGCCGAGGGTGGAAAAGCGCAAGATTGCATACGGAACAAAAAACTTTGCAAAGGAACCTGCAATGACAAGAGAAGAGGCGGTCTGTGCGATTGAGACCGGCCTCCAGCTTGTCAGCGAACTGAAGGAGGAGGGCTACTGTCTGATCGCGACGGGGGAGATGGGGATTGGAAATACGACTACTTCCAGCGCTGTGGCGGCATCGCTTCTTGGCGTTCCGGCCGAGGAGATGACCGGGCGCGGGGCAGGTCTGTCGGTACAGGGACTTGGGCGCAAGATTCAGGTGATCGGTGAGGCGATCGCCCGGTGGAATCTGACCAGGGAAGATCCTCTGACCGTCCTTGCCTGCGTGGGGGGGTTTGACATTGCGGGAATGGTCGGAATTTACCTCGGCGGAGCGTATTTCCATATTCCTGTGCTGATCGACGGTTTTATCTCATCCGTGGCGGCTCTTCTGACGGTTCGTCTCTGTCCGTATGCCAGAGACTATATGCTTGCCACACATGTGTCAAAAGAGCCGGCGGCCCGCCGCATTCTGCGGGAGCTGGATCTGGAGCCGGTGATCGACGGCGGTCTCTGTCTTGGGGAGGGGAGCGGCGCCGTGGCCGCGTTTCCGCTGATCGAGATGGCGAATGTGATCTATCAGAAGATGAGTACGTTCGACCAGATTAATGTGGAGGCATACCAGCCGCTGTGAGATCGGATTTCCTACACTTCATTTGGCGTTGCCCGGCCTTCCATATAAGCGCGCGCGTTTTCCAGCGTGGTCCGGCTGATGGCGGCCAGAGCTTCCTTTGTGAAGAATCCCTGGTGTGATGTGATGATCACGTTCGGGAACGAGAGAAGCCTGGCTGTCGCTGAATTTTCCAGGATTTCATTGGAACGGTCTTCAAATACATTGGCCGTTTCCTCCTCGTACACGTCCAGACCGACCGCAAAAAATTTTTTCGCGCGTATTCCTTCGATCAGATCCTCCGTGTTGACCAGCCCGCCCCGGGAAGTGTTGACGAGGATGACGCCGTCCTTCATCTTCTGGATTGTTTTCCTGCTGATGAGGTGATAGTTTTCCTCGGTCAGGGGACAGTGCAGGGAGATAAGATCGCTTCTGGCAAGGAGTTCATCGAGCGGCACGTATTTTACGAAGCCGAGGGACGGGTTCTGGTAAATGTCATGCGCGAGGACTTCCATTCCGAATCCATGGCAGATCCGCGCCATTGCGGTGCCGATTTTTCCTGTCCCGACGATGCCGGCGGTTTTTTTGTAAAAATTGATGCCCATCAGGCCTCCGAGGCTAAAATCATTTTCGCGCACCTTGACGTAGGATTTATGGATATGGCGATTGGCGGAGAGGGCGAGCGCCATGGCGTGCTCGGCAACTGCTTCCGGAGAGTAGCCGGGGACGCGCAGAATGCGGATGCCAAGGCGCGCGGCTGTCTTTAAATCGACATTGTTGAAGCCGGCGCAGCGCATCAGCACGAGATGAACGCCGTAGGAATCCAGAAGTTCCAGTGTCTGCGTGCCCAAGTCAGAGCTGACAAAGGCGCAGACGGCGTCATAGCCTTTCGCGATGACGGCAGAGCGGGGGGAAAGATCGCCTTTCAGATAATCGATTTCGATGTCGGGAAAATCGGACAGCTGCCTGCAGAACGATTCCCGGTCATAGCTTTTTGTATCATAGAATAAAATTTTCATGTCAGATTGGTCTCCTTATAACAACAGGGTATTGAAATGTTTTCGGGCTGCTGATATAATTTTTGGCAGAAATAAGGGGAACTATTCATGCTGTAAACCGGCAGCATTGCGGCAGAGTTTTTAAAGAAAATAAAAAAAGGAGAGCAAACGTGGGAGAAAAGACACAGACAAGAGAACAGGAATTTGAAACACGTTTTCAGAAGTATTACGATGAGCTGAAATGGCTTTACTATGAGCTTTACGAGAATGGAGAACAGGCTTTTGCGGAACTGTGCGGGAAAATTTATGAATGGTATCTGGCGAGGAAGGATTCGCTGAAGAAGCTTGACCGCAGCCGTGAGGCGGATCCGGGCTGGTACAAGAGAAATGATCTGCTTGGCATGATGATGTATGTCGACGCATTTGCCGGAAACCTGACAGGTGTGATGGATAAACTTGACTATCTTGAGGAATGCAATGTCAATTATCTGCATCTGATGCCGCTGCTTGCATCCCCGAAAGGGCGGAATGACGGCGGCTATGCCGTGGCTGATTTCCGCACGGTACAGCCGGAACTCGGCACGATGGAGGATCTCGAGAAGCTGTCGGATGAATGTCACAAAAGAGGAATCAGTATCTGCCTTGACTTTGTCATGAACCATACGTCGGAAGATCATGAGTGGGCAAAGCGCGCGCGCGCCGGAGAAAAAGAATATCAGGACCGGTATTTCTTCTTTGATAATTTTGACATTCCGGGACAGTACGAGCAGACGGTACCGCAGGTATTCCCGACGACCGCGCCGGGGAATTTTACCTGGCTGCCGGATCTCGGAAAATTTGTCATGACGACTTTTTATCCGTATCAGTGGGATCTCGACTACCGCAACCCGGTTGTGCTGAACGAGATGGTTTACAACATGCTGAACCTTGCGGACAAGGGCATCGATATCATACGCATCGACGCGGTTCCATATATCTGGAAGCAGCTCGGCACTTCCTGCAGAAATCTGCCGCAGGTGCATTCGATCGTCCGCATGATGCGCATTATTTGTGAGATCGTGTGTCCGGGCGTGCTGCTTCTCGGTGAGGTAGTCATGGAGCCGGAGAAGGTCGTTCCTTATTTTGGTTCCGTGGAGAAGCCGGAGTGCCATATGCTGTACAATGTCACGACGATGGCGTCAACCTGGCATACGGTAGCCACCCGCGATGTACGCCTGCTCCGCCGTCAGATGGACATTGTGAACGGGCTTCCGAAAGAGTATGTCTTCCTGAATTATCTGCGCTGCCATGACGACATCGGCTGGGGGCTTGATTACCCATGGCTGCGGAATTTCGGGATCGAGGAGGTAGCGCACAAACGCTATCTGAATGATTTCCTGACCGGACAGTACCATGATTCCTTTGCACGCGGCGAGCTGTATAATTCTGACCCGACCTCCGGAGACGCGAGACTCTGCGGAACGACTGCTTCTCTGTGCGGGATTGAGAAAGCCGTCTACGAGCATACGAGGGACGCGCTGTTCCGCGCGACCCGGCTGGATATCATGCTGCATGGCTACATGCTGGTGCAGTCCGGAATTCCGGTGCTCTACAGCGGGGATGAGATCGGCCAGGTCAACGATTATACATATCATGAGGATCCGGACAAATGGGCGGATTCGCGCTATCTGCACCGCGGAAAATTCCGATGGGATCTTGCGGAGCTCCGCAGCGAGCCCGGCACACTGCAGAACGATATCTTTACGGCGCTTTCAAAGATGGAGAAAATCCGCGCTTCGCTGGATATTTTCCAGGGAAGCAGCAATGTGTGGACTGTCGATACCTGGGATGATTCGATCCTCGGCATCATCCGCGAGAATGAAACGCAGAAGCTGGTGGCGCTGTTTAATTTCAGCGAGTATGACCGGACTGCGTGGATCAGCGAGGAGGACGGAATATACACGGATCTGCTTACCGGAAATGAGATGGAGGCGCGCGGCGTGAAAATGCCGGCGTACGGGATTTACTGGCTGCTGAGAAATAAATAGAGAAGGGATGCTCCTGTTCCGCACTTCGGGACAGGAGCATTTGACTGGTTTTCTTTTACCGTTTTTTCAGGTACAGTTTTTCCGCGCAGTTGATCATTGCGTACAATCCCATTGCGATAATACAGAGAATTACGATCGACATAATGACCCAGTCCAGTTTGAAAACCTGGCTTCCATAGATGATCAGGTAGCCCAGTCCCTGTTTTGCCCCGATAAATTCTCCGATGACGACGCCCACAAGGCACAGCCCGATATTTACTTTCATGATGCTGATGAGCAGCGGAACGGTACCGGGTATGATGACTTTGGTGAGGACGTCTTTTTTTGTGCCTTTCAGCGTATAAATCAGTTTGATTTCATCTGGGTCCGTCTCAGAAAAACCGGTGTACAGATTCAGGATCGTTCCGAAAATTGCCACAGAGATACCGGCGACAATGATCGATTTCATGTTTGCGCCGAGCCATACGATCAGCAGCGGCGCAAGGGCTGATTTCGGCAGGCCGTTGAGGATGACCAGATACGGCTCGAGGACTGCCGACAACTCTGTACTGTACCAGAGAAGCAGTGCGAATCCTGTCCCAATCAGCACAACAAGAAGGAAACTGGTCAGAGTTTCCAGCAGTGTGATTCCTGTGTGAAGGAAGATGCTGCGGTCGCGCCACATCTGCGCGAAAGTTCCCAGGACACGGGACGGACTGCTGAAAATAAACCCGTCGATCCATTTCTGACGGACTGCCGTTTCCCACAGAGCAAGAAACAGCACGAAGATCAAAATCCGGATAACCATTATCCTGCGCTGCCGTCTGGTAATTCCGTCAAGATAAGCCTGATGCGAAACAGAAGTTTTCCTGTTATCCATGCGTGTTCAGCTCCTTCCACAAGAGATTGAAATATTTCTGAAATTCCGGCGCGCTCCGCTTTTCGAGCGGAGTCATGTCAGGTTTGTCATAATGTATCTCAAGAATCTGGTGCAGATGTGCCGGCCTGTCTGAAAGAACGAGAATCCGGTCCGCCATGCTGACGGCCTCGGAGAGATCGTGAGTCACAAGAATGGCCGTCTTTTTTTCTTTCCGCAAAATAGAAGCGACATCGTCGCAGACAGAAAGTCTTGTCTGGAAATCAAGCGCTGAGAAAGGCTCGTCGAGAAGGAGCAGTTCCGGATCGAGCGCAAGTGTCCGGATCAGGGCAGCCCGCTGACGCATGCCGCCGGACAGCTCCGAGGGTCTGGCATCTGCAAAGCGCGCCAGTCCGTATGTTTCCAGCATCTTTTGAACATGCGCGGCGGCAGTTTCGTTCAGTTTATGCTGTATCTCAAGGCCGAGCACTACATTGCGGTAGACACTCCGCCACTCAAACAGATGATCTTTCTGAAGCATATATCCAATATTTGTCGTTTCTTTGTATTGACTGCTGCCATTTAAGCGGATTGTCCCCTCGTTGGGAGAAATCAGCCCGGCGATCAGGGATAAAAGCGTTGATTTTCCGCATCCGCTTGGTCCCGTGACAGCGATAAATTCTCCTTTTTCAACCTGAAAGGAGATATCAGATACTGCGTATGTCTCGCCGCTTTTGCTGTGGTAGGAATAGCTGACATGGTCAAGTTCCAGCAACGGCATGTTGGTACCTCCTGTATGATAAATTCCGGCGGTGTCTCGCCTGTTTTATCATATGAGAACTTTGACGGACGGGTGAACAGAATTGTTGTAAATATCCAATTGTGAATAAATTATCAGAAAAATGACAGTAATGTAATTGCAATATCTTTTAGAATATGTTACAATCACAAAATAATATATACTTTTAATCAGGGAGGATCGATGGATGAGAGAGAAAAGTGTGGTTGGAAAAGGTTTTAAACTGCTGCTTGCTTCTTTGTTGTTTGCCGTATTGTTCGGGATGACTTCCATGGCGGCAGGATCTGTTGTTGTCAATGTGAAAAAAGTGAAAGAAGGGGTATATACTTCTTCGGGGTCTTATTCGGAATATAAAGATATTTATAATAAGATCGTGCTCAAAAAACCATGTGAGATTGCGGTGACCGGCAATTGTGCGTATACTTACAGCAGTTCATACGGATCGCTGCTGGTTACTCTTTTGAACAGCAATTTCAAACCTCTGGAGAAGAGTGCAAGGCTGGTAGATGCTGAGGATGACAGGTATGCAATATATGGCTTGAGCGCAGGCACCTATTATATTAAAGTGTCAAGCGAAAAAATTTTCGCCCTTACATTGGGAGTTCAGGCCGTGGCGGATGTGGGCGGAAGCTTTCAGACTCAGGCAGTTACAATCCCGATGAACAAAAGTGTGAAAGGTCTTATTCGTGTCGGGGAGAAGGCGGCTAAGGGAGACTGGTACAAATTCAAGGTTACGAAAAGCAAAGTACTTGAGCTCACAATTGCCGCGGAAGCAAGCGGGTATTTTGATTTTTATCTCCGCGGACCAAGTTATCCGAAAGGAATCAAGGTCTGTACACATAAGGATACGGGAGATGTCTATCACAGTGTCAGACAGTATACAAATACTGACCTGAAAATTAAACCCGGAATATATTATATTAAAGTAATGAGGGCGAGCTATGATCCTCAGGGATCCGGTGTATATGCAATTAAGTGGAATCTGAGATAATCTTTTTTTGTCACAGGATGAAAGTTACTGTGGCAGAACAACAGAGTGACTGCCGTGTCAGATCAGAGATACGGCAGTCGGCTTATTTATGCGCAGGCCCGCATATGGAAAGAGACGGTACGGATTATGATTATGCAGAACAAGAAGAATTATCAAAAAGAACTGGAGCGTGTGCTTGCGGAGGAAGATGGAAAGGTTCCTTCGCTATTGCTTCACAGTTGCTGTGCGCCCTGCAGCAGTTATGTGCTGGAGTATCTTTCCAGGTATTTTGCGATTACAGTATTCTATTTTAATCCGAATATCTATCCGGAAGAAGAGTATCATTACCGCGCCGCGGAACAGCAGAGGCTGATCAGGGAGATGAAAACGGAACATCCGGTACAATTTATCGAAGGACGGTTTGAGCCGTCCGAATATTATGCGGCGGTGCGGGGACTCGAACATGTCCCGGAGGGCGAAGAGCGCTGTCAGGTCTGCTTCCGCCTGCGCCTTGGAGAAGCGGCGCGGGAAGCGGCAAAAGGAGGATTTGATTATTTTACGACAACCCTCACGATCAGTCCTCTGAAAAATGCGGAGGTTCTGAATCAGATCGGCATGGAGGAAGCGCAGAAATATGGCGTAAAGTGGCTTCCGTCTGATTTCAAGAAGAAGAACGGATATAAGCGGTCGACGGAGCTGTCGCGGGAATACGGACTGTACCGGCAGGATTACTGCGGATGCGTCTTTTCAAAAAGAGAGCGGGAATTGAGGTCTGGAAAGAAGAATGGTAATGTTAATTTTGCCTTCTCAAAGACAGTTCCCCAAAAGGAAGAAGCGGGCGGAAAAGTTACCGGGGAGAAAGTTGGGGAAGCTGCTGTAACAGTGCAGATAGAT
This sequence comes from uncultured Lachnospiraceae bacterium, assembly GCA_947626965.1. Taxonomy (GTDB): domain Bacteria; phylum Bacillota; class Clostridia; order Lachnospirales; family Lachnospiraceae; genus Choladousia. The sequence goes on from CANQUH010000026.1 coordinate 21,945, forward strand.
GGTTCATTCGCGAAATAACAGTAACGGTATTTATGCGTTTGTCCTGAAGACTGTAAGATTTACTTGCCAAGTTTCCTGCTTCTGTGGTAAACTGGGAATCGCTGACTAATAAGGAATAGTAATGCCAAGGGGAAAGAGGAGACGGCTATGGCACAGTTATGGGGCGGACGTTTTACGAAACAGACGGATCAGATGGTATATGATTTCAACGCTTCAATTTTATTTGATCAGAGACTTTACCGGCAGGACATCGAGGGCAGCATGGCTCATGTAAAAATGCTTGCGAAGCAGAAAATCCTGACGGAAGATGAACGGGATGAAATTCTTCGGGGGCTTGCGTCGATCCTTGCGGATATGGAGAGCGGGGCGCTTGCGGTCACGGCTGAATACGAGGATATTCACAGCTTTGTTGAGGCAAATTTGATTGACCGTATCGGCGACGTGGGGAAAAAGCTTCACACGGGGCGCAGCCGGAATGACCAGGTGGCGCTCGATATGAGGATGTATGTGCGGGAGCAGGTTCAGAAAACGGACGGACTTCTGAAAGAACTGCTGGAGGTTCTGCTTGGAATCATGGAGGAGAATGTCGCAACTTACATGCCGGGTTTTACGCATCTGCAGAAGGCCCAGCCGGTTACGCTGGCACATCATATGGGGGCGTATTTTGAGATGTTCCGCCGCGACAGAGAGCGCATGGCGGATATTTACCGGAGAATGAATTATTGTCCGCTCGGGGCGGGGGCCCTCGCGGGGACTACGTATCCGCTTGACCGGGATTATACGGCGGAACTGCTGGGGTTTGCGGGACCGACGCGCAACAGTATGGATTCTGTTGCGGACCGGGATTACCTGATTGAATATCTGTCGGCGCTTGCGACGATCATGATGCATCTGAGCCGTTTTTCGGAGGAGATTATTATCTGGAATTCGAATGAGTACCGGTTCGTGGAGATCGATGACAGCTACAGCACGGGCAGCAGCATCATGCCGCAGAAGAAGAATCCTGATATTGCGGAGCTGGTGCGCGGCAAGACAGGCCGCGTCTACGGCGCGCTTATGGGACTGCTGGTGACGATGAAGGGGATTCCGCTTGCCTACAACAAGGATATGCAGGAGGACAAGGAGGGCGCGTTTGACGCGATCGATACGGTAAACAGCTGTCTTCCTCTCTTTGCCGGAATGCTTGCGACAATGAGTTTCCGGAAGGATGTAATGGAGGCTTCCGCGAAAAATGGCTTTACGAACGCAACGGATGTTGCGGATTATCTGGTGGGCCGCGGCGTGCCGTTCCGCGACGCGCACAGTATTTCCGGAAAGCTGGTGCTTGCCTGCATAGCGGCGGACAAGGCGCTGGATGATCTGACGCTGGAGGAATTCCGCAAGGAGAGCCCGGTGTTTGACGAGGATATTTATGAGGCGATCAGCATGAAGACCTGCGTGGAGAAGCGGCTGACGTACGGCGCGCCAGGTGAGGAGATGATGCGGCGTGTGATTGCGGAGTGCAGGGAATATCTGGAAAAGTGAGCGAAAATACCTCTTGACAATTGACTGTCAGGAGTGTATTTTAGGTAAATACAAATGTACGCGTGATAAACACGCAAAAAGAGGAGAATGAAAAAATGAGTCAGAAATTAAAAGTCGGAATTTTAGGAGCGACCGGCATGGTCGGACAGAGATTTATCTCACTGCTGGAGAATCATCCGTGGTTTGAGGTTGTAACGCTGGCGGCGAGCGCGCGCAGCGCAGGAAAGACGTATGAGGAGGCTGTCGGCGGAAGATGGAAAATGACTACGCCGATGCCGGAGGCCGTAAAGAAGATCGTGGTCATGAACGTCAACGAAGTGGAGAAAGTTGCGGCGAGCGTAGATTTTGTATTCTCAGCAGTCGACATGTCGAAGGACGAGATCAAGGCGATCGAGGAGGAGTACGCGAAGACAGAGACACCTGTTGTTTCCAACAACAGCGCGCACCGCTGGACGCCGGATGTGCCGATGGTCGTTCCGGAGATCAACCCGGAGCATTTCAAGGTGATCGAGTTCCAGAAGAAGCGCCTTGGCACTACGAGAGGATTTATCGCGGTAAAGCCGAACTGCTCCATCCAGAGCTACGCGCCGGCGCTGACCGCGTGGAAAGAGTTCGAGCCGTATGAGGTTGTCGCCACTACATATCAGGCGATTTCCGGAGCAGGAAAGACATTTAAGGACTGGCCGGAGATGGTGGAGAATGTGATTCCGTATATCGGCGGCGAAGAAGAGAAGAGTGAGAAAGAGCCGCTCCGTCTCTGGGGCAAAATTGAGGATGGTGTGATCGTTCCGGCGAAGTCTCCGGTGATCACCTGCCAGTGCATCCGTGTTCCGGTTCTGAACGGACATACGGCGGCTGTCTTTGTCAAATTCAGAAAGAAACCGACGAAGGAACAGCTGATCGAAAAGCTGGAAAACTTTTCCGGACTTCCGCAGGAACTGAAGCTTCCGAGCGCGCCGAAGCAGTTTATCCGCTACATGCAGGAAGATAATCGTCCGCAGGTTCAGCTGGATGTTGATTATGAGAGAGGCATGGGAGTTTCGATCGGACGTATCCGTGAAGATACCGTTTACGACTTTAAGTTTGTAGGTCTGTCGCACAATACGGTGCGCGGAGCCGCCGGCGGAGCAGTGCTCTGCGCGGAGACACTGAAAGCACTGGGGTATATCGCGGCAAAATAATTTTTGATATTTGTGCAAAAGAAAGCAGTACCCGTACAGCGGCGGAAACTTATGTTCTGCCGCTGTTTTAGCGCAGGCGGGCAGGAGGAAAAGCCGCCTTCTGCATGATTCACGGAAAATTTCGGTCTGTGGCACAAAAGACACTTCGCGCACAGATGTGCAGGAAATGCAGAGGAAAGCTGCTTTGCAGCTGAATATCCGTGCGCAAAGTGGGAATCTCCTCAAGATTGAGGAACAGAAAAAAGAACATATGTTCGAAAAAACAAATTGACATTTTTGAAAAAAATGGTATGATAACTGTGTGTTTTGCGAAAGAAAAGGAGGATTCGATGCCGAAATCACTGTTTATCGCGGAGAAACCGAGTGTGGCACAGGAATTCGCGCGTGCGCTGAAGGAGGAAATGAAGCGTCATGACGGATATCTGGAATCGGATTCCTACATTGTGACGTGGTGCGTCGGTCATCTGGTCACGATGAGTTATCCGGAGGTGTATGATCCGAGGTACCGCAGATGGAGTCTCTCCACGCTGCCGTTTATCCCGGAGACGTTCCTGTATGAGGTGATTCCGGGGGTAAAAAAGCAGTTTGATATCGTGAGCGGTCTGCTGAACCGGCGTGATGTGACTGTCATCTATGTGTGTACGGATTCCGGGCGGGAAGGAGAGTATATTTACCGTCTGGTGGAGCAGATGGCGAACGTCAGGGGAAAGGAACGGAAAAGGGTCTGGATCGATTCGCAGACGGAGGAGGAGATCCTGCGCGGGATCCGGGAGGCCAGGGATCTGTCCGAATATGATAATCTCTCCCAAGCGGCCTATCTCAGGGCGAAGGAAGATTATCTGATGGGGATTAATTTCTCGCGGCTTCTGACGCTGAGATACGGGAATTCGATTGCGAATTATCTCGGGGAAAAGTACTCGGTTGTCTCGGTCGGCCGTGTCATGACGTGTGTACTCGGGATGATCGTCCGGCGTGAACGGGAGATCCGCCAGTTTGTGAAGACGCCGTTTTACCGTGTGCTTCAGAATGTGAATTTTGAAGGAAAAAAGCTTACCGGAGAATTTCGGGCGGTGGAAGGCTCCGCGTACTATCTGTCCCCGAAGCTTTATAAGGAAAATGGTTTCCGCAGGAAAGAGGACGCGGAAGAACTGATTTCCAGGCTGATGGGGGAGGCTCCGGCAGAGAACAGGCGGGTCGAGACGGTCGTTGATTTTATTGAGCGCAAGAAGGAGAAAAAGAATCCGCCGCTGCTCTATAATCTGGCCGAGCTGCAGAATGACTGTTCCCGCATGTTCAAGATCAGTCCGGATGAGACTCTGCGGATTGTACAGGAGCTCTATGAGAAAAAACTGGTGACATATCCGCGTACGGACGCGCGTGTGCTTTCGAGCGCGGTGGCAAAGGAAATCCATAAAAATATCACAGGACTGAAGGGTTACGCACCGGCTTCGGCGTTCGCGGAAGAGATACTGCAGGATGAGGGATACCGGAAAATTTCCCGCACGCGCTATGTCAATGACAAGCAGATCACGGATCACTACGCGATTATTCCGACAGGGCAGGGGCTTTCGGCGCTGCGTTCCGTGAAGGGAACGGCGGCCGGTGTTTACGCGGCGATTGTCCGCAGATTTCTCAGCATTTTTTACCCGGCGGCCGAGTTCCAGAAAGTGAGCATGGTGACGGCGATGAAGCCGGCCGGCATGCCGGATGCGCCGGCAGAGAAATTTTTTTATTCTTTTAAGATTCTTCTCTCGGAGGGATACTTTAAAGTGGCAGGAAATCCTTATGACCGTAAGAAAAAGAATACACAGGCGGGGGACAGTCCGGATGAGGCGCCCGGAGAACAGAATGCTGCCGGGAAAGAGGAAGGTCAGGCGGCGGAAGAATCTGCTTTGACGGCGGAGGATGAGAACGCCACGTTTGTGAAGGATACTGTCTTTTCTGAACAGCTGAAAAGGATCCGGAAAGGGATGCAGCTTCTGGTGGATTCCCTGGTGATCCGGGAGGGGGAGACTTCTCCGCCCAAGCGGTATAATTCCGGTTCGATGATTCTCGCGATGGAAAATGCGGGGCAGCTGATCGAGGACGAGGAGCTGCGGGCGCAGATCAAAAGCTGCGGCATCGGGACGAGCGCCACACGCGCGGAGATCCTGAAAAAACTGGTTGGAAATAAATATATTGCACTGAATAAAAAGACCCAGATTCTGACGCCGACGCTGCTCGGCGAGATGATCTACGACGTTGTGTTCTGTTCGATCCGGTCCCTGCTGAATCCGGAGCTCACGGCAAGCTGGGAGAAGGGCCTGAACTATGTGGCCGAGGGGACGATCACAGGCGATGAATACATGCGGAAGCTGACGCATTTTGTGCGGTCGAGGACGGACGGTGTTCTTGCGCTGGACAATCATGAAGCGCTTCGTCCTCTGTTTGACGAGGCCGCAAAATATTATACGAAGCCGGCGCGGAGAACATCATCCGGGAGATGGTCAGGTGAAAAAAATGTTTCCGGAACCAGGCGGAGGACCGGAACGCATGCAGGAGCGGGCACTGCGAAGAAGACGGCTGTCCGAGGCAGCGCTGATTGGCCGGCGGAGTCCGGCGGGAAAACGAATTCCCGGAAGCGGACGGTGCAGAAGCCGTCCGAGAGCTGAACTATGAGGAGGATTTGTGATGGAATGTAATCTGGAAATGTGCAGAATCGAGAAACTTTACACGCTGGATGAGACGATCGCCCGCGATATTTTTGAGGGAGCCGAGTACCCGTGGGAGGTTCTCCCGAAGATCGGAAGTTTTATTCTTGCGCTTGGCGCCGGTCTGAGTGAGGAAGAATATGAGAAGCGCGGGGAAAATGTCTGGATCGCGAAATCGGCAAAAGTGGCCCCGACCGCGTATATCAACGGGCCGGCAATCATCGGGAAAGAGGCTGAGGTGCGCCACTGTGCGTTTATCCGCGGGAACGCGATCGTGGGAGAGGGAGCTGTGGTCGGCAATTCGACTGAGCTCAAGAATGTCATCCTGTTCAATAAGGTGCAGGTTCCGCATTATAATTATGTCGGGGATTCCATCCTGGGATACAGGGCTCATATGGGAGCAGGTTCCATCACTTCCAATGTCAAATCCGACAAGACGCTCGTGGTTGTGAAAGCGGGGAAAGACCGGTGTGAGACCGGACTGAAGAAGTTCGGCGCGATGCTCGGGGACTGTGTGGAGGTAGGATGCGGCTCTGTGTTAAATCCGGGGACGGTGATCGGTCCTGGCACAAATATCTATCCTCTTTCCTCTGTGAGGGAAGCGGTTCCAGCAGGTTCCATCTATAAGAAACGCGGGGAGGTTGCGGAAAAAGTCGGGAGGTAAAAATGGCAGGCAGTAAAACGTATGACGCAGGCAGTATTTCCGTGCTCGAAGGTCTGGAGGCAGTCAGGAAGCGCCCCGGCATGTATATCGGGAGCGTTTCGCGCAAGGGTCTGAATCATCTGATCTATGAGATCGTGGACAATTCCGTGGATGAACACCTGGCGGGATATTGTACGAAGATCGAGGTTTATCTGGAGAAAGACGGTTCTGCCGTCGTCGAGGATGACGGGCGGGGAATCCCGGTCGGGATGCATGAGAAAGGAATGCCGGCGGAGCGTCTCGTCTTTACGACGCTCCATGCGGGAGGTAAGTTTGACAATTCTTCCTACAAGACGAGCGGAGGGCTTCATGGAGTGGGGTCTTCTGTTGTGAATGCGCTGTCAACGTGGCTGGATGTAAAGGTCATGCTCGGCGGAAAAATACATCACGACCGGTATGAACGGGGGATTCCGGCGCTGGAACTGGAAGACGGTCTGCTTCCGGTCATCGGGCGGACCAAAAAGACGGGTACCCGCATTCAGTTCCTTCCGGATCCGGAGATTTTTGAGAAGACCAGATTTTCTTCCACAGAATTAAAGAGCAGACTGCACGAGACAGCGTATCTGAATCCTCAGCTGACGATCCGTTTTGAAGACAGACGGCAGGAAGAACCTGAAGTGATCGTGTACAGTGAGCCGGAAGGAATCGTCGGCTACGTGCGCGAGCTGAATCAGAAGTCTGAGCCTGTCTGCGACCCTGTCTATTTTCGGGGAGAGGCGGACGGTATTGTCGTGGAGGCGGCATTTCAGTATGTCAACGAGTTCCATGAGAATGTGCTTGGCTTCTGCAATAATATCTACAATGCCGAGGGAGGCACGCATCTGACCGGATTCAAGGCGACGTTTACGACCGTGATGAACACGTACGCGCGTCAGCTTGGCATCCTTAAGGAGAAGGACGCGAATTTCACGGGGACGGATATCCGCAACGGCATGACTGCCGTTGTCTCGGTCAAGCATCCGGATCCGCGGTTTGAGGGACAGACAAAGACAAAACTGGACAATCAGGATGCGGCCCGGGCTGTCGGAAAGGTGACGGGAGATGAGGTTGTCCTGTATTTTGACAAACACCTGGATGTGCTGAAGGCGGTTCTCTCCTGTGCGGAGAAGGCGGCAAAGATCCGAAAGAGCGAGGAGCGAGCGAAGACGAACCTGCTGACGAAGCAGAAATATTCTTTCGACAGCAACGGCAAGCTTGCAAACTGCGAGAGCCGCGACAGCAGCCTCTGCGAGATTTTTATCGTTGAGGGAGATTCGGCGGGAGGTTCCGCGAAGACGGCGCGAGACCGCAATTATCAGGCGATCCTTCCGATCCGCGGCAAGATCCTGAATGTGGAGAAGGCGAGCATCGACAAAGTCCTTGCCAATGCCGAGATCAAGACGATGATCAACGCGTTCGG
>CANQUH010000027.1 GCA_947626965.1 uncultured Lachnospiraceae bacterium
TCATAAATTACTCCTTTCCCACTTATTTATATGAATCGTGCGGATGACACTCTACCCCCTGCCGGACAGAATGATCCCGCCAAGCAGAGGGCTAAACTTTATTTTTTATATAGGGAACGACAAAACGATTTTTGTTTTGCTCGTTCCCTGCGCCGAATTTGTGCCGCTCAAGCGGCATTTTTCCACTTCAAATTCGTGCGCATCTCCCGGAGGGTTTATAGCAAACGGCAAATATTTTTGTCGTTTGCTATAAACCCGGTTTTTGAGTGATTCCCTGAACGTTCATACCACATTTAATAAGAGAGCGCCACAGACCCGGCCCTTTCTGCCGTTCTGTCTGTCACATTACGGGCCACTTTTCCTCCTTCCGTCTCCTCGATGCTGACCACTTCTTTTTGGGCCGCATCCGTCCTGAATTCCATCTTTACGGACACGGTTCCTTCTTCCACATCGAGCGCCTGGCCTTTAGACTCCAGCGTCACATCGTAGAAGGTGTAGCTCGCGCTCTCGCCTGCTCCAACGCTCTGGCGGGCCGCCTCTTTTGCCGCCTCGTACTCTGCGCTGCCTTCCGCCAGCCTGGTGACTTTCACAGTGGTGTCCGCGGGAAGCTGTGCCGCCTCGGACGCGACGACTGTGACCGACACTTCACTGTCTTCATATGTGATCATTCCGGATACACAGGTCTCCGATTTTTCTTCCGGAACTGCCTGCTGCTCTTCCGGGGTATCCCCGGCTGCCGCTTCACCGCTGACAGGATTTTCAGGGACATCTTCACCCTGCTCTCCTTCAGCCGGTTCTCCGGCGTCTTCCTCCTGTGCGTCCGCTGCTTCTTCCCCGGTCATTTCCGGAGCTGCCGCACCCGGCACCTGTTCCTCCTCGATTACAACAACCTGCATTACTTCAAGATCCGTCTCCCCCGTTTCCTGTGCTGCGGGGGCCTCTTCCGGCAAAGCTTCCATATTTTCTTCTGGAACCATTTCCGTGACTGTCTGAAGTTCATCTTCATTGTTCATGATCATCTCGGCACGGGCCGTTATCCCGCACCGTGTGCCGGCCATCACCATAACCGCCGCGAACGAACAAACTGCCATCTTTCCCATCATGTTCCATCTCTTTTTCATGTCCTCATCTCCTTTTGTGTTGAATTTTTATTTTGCTGCTTCCTCATAGTCTCTTACAGGATTTTTTCTGCTTCGTTTGATCTGCCGCCATTATACAAAATCAGCCATCACAAACTTATCACTTTACTGCAATTTTTTTACACCTGAAAAGCATCCGGCTCCCCCTCCCATTTCCGCCAGGATTTCTGCCCCAGATCACTGCAGATACAGTCCAGAAGTTCCATCTCACTCTGAAATTTTCTTATGGACGTTCTGCCCGGATTCATCAGGATTCCCTGCCAGCCGCTCTGTTTCCGGCTCTGCACGACAACATCAAAGGTCCGGAAATCTCCCTTCTGCTTTTCCATCTCTTCATCATCCATCATCTGCTTCGGGATTCTGATGCTTCCTCTCAGCTTCGTAGGCTTGAGAAACGTCCTTCTCGCCTGAAATGCCTGCGGATATCCGATTCTGTCAAACACAGCATCCATTTCCAGCAGCAGTCCGCTGCATCCTGAAAATGGCAGCGGCGCAAGTATCAGTTTGCTGTACACTCTGCCTGACAGGTCGTCCCCGTATCCGTCAATGCAGAGTCTTATCATATTAATAGGAAAAATCATCGTCCTGCTCATCCTTCCACCGCCTCCTTCCATTGAAGAGAAAGTTCTTCAAGTTCATATCTCAGCTCAAGCCTCCGATGCCGCAGTCTCTTCAGAAATTTCCTTCTGATTCTTTCCGCTACCGCCACGCTTGCCTCATAGGAACACGCGGACAGCAGTACCACATACTGTACATGTCCGTTTCTTGTCACCACATCTCCGACGCGGAGAGTTTCTCTCACGACCTGCTCCAGTATATTTGCTCCCTCCAGTAATCCTGGAGTCAATTTACCCCCCCCCGAACTGCATTTTTCAATTCTCTGGACAGTCAAAAGCAATATATATTCGGATATCCCGATTCGTCCGACGCGCCGCATCTCCAGGCGGTAGATCTGCCGGAATATCTGATAATCACAAAAAAATGCTCCGCTCGGTTTTTCTTTTTCTTCTGCCTCCCATATGATATCTGCGATGTCAGCAGTCTGGATTTTGCTGTCTGTAACAACATTCTGAAAAATGGCCTGCAGTTTTTTCGGCGTCTTTATCCCCAGTTTTTCGTAGAACTGTTTTTTCGCTTTTTCATACTGAAGCAACGCCTGGTCATATTTCCGCTGTTTCTGAAGACTCCGGATCAGCCAGCACTGAATATCCTCTTCCAGAGGTTCCTGCACCACGACCTCCTGGCAAAGCATCTCCAGCTTTTCCCATTCGTTTCCCTGTTCATAAATGCCGCCCAGCATTTTTGCCGCCTCCAGATACATTGTCTGATACTTTAAAATCCGGGGCTGCAGCCACGACTCGCAGGACAGCCGTGCCGAAATGTTCCCATGGTAGCAGGCGATTATTTCCCGGCACAGTTCTTCCCGTCCGGAATTGTCCGTCTGCTTTCCGATATCCTGATTGATCCTTTCAAACTGTTCATAATCCGTCTCAACCGGTATCTCAGGGTTCCACTGATATCCTCCCGGCTGCGTGCAGATGCATTCTTCCAGGCCCATCTCTCTTAGTTTGCTTCGGAGACGGTACATCATATTCCTCAGCGCACTCTCCGGATTTCTTGAATTTCCGGACCAGAATTCTTCATTCAGTTTTCTTCCTATCACGGGAGTGTCTCTGTTGATAATGATGTACGCCAGCAGCTGTATCATTTTGTTTGCGTGAATATCTTCTTCTTTAAGAACAACCGTCTTATTTTTCAGGGAAAATCTTCCAAATAAGGTTACCTCTACTGCTTCTTTTTTCATTTCATTTTTCCTCTGTCATGTCCGTTTCCTTCTGGTCGCTGTCGCTTTCAAAAGTGATCGCCGAGTTTATGAGATACAGCAGTTCCATTACGCTTCTGAATGACACCTTTTTATTCTCCTGGATCCAGTGTACCTGCCCCTGCCAGGTGGATTTCTGATGTTCAATAATCTCCACAATAAATGTCTGTTTCCCTTTTTTCATTTGACTCATAGATTTTAACCAGTCTTTCCCCATTTTTTTGCATCAGATTATAGCAGACAGGCCATCTCAAATCTGTCACTTTCTTTCATTTTCCTGTTTCGGGCAAACGTGCGGGACAGGTCCCGAAAGATCTCACGAAATATTCTGCTTTGTTTCTCCCGGTTCCGCAGGTGCGTTCCGGCGGTCGATGCAGATATGGCGCCTGGCTCATTCCCCACGGAAACTGATATAAATTTTTCAGAAAATTCAACCCTTAATTGATTTCCCTTCCTCTACGTGTTAGAATAGCAGTATTGAGTATCTGTAACAGAAAACATGAATTTGTTAAGGAGTTCTGCATTTTAATGAAGAAATGGTTTGGAAAATTGCTGCCGTCATTTTTGATGTGCATCGTCGGTATTACCGCCGTTCTGATCGGAATCACCTACTTTAACTTTATTTCTCAGCGAATTTATGACGACAGTACTGACCATCTGGAAGAGATTTACGGCCAGGTCAACCGTTCTTTCGGCTCTTTCGTCGAGAGGAACTGGGGGCTCCTGGAAAGCTGGGGAGACTACTTCGCTCTGACGGACAGCGTACAGAACAGTTCTCTGAATGAGGAAGCATCCAGGGACAGCAGCCCTGCCGCAGAAACGGCAGAGAGCAGCGATTCTGCCTCCAGTGAGGGGATTCTGAGTGTTGACATGGCTTCTGACATCATCTCGGCTGAAGAGATAAAGAGCAGTGAGGCAGTCGGCGCAGGAATCGAAAACACTGATCCGATTCCTGATTTTATCAAAAAGGAACAGGATTACTGGGGATTTTCGGAGTTTTATTTTCTCTCTTCCGACGAATCCTGCATGACGCCGGCCGGACAAAAGGGCCGTATGGATCTTGGAGGATCCTGGGACAGCCTTATCTCGCAGAAAGAGCCTGTCATGTCCAGCGAGACGCTCTCTTCCGGCCAGGAGATCATCGTGTTTGCCGCCCCTGTTCCGCACGGCGAATACGAAGGTTTTCATTTTGACGCCATCGCCGTCAGCTACACGAACGCGGATATGGCGGATTCCCTGAATGTGGATGCTTTTTCGGGAAAAGCCAAATGCTTTGTGATCCACCATGACGGAAACGTACTGTTTTCCACACAGACAGGCGGAAATATTTTCAGCAATTATCTCACCTACCTGAAAGCCGCTTCCGATCTGGATGACTGGATGCTCTCGCAGATCCAGAACGACTGGATGAGTGAAAATTCCGGTCTGCTGCAGTGCAGGATCGGCAATATCAGCTACTGCATTCTGTACCAGCCGGTCGGTTACCAGGATTATATCCTTTTAAGCGCAGTGCCGCAGGATGTCATCAGCGCCGGTTTCCTCTCTGTCCAGAAAACGACGATCGGCGTCCTGATCGTGATCTTTCTGCTTGTGGGGACGATGGTGATTGCGCCAATCATTCTGAGCAGCCGCAAACAGTCGCGCCAGAGCCAGATGGCGCTTCAGTACAGAGATCTCATGTTCGACGTACTCTCCAACAGTGTGGACGACATCTTCCTGATGCTTGACACAGAAAACCACACCGTGGACTACATCAGCCCCAATACGGAACGGCTGCTTGGCATCCCGCTGAAGGCCGCCCGTGAAGATATCCGGGTTGTGGGAAAATGCGCCGTCGACGGCGATGTTGTGATTCCCAAAGCAGAACTTGAGTCGATCCCGCTTCAGGGCAGCCGTTACTGGGAGTGCGAATATATGCACCAGAAAACCGGCGAGCGCCGCTGGTACCGGATGACGGTCTACCATATGAGCATCCAGAATGTCCGAAAATATGTCATTGTGCTGTCCGACCGCACGCAGGAGCAGCAGATGAACCAGAAGCTTCAGGAGGCTTTGACTGCCGCAAAGAGCGCCAACGAGGCAAAAAGCAATTTCCTGTCCAATATGTCCCACGACATCCGCACTCCAATGAATGCCATTGTGGGCTTCTCGGTACTGCTGGAGAAGGATGCGGACCATGCAGGCAAGGTGCGTGAATATACCCGCAAGATCAAGGCTTCCAGCCACCATCTCCTCAGCCTGATCAATGATGTGCTGGACATGAGTAAAATTGAAAGCGGCAAGACTTCTCTGAATGTGGATCATTTCAGCCTGCCGGAGCTTCTGGACGAACTGAATATTATCCTGATGCCGCAGGCAAAGGCGAAAAGTCAGTCCTTCGAGATCCATGTGCAGGGCGCGCCGCCGGAGCAGCTGATCGGTGACAAACTGCACCTGAACCAAATTCTGATCAACCTTTTGTCAAACGCGATTAAATATACGCCGGACGGCGGCCGGATCCGCTTCCAGGTATGCGAGCTTCCCCAGCCCGCGCATCAGTATGCCAAACTGCGTTTTGTCGTGCAGGACAACGGCATCGGAATGAGCGAGGAATTTCAGAAACAGATCTTCGCTCCTTTCAGCCGGGAGATCAGCTCCGTCACCAACAAGATTCAGGGCACCGGTCTGGGTATGGCCATCACAAAGAATCTGGTGGATCTGATGGGCGGCATTATCCAGCTGGAAAGCCACCCGGGACTGGGCAGTACTTTCTCTGTGGAACTGTCTTTTGTGCTTCCGGAACCGGAACAATCCGAACTGTGGTATCATCAGAAGGTTACCCGTATGCTTGTTGCGGACGACGATGAGGATATTTGTCTTGATATCCGGGAGATGATGCGCGACAGCGGCGTGGACATCGTCTGCACAACAGAAGGATCCGCCGCCGTGGAACTGGCTGTTCAGGCTCACCGCCGCAAAGAAGATTTCCACGTGATCCTTCTGGACTGGAAGATGCCTGGAATGGACGGCGTCGAGACTGCACGCAGGATTCGCGATCAGGTAGGGGCCGGTGTACCGATCCTGGTACTAACCTCCTACGACTGGAGCGATATCGAAGAGGAAGCGCGCGCGGCAGGCATCAATGCCTTTATGCCGAAGCCTTTCTTCGCTTCCGTCTTCTGGCAGACAATCGAACCTCTGTTCTTTGAGCGAGCCGACAAAGTCGAAGCCTGCAGCGAGCCGATAGAGGAAAATGTGATGGAAGGACTTCTTTTCCTCGTCGCTGAAGACAACGAGCTGAACGCGGAAATTCTGACGGAATTGCTGGATATGGAGGATGCAGGCTGCGAGCTGGCGGTGAACGGGCTTGAAGCTCTGAATATGTTCAAAAAATCAGAACCCGGGCATTACGATATGATACTGATGGACGTGCAGATGCCTGTTATGAACGGCTATGAGGCTACCAGGCAGATTCGTGCCTGCGGCCATCCCGAGGCAGCGGCAATCCCCATTGTGGCCATGACGGCCAACACTTTTGCCGAGGATGTGCGCAATGCCATGGATGCCGGGATGGACGGCCATCTTGCAAAGCCGATCGACATGGACGCCGTAAGGGAAATGGTCGGCCGGCTTCTACAAAAAGGAGGAAAAATCCAATGAATAAGAAGGGGGCATTTGCCCTGCTGACGCTTGCCGCAGCAGCTTTTCTGACATCCTGTGGAAAAACTGATGATCCAGGACACACGACTCTGACTCTCATGGGCCGGAGCAGTGACCTGGAAAAAAGCTACATGACCAGCATTTTTGAGCAGTACGAAAAATCTACCGGAAACAGACTGGACATTATTTCCTTTAAGGATGCTGATTTTGAGGTAAATGCCTCCGGGGAATTTGCAAAGGGAAATGTGCCGGATATTTTTCTGCACTTTCACAACGCGGATCTGAACCGCTTTGATGTTTCCGAAAACTTTTATTATATGAATGGGGAGGACTGGGTCTCTGATCTGACGGACAGCGCCCGCGCCTATTGTCAGGACAAAGACGAAAACCTTCTGGGCCTGCCTTTCTGGGAAAGCTCCGTCTCCGGATGCTATTACAACAAAACACTGCTGGATCAGCTCGGAATGAAACCGGCTTCCAGCCAGGCAGAATTCGATGTCCTCTGTCAGGTACTGACTGACACCGGCTACACGCCCATCTGCTGGCCTGCCGACGGCTGTACCTGGATGTTCCAGTTTGGCATGGATCCTGTTTTTGCGGATGACCCGGAGCTTCTTGAGAAACTAAACAGTAATCAGATCACCTACTCTGAGATCCCTCAGATAACAGACATGGTGCAGTGGGCCGCGGACGCCGCCGAAAACGGCTGGTTCGGCTCCAATTATCTGGGAGAAGGCTGGAACGATATCGGCCCTGCCCTTGGCTCCGGCGAAGCTGTTATGACTTTTATCTGGGATACGTGGTTTTACACCGACTTTGCGGGCGGCAATACATACACCGTCGATGATTTTGCCCTGATGCCTGTATTTATGAATACCGCCGACGAAGGAACCTACGAAGGCGGCAATCTGAACATGATGATGGTCAATAAGAACAGCGAGCAGCTGGAAGCGGCTCTGGACTTTGTATCCTTCTGCGCTTCCAGTGAAAATTACAACGCCGCGTTTGACGGGATCTCCACAGTGAGCTGCTTCAAAGGGCAGAACACGAATATCCAGTCGCAAATGGTGACAGACGCACAGGCTTCCATAGCGGCACATGAGCGGGTCTCCACTGCCTCCTCAAAGATTATCGGCTACAGCGCGGATGACGTGGCATCCGCTTTCAATGATCTGTTCTGTGGGAAAACCGACGTGGCAGGATGCGTAAAGCTTATGGATGATTACCGGATTGAGGAGGCAAGGAAGCAGGGGATTGCTGGATTTTAACAAAGTTTTGTTACTGGTCATTTCATGGCCAGTAATTTTTATGTATCTTATATTTTTTGTGATTTTTATTGACATTTTTTGTGTTTTATAGTAATATGAGTTTGGGCAGCCAGTCTGCCGGGTGGTTTCCATCTCCGAAAGGAGGTGGTATATTATGAGTACATATGAAGAATTGAGCCTTATACTTGGTGTTGCAATGTTGATCGTGACAATTCTGATTTATGTAAACAACAAAAATGGCACAAAAAAATAACCACCCCGCCCTAGCAAGTGAGTTGGTTATTTTTTTAAATAATTAATTCGTATGGAGGCCACTCCGTGGAGTTGGCTGCCCTTTGTGCCTTTATGATAATACTTTTTTTAGTATTTGTCAATAAGAAATTAAATAAATCAGATATCTCTTTTTATAAAATATATCATTGTTCCTGCATAATCGCTCTTTCTCCCTGGGCAGCCGGGGGACGTGCTTTCACCCGTTCCGAGTCTTGCGGAAAGGGGGATTATTATGAGTACATATGAAGAATTTATGGTTTTACTGACCATTGGCCTGTTAATCTGCGCCATTCTGAATTTGACACATAAGAAATAGCACCCCCGCTCTGGCAAAGTAAAGGTGCTGTTTCTTATAATACCTGTATTACGCCGGAAACGGATAGGTGTACGCTATCGTATCGGCTGTCTTGTTAAACATATTATACGACAATCTATATTTATTGTCAAATACTAATTAAAGAATTTTCCTCTCTACTGCGTAATAGTCACATACCCAGCGCCTGCTGCTGGCATTTATTTATTGACATATGTCAGAAACAGGACTATACTGAATTTATTATTAGCATATGCCAGAAAGGAACCATTATGCCGAGACCAAAAAGATGCAGAAGAATATGCGGTTATCCGGACTACTGGAGTTTTGCGCCGGAAGGATCAGATATCTGTGAGACGACCACACTCACACTTGACGAATTTGAAACGATCCGGCTGATCGATTATCAGAAAATGACGCAGGAAGAATGTGCGAAAGCAATGGGCGTTTCCAGAGCGACTGTGACGGGCATTTACGAAAACGTGCGTTTCAAAATCGCGGACGCAATGATAAACGGAAAGCGTATTCGCATCACGGGAGGCTCTTATCGGATTGATTCCATACCGGCGAGTGCCAAAATCAAAGAAAAAGGAGAAAATACCATGAGAATTGCGGTTACTTATGAACAGGAAATGATTGGACAGCACTTCGGAAGAACCGAACAGTTTAAAATCTATGACACAGCAGAGGGAAAAATTCTGTCCTCGCAGATCATTGATACCAACGGAACCGGACATGGCGCGCTTGCCGGATTCCTGCGCGCGGCAGAGGTTGAAGTCCTGATCTGCGGCGGCATCGGCATGGGCGCGAGAGAAGCGCTCGAAGAGGTCGGTATTCAGCTGCTGCCGGGAGTATCCGGAAACGCGGACGAAGCGGTAAAGGCCTATCTTGCCGGCAGTCTTGCATACGATCCCGAAACGGTCTGCCATCATCATGACCACGAACACGGCGAGGGAGGATGCGGTCATCACGGCGGCGGATGCGGCTCCCACGGATGTCATTAATACCGATCGAGCAGGAGGCGTTTTTCCTCCTGCTCGTCCGCGCGGCCTGCACTGGTCCGCTCTATAAAATTTCCGCCGATCACAGTCACCCCTCCCGAACCGGAGGGGGTATCCATTTTCTGAAAAATACGGCTGACCGCTTTCGCAACCATCAGTTTTGCGTTTATCTCATCAGCTTAAATTAATTTGTCAATACAGAATTTTTCTCTCCCCCCTGTGACGTCCTCCCCCACCTGTTATAAACTTATTGTAATCCAAATTCTCTGCAGAGATTTTCAAACCGGACCCTTTCTTTTTCCTTAACTTCCTTCGACAGATCATTCATGCAGTGATGGATCACATCGGCATCTTTCAGCGCTTCTTCCATCGGGCCGTCCACTGTCAGCTTATCATCGTGGTGATAAATTGCTGAACAAATGATATCTGTCTCTGCTTCATCCGTCAGCTGCAGTTCACCGAGGACTCTGCGCGCAAGGTCAGCGCCTTTGTGTGCATGGTCGTCATAACTGCCGCTCTCATAAGCATAAAGATCATGGAGCATTGCCGCCATTGCCAGAATCTCCGCGTCAAGGCCGCGCTTTTTTGCAAGCAGAGAAGACGCCAGCGAAACTCCATACAGATGGGCAATGGCTCCCGTACGCTTGTCAGCGTCCGGCATCTCATTTAAACGAGCGTCTACATATTTTCTGAGCATTTTCAATCTTCCCATAAGGGATCACCTCCTGTTAGTTTTGCAGCTTCGAAAAGTCAGAAGCGGATTCTCCTACAGACTTTCCTTCAGCAGTATTTTGATTTCTGAATACAAGTGTCTCTTTTCAGGTTTCCTGTCATAGATCAGATATTCCATCAGCACTTCGAGCGCCTTTTTCCCCTGCTCTTCGATCTCACTGTCCAGAGTCGCCGTCACAATATTCTTTTCCAGCAGTCTGAGAATCTCCGGATAGTTTTCATAACATATGAGTTTCATGTCTTTTCTCTCATATTCTTCCAGTACGTCACCGACCGCGTTCACGCCGCCGCAGGTGATAAAGATTCCCGCAAGCTCTGTCTCATTTTCACACAGCTTCCGCATCTCCCGGCGTATGATCTGCGGCTGCTCATGTGTGTAAATGTTGGGAAGAATCTCAATGTTCGGGTATTGCCCGCCGACAAGTTCCCGGAAACCGCCTTCTCTTGTGCCGAACGGAAACGACTGATATTCATCCGAATCGCTGGTAAATACGGCCACTTTTCCCTTCCCCTGCAGAAATTCCCCCATCAGCCTTCCCGCAATGCGGCCCGCCTTAAATCCGTCCTGCCCGATAAAACAGAGCCTCTGACTTCCTTTAATATCCGTGTTGACCGTGATGACAGGAATCCCCGCCTCCGCGCACTCGTCAATCTTCTGCACGATCTCCGGCGAATTGATTGGGCTCATGATGATACCGTCAACCTTGTCTTTCTTCAGTTTGCTCAGCGCGGCAACCTGACTCTCGGCATCCGAATATCCAAGTGTTATGTATTTTATTTCAACCTGAAACGTATCATATTTTTTTAATTCTTCCTCTATCCCCCTTTTCAGCACAGACCTCGCGTCAACCTCAAGAAGCAGAACCTCGATCTTCAGCTTCTTCTCCTGCATCTTAAGCGCTTTGCCGACGGGATTGGCCTGATAATTACACTCATCCAGGATTTTCTGTATTCTCTGTCTCACCGGGTCGCTCACACCCGGGCGGTTATGCAGTACCTTATCCACGGTGGAGCGGTGCACCCCCGCCATCTCCGCGATCTCTTTCATCGTAACTCCCATTGCCGTTCCCCCCTTTTCTGTCAAAATTCACGAGCTCGACCTCGTAAAACTTATTATAACATCTTATTTGGGAAATGAAATGGAAATTTTTCAGCTTTTGGTATTTTTCAGGTATGAGTTTCCGCACATTCAAAATGGGAGCTTGATTTCTCAAACCCCCTGACGTATAATCAAAGCAGGAAAGGCAATCAGATACAGAATCTGATGCCCTCTGTTTTAGCTATCTAAAGAAATAGCATCCAACTTGGGCGGGAGGATGCTATTTCTTTCTGTCTATGTAAGACAACGCCGCGAAGATTACAAGCAAAAGCGTTAACACTTCCATTGTACTCATAAGGCATCACCCTCTTTCCTGTGTACTCGAGGGCAAAGAAGAAACTGCATCCAGCTTTCCTGATTAATTACACAACAACAGTATATACAATCTGACTCTGAAAATCAAGTCATAAACGATCTATGATTTTATATTCCAATTATGATGAGTCTCTTTTTTATTAATAATCACTTCGCTTTTGATGTTCATTACCTGTTGGAATAGCTTTTTTAGAACTTATAATATCGGCCAGGCTCCGATCACTTATAAGCTCTCCCTCAGCAGTATTTTAATTTCCGAATACAGATGTCTCTTTTCGGGTTTCTTTCCGTAAATCAGATATTCCATCAAAACTTCGAGCGCTTTTCTTCCCTGTTCTTCAATCTCGCTGTCAATCGTCGCTGTCACAATCCCCTTCTTCAGCAGTTCCAGGATCTCCGGATAGGTTTCATAGCATATGAGCTTCAGATCTTTTCTCTCATATTCTTTCAGTATGTCGCCGACGGCGCTCACTCCGCCGCAGGTGATGAAAATTCCCGCAAGATCCGCTTCCTCCTCACACAGCCTGCGCATTTCCCTGCGTATAGTCTGAGGATTTTCATGTGTGTAAATATTGGGGAGGATCTCGATATCCGGATACTGTCCGCTGACAAGCTCCCGGAAACCGCCTTCCCTTGTTCCAAACGGAAACGACTGGTACTCGTCCGAATCGCTGGTGAACACGGCCACTTTTCCTTTTCCATGCAGAAATTCTCCCATCAGCCTTCCCGCAATGCGGCCTGCCTTAAATCCGTCCTGCCCGATAAAGCAGAGTCTCTGACTGCCTTTAATATCCGTATTGATCGTGATAACCGGAATCCCTTCCTCCGCGCACTCATCAATCTTCTTTACGACCCGCGGCGAATTGATCGGGCACATAATAATTCCGGCAGCTTTGTCATTCTTCAGTTTTTCCAGCGCGGCAGTCTGACTCTCGACGTCGGAATATTCAAGCGTTATATATTCTGTTTCCACCTGGAACATATCGTATTTTTTCAGTTCTTCTTCTATTCCCTTTTTCAGGACAGATCTCGCATCAACCTCAAGAAGAAGCACCTCGACCTTCAGCTTTTTCTCCTGCATCTTGAGCGCTTTGCCGACAGGGTTTGCGTGATAATTACATTCATCCAGGATTTTCTGTATTTTCTGTCTTACCGGGTCGCTCACGCCCGGCCGGTTATGCAGTACTTTATCTACGGTAGACCGGTGCACTCCCGCCATCTCCGCGATTTCCTTTATTGTAATTCCCATTGCTGTCCCCCTTTCTGCTGAATATTCCTGCCCGCGCTGCGGGCGTCACCATGAATATAAGTCCACGGATTGCTTCATGCTTTGAGACTGGACTTATACAGTAAACGGGCTGCCCCGATATCGCAGGACAGCCCGTCCAAAGAGAAACTTAATCCGGCTTCTCCTGATTATTTACTGATCGTCTGCTGCAGCGCGTCGATCGATGTTTTTACGCCTGCCTCTACGGACATGGTCAGATCTTCCATCTCCAGAGATACATCGCCGTTATATCCCATCATGCTGAGCACGGAGAAGAATTCTTTCCACCACTGCAGATCCTTGCCGCAGCCAACCGCCACATAATTCCACACTCTGTCCGCGGACTCCGTGACAGGTTTCGGCTCCAGGATGCCGTTGACATCCGCGAGACCTCTCTCGATACGGGCGTCCTTTCCATGCACATGGAAGATACATCCTCTGAGGGCGCGTGCCGCCGCGATCGGGTCAGCCCCCAGAATCATCATATGGGACGGATCAAGGTTGATTCCGACCATCGGGTCTGTCGCGTTCCTGAGCTTTAACATGGTTTCCACGGACCATACCATTGTTCCCGGAAACTCCTCAATCGCGATCTGTTCCACACCGCATTTTTTACAATGTTCAACAAATTCCTTCCAGAACTCGATCGTAACTTTCCACTGATACTCGTACGCCGGCGCCATAAAATCAGGCCAGGATATCGTCGAAGTGATCCAGTTCGGCGTTGTGTCCGTCTCGTTTCCGGCCGGAAGCCCTGCCATGGCTACGATCTTCTTCACGCCAAGCTTTCCTGCCAGTTCTGCGCAGGCATACATGGACTTCTTGTATTCCTCCCCGGTCTTTGACGGCCAGAGCGGGTTGCAGGAGGTATTCAGAGCGGATATACGCATCCCTCTCTTATCCAGTTCCTCCTTAAACGCGGCAAGTTTCCCTTCATCCGCAAGCAGTTCGGCTGTGTTGCAGTGCTTACGCGCTCCCCAGCCGCCGGCAGTCATCTCTACAGCGTCAATACCCAGAGATTTCACTTTATCCAGCATCTCTGTATAAGATAAATCAGCAAATACATCCGTGCAGATTGCAAGTTTCATGCTGCTCTCCTCCTATTCCCCCAGCAGTTCCTTCTCGATCCGCTCTCTCGCTTCCGGCGCCTGCTTGTCCATCTTCTCCGGGAATCCGAACATGGATACGCACGCGATGTTGTCGCCTCCCACCTTCGGAGCGTCCGGCTTAAGCTGCTTGTTCGCAAAATCCATCTCACGGAGTGTCTCAAAGATACCGTCGAAATCCACATCTCCCTCGCCCATGGCAAGATGCTGATGGATCGTCACGTCGCACTTCCCACGCGCGTTGAGCCACGGCGGATTTGCGATGTATCTGCAGTCCAGCGTCTGGTTGAACGTATCCGCGAACAGTACATGGGTAAGCTCGTCTCCCGCGTACTTCAGCATGGAGCGCACGTCGCCCTTTCCCTGATCATAGAAGAATCCGTGCGGTGAAGAATATACATAGCCCAGGTTCTTTGAGCGGAAGGACTTCACCATATCGCAGGTCTCATTGTTCAGCTCGCAGAAATCATACGGATGGGACTGGATCTCCACGCGGATGCCTTCCTTCTCAATGAGCGGAAGCAGCTCTTCCATCGACTTGAACCACATGCCGTTGCAGATCTCCTGCTGGTTCGGGTCGCCGGACAGCTCCGTGTTAATGACTTTCACGCCCATATCTCCGGCAATCTGGATCATTCTCTTCCAGTTGGAAACCGCGAACTGTCTCTGCTCCTCCGTCGGGCCTGACCAGCGGTACACCACGATGAAGGAAGAAATCTCAACGCCCGTCTCCTTCATTGCCTGCCGGTACTCCTGCTCGCACTCTTTCGAGAACAGCGGGTGCTTGTAAAACGGGTTAATCCTCGGGTGCGGGGACTGCTCAATATACTTGTAGCCCCAGTCCGCCACCTGATGAACCATGCGGTTGATGTCCATCTGCTGTTTTGCCAGTACATCCACGTCAAATGCAATCTTCATAGTTCCTTTACCTCCTGCTTTTAGTTTTTATTTTGATGCTCCGCTTCCTGTCAGAGTCTTGGATTTCTGATAGAATTTGAGTCATTAACTACGACTCACCCGCGCTCAAGTACTTCTATTTCCTGCGTTTCTTTCCGGTCGGTGTGTCCCTTCACTGCGGCCTGCCTGTATATGAGCACTTCTATAACCTGCTGCCCTCGGCATTACTTTTGGTAAAACGCCGGCATCTCGTCCATCTCAATCTTTACGACGGTCTGTGTATCGCGCGCTTTGGAGGCTGCCGCGGCGGTTACCTGGCATACGTAACCATCCCATGCTGTAGGCCCGTCGACACGGCCCTCCTTCGACGCGTTGATCCACTCCTGCACTTCCGTGTTATATGCCTCGACAAAACGTGTGGACCAGTCCTTATGGATTGCGTGGCCTCTCTGCGCGTTCGCACACACCTGAATATTTGCCGGCTCCGGAAGATTCAGAATTGCATCCTCACAGCAAACTTCACACTTGATGTCATAGCAGTGTCCGGTATTGACAAACGCCTCCACATCGATCCTCACGCCCGATTTTGTGGTCAGTATCATGACCTGCGGATCCATCAGATCTTTATGCGTGCGCCTTGTATTCTTCGCAAACACGACTTCCGCCGTCGCGTAATCTTCATTCAGAAGCCATCTCAGCACGTCGATCTCATGCACCATCGAATTTTCCACTGCCATCGGCGTTGTGTAGCTCTCGTCGACAGAAGGATTTCTGTGCGCGCAGTGGAGCAGCAGCGGCTCGCCGTAGGTGCGGTTCTGGATCGCTTCCTTTAACTGACGGTAACCCGGATCATATCTTCTCATGAATCCGACCTGTACCAGCTGTTTTCCTCCTGCGATCTCCGCCTCGACAATCCTCTTGCACGCCTCCGCTTCCGGCGCCAGCGGCTTCTCGCAGAATACATATTTCCCTGCCTTGATCGCGGCCATTACATACTGCTCATGGAACGGATCGATCGTTGTAACGATGACTGCGTCCACATCATCCGACGCGATCATCTCTTCCCCGTTCGCATAGAATTTGCAGCCGTATTTTTCCGCTACGCTCTTTCCGAAATCAACGTTTACGTCCGCGCAGGCCGTCACCACGGCTCCCTGAAGCTTATTCTGAATTCTCTCAATATGTGTTCTTCCGATTGCTCCTACACCTACCACACCGATTTTAAGTTCCTGATTGTTCATCATCGTTCCTCCTCCTTATTAAGCGAGCACGTGCTCTCAATTTATTAAAAAAAAACAGGCAAACTACGAAATACACAAAATTTTGTTTTGCGAGCACGTGCTCTCTTTGTTGTAATCACTATACACCATATTTTCGTTTATGTCTATTGACTTTTTTGCCTAAAGTTGAGGGGTGAAATTGTGGAAATTTACCAAAATACTGCAGCCCCGGCCGGAACTGCCTGATTTTTGAAAGTCAAAAAATGGGGGCTTGATTTCTCAGGCCCCCTGACGTATAATCAAAGCAGGAAAGGCAATCAGATACAGAATCTGATGCCCTCTGTGTTGCTTAAAGAAATAGCATCCACGAGGCGGGCGGATGCTATTTCTTTTTGTCTATGTAAGACAGTGCCGCGAAGATTACAAGTAAAAGTGTCAGCACTTCCATTGTACTCATAAGGCATCACCCTCTTTCCTGTGTACTCGAGGGCAAAGAAGAAACTGCATCCGGCTTTCCTGATTGATTACACAACAGCAGTATACATAATCTGGCTCTGAAAATCAAGTCATAAATAATCTATAATTCATATTATAACTATGATAAGTTTTTATGTTTGTAAAACAATTCACATTGATAATATAATCACATAAAATAATAATTTACAAATCTTTTGATTATTTCTGTTTTTTGCGTATAATAACATTAAAAAGAAGAAGGAGATTATCAAGATGTCGTTTGATGAGTTATTTGAGCAAAGATGTCTGACAGCTTCAAAATTAAAAGAATGTATACGGGACAAAAGCTACACTAAAGTTTCCTTTGCCAAAAAAGCAGGGATATCACGCCCTACGCTTGATAAACTTTTAAGCGGCAGCATAGACAGCAAAACTACATTTGATCGTCATCTGCAAAAGATTTTAAAAATAATGCACATGTCTGCTGATGACCTGATGCTTTATTCTGCCCAACAGAGCAAATCAGTAACTGCAGTATATCCTCAAAACGCGCCTGAAAATCATGAAATGAGCAAAAAAGCAAAGAAACAGTATGATCTGCTGCTGGATATCATTGATTTATGCGCAATATACTATTAAGAAAGAGGATATATGAGCGAGATATAACATAAAGCAGTGTTGATTTCGCTTTATGAAGATGCAGTACGGAGAGATAACGAGAAACTGAAGGATCAGATTAAAAAAGTATTAGATCTCAAAATTGAGGATATGCCGGAAAAATTTTGTGAACTGGGGCTGGATGACAGTCTGGTTCTTCCATCTTTTGTAATCAACACGTCATATTTGCAGGAGAAGATCAAAAAGAATGAGACGACTGATCCGCAGCTTAAATATCATGTGGATAATGAGGAATTTTTAAAAAATATACTGAAAGAACTCCGGATGATCATGGAGATTGACAGATGATAACAGAAGTACTTACAATTTATTCGCAGGATGGCGATACATATGAATTTCAGCGTAAGGCAGAGGTTAATCTGAGAAAAATATTCGCGCCAAGGATACCGGCGACTATAATCGCGTATTACGTCTGCAAGTGGCTGGACGGAAATATGTAACGGCAACCAGCCCAGTAGTTACCTGACTACTCAAAAAACAGGAAAAAAGCCCTCAAGTCTGGCACACTTGGGGGCTTTTGTGTTGCACCTTTTGAATACTTTTAACTCATTGCTTACCAGCATTATAGCATATGCTGTTCCGAATTGCAATATTCAATCTGCGTCCGAATCTGAATCATCCCAATGGCTCATGTCGTGCATTACCTGATTGTGAATCGTTTGTGTCTATTGACTTTTTTGCCTAAAGTTGGAGGGCGAAATTGTGGAAATTTACTAAAACACCGCGACCCCGACCGGAACTTCCTGATACAACCATACGGCCGAAGTGCTGGATGAAGTACTGGACGATGCGGCCACAAATGTCAGGGATCTTATGGACCACTTGTCGGATACAGAAAATGGCCAGCCGTCACACTGCTGGCGGCTTTTGCCCAGCTGGTCGGCGCAGGCGGCTCACCGAAAGCCTCTTTCTTTCTGGGGCGGCACGATTCAAAGTCCGCCGAACACACACTGGGGAGCTGCGCATCTATGCCGGAAATAGGATACACACTTTCTTTTCCATGCTGTGAATTATGGGACTGCAGATTTCCGGACAGCATCTTTTCCTTGCGCTTGGAAACTGATGCCCTCTGTGCTACTTAAAGAAACAGCATCCACTTAGGCCGGGGGATGCTGTTTCTTTCTGTTTCTTTCTGTTTCTTTCTGTTTCTTTCTGTCTATTTTTGTCCTTCGGAGTATCTTCTCAAATTCCATACGGACTTCTTCGTTCGGTATACGGACAAATCCTGTCGTGTCTCCCTCCCGCGGATCAGCATCACAGGAATCATACTCTTCTTCATAAGTCAGATATCCAAGATGGATCAGCAGAGTAAGCACATCATCTTTGCATGAAAACGTCTTTACATCATTCTGAAATGAATCCGTATCTACTGCGACGCTCCCTCCGGCGATCAGCGCCGCAATGTCTTCCTGAAGTCCATCCTGGTTCATGTCAATGTATGTCATCAGGGTTTCCGCCGCTGAAGTTTTCTTCCAGTATGACTTAAACCTGTGGGCTTTTACAGCGCTCATTACGGAAAATGGGTTGTAAACAGCGTGCGCAGATCCGACTGTATATCCGTCATACCAGCGTTTCGCGCTCTCAAAGCTCATCTCATACTTTGCGCAAAGTCCTCTCACTAAAAGAAGGATCTTTTGCAATTTTCCATTTTTCAAACAGCCTGTGAGAATCACAGCCTTTACTGTAATACGCACAGATCATCTGCGCGGCAAATGATTTTCCAAACCGGCGCGGACGGCTGACGCAGATGAGATTGTCAGCAGTATCAATTGTACTGTTAAGGACGCTGATCAGTCCCGTTTTGTCAATATATTCTGAACGTGTTATCCTCTCAAATCCGCTGCTGCCCGGATTCAGATAATATCCCATGAGTTTTCCCTCCTGCCCGATCCTGTTTCACAATAGTTCTTTCACCTTTTTATAAAATTCTAAAGATAACTGACCGGTATCACCCGGTCACTGCCGCTCAGCGTGACGAGATCATCATACAGGCAGATCACTCCGCCTTCCCCCCGCTTCATGCCGGGAATTTTATCCAGAACAGAAAAAGCGGCGGTGTCTTTCTTCCGGGGATCCGCATGCTTCTTCACTTCCAGGGGATACAGAACACCGCCCTCCTCAATCAGAAGATCGATCTCGTTCATATCCTTATCCCGGTAGAAATAAAGCGGAGGCTCCAGAATTCCCTTATTATAATAGCTCTTGATGATCTCTGATATCACGAAACTCTCAAAAAAAGCGCCTGCCATCGCGCCGTGCTTCAGTACATCGACGGTATTCCATCTCGTCAGATAAGCGGCAAGGCCTGTATCCAGAAAGTACAGTTTCGGAGTTTTGACCGCACGTCTGATTATATTATTCGAATAGGGCGGAAGCAGGTACACAATGTTGGAGGCCGTAAGAATGGACATCCAGCGTTCTGCCGTGGGCTGACTGATTCCCACGTCACGCGCAAGCGACGCAAGGTTCAGTAACTGCCCCGTAGAAGCGGCCGCCGCTGTCATGAATCTGACAAACTTCACAGTATTGCCAATTTCCGACAGTTCCCGAACATCTCGCTCTATATAAGTACGGACATAAGCGCTGTAAAACATCTGCCAGTCAAAATCCGGATTTTCACAAAGCTCCGGCATACTCCCGCGGTGAATTGTTTCCCAGACTTCACCATACGATATGGGAGCAAGATGTTTTTTCCGCTCCGCAAAGTAGCTGTTTACAGGAAGGAAAGGTCTGTCAAAAGACACTCCACGCGTCTCCCTCAGAGAAAATCCGAGCAGTGTGAGAAGACCAATCCTTCCCGCCAGGGACTCACTGACGTCCTTCATCATCCTGAACTGCTGTGACCCGCACAGAAAAAACTGACCCTTTTTATGATCTCTGTCGATTATTATCTTAATCTGTTCCAAAAGTTCCGGGGCCTTCTGAATCTCATCCACAAAAACAGGAGGAGGATTATCCTTAAAAAAGGTTACGCTTTCTTCCCTGGCCCCGGCTCTCACTATAAGATCATCCATGGTAACATAATTCAGACAGATATCCTTTGTAACTTCTTTGAGCATGGTTGTTTTTCCGACCTGTCTCGGACCGGCGACAAGAACAGCACCGAACATTTTTGAGAGCTGCCAAACAGCAGACTCAGCATGGCGTGCAATATACACTACTTCTATCCCCTTTCCGTCTAATTTAATATTTAATATTATTATAGACGATATCCGGCAGATAATCAACCATTTCACCCGCGGAAATTATTTCCGGCAAAATGCCAGAGCAACCGATTTCCTGCACATCCTTCGCAGACTCTTATTCCCCGAGCACGACTTCCCGGTGATAGAAACTGCAGCCGTCAAGCACTTCTTTCAGCGTCTGTCCGTCCTCGTTTGTCTCGTGTTCGTCAAAATAGCTGCCCTTGATCTTTTTTTCTTCAAAATCATCCCACGCAACCCAGTAAATATCAATCCTGGAAACGTCGTGATCATCGATCGCCAGCATATGGTCGGTACCGCCGAGGCGTCCGGTTTCCATACGTCTGCCGTCCGCGTCCAGCACCTGCAGGATCGCGTCCGTTCCAAAAGAAGCGGCATTGCTTTCCACCAGCAGTTCAAACGGCGTTCTGGTGACGGAGGAAACCGCGAAGCCGTCTCCGGTATCCTCATCCACCGGCACAGTGACGGTACGGTCATGGTCCACCGACACACTCAGATCAAAGGTAAACGGCCCGTCATACCAGTAATTCAGGTATTTGCTGGGATAATCGTCATAATCCGGCACCTTTCGGGAAAGCTCCTGCTGCAGCGCCTCAAATTCTTCATCCGGCATTTCCTCAAGCTCTTCCGGAGAAGGCATTTCCACGCCGGCCGCTTCATAAATAGAAACGGGATCCTTCCGGTCGCCGATGATCTGATCAATGGAAATCGATACGTCAAACTGCTCCGGCAATTCGTTTTTCTGAATCAAATCCCCATATTCCTGGATGGTCTGCGAGTTTATCTCTATCCCCTGTTCCTCCACTGTTTTGTAAAATTCAGAATAATCCGCAAGCGTTTCAGCAAGCTCCAATCGGTACATGCCAAGATACGTGCAGTCATCGATCAGCTTTCCGCTCAGCTCACCGGCGTCCAGCGGCTCCGGCGTGTCACAGTAGTCAAACTGCGCCTGCCCGTTCAGTTTCAGGAGCGGCGCTCCGTTATCCCACAGCTCAAAATAATCTGTCATCGGTTCCTCTGTTTTCAGCTGCATGGTCACATACAGCGCGATCTCATTACAGTATACTTCCGACAAAGTCACGGTCATACCGTCCGCGGTCTGCGTATACGAGCCAGTCGACGATTCGTTTTCTGCCGCCTTTGAAACTGTCAGCTCCTCTGCTCCTGCCTCCGTCACAAGCGGCGTACCGACCTCGCTGTAATCGCCCGGATAACTGACATCACTCCCAATCTTCTCAAACAGATGACCGATCAGTGGAAGCTGCGCTGCCAGAGCCGGATTACTCGCGCAGCAGATTCCGGCCGCCAGCATGGCTGCGGCTGTCCCGGCTGCGCCGTACCATAATCCGCGGCTGCGTGTTTTCTTCTGCTTCTGCGCGCGGATTTGCTGATAAGTCTGCGCCAGCCGTTCCTCGACCGTCTCGGACACCTGCATCTCTTTTCCCAGTACCCTGTACATTTCCTGTTCTGTATAATTTCTCATGATATTCCTCCTGCACCTATAAACTGTTGACAAGTACATCCCGCAGCGCGCCGCGTGTACGGTACAGCTTGCTCTTGACAGTATTTTCCCTGATACCCAGAATCCCCGCGATCTCACGCGTCGTAAACTGTTCTCCGTAATACAGCAGCAGAATCATCTGGCAGTCCTCCGGGAACGACGACAGCATTTCCCGAAATTCTACGTCGGAAAATTCCTGTTCCAGATAACGCGTTTCCGGAAGGACCTCCACCAGATCGCAGTTTTTGCGTTCCCGCATCATCTGATTGCAGGAATTAACCAGGATCCGGATCAGCCATGTTTTAAAAAACTCCGCGCGCCTCAGATCCGAAATATGCTCCCAGGCGGAAAGCACGGCGTCTGAAATCGCGTCCGCAATGTCGTCCTCGCTGCGAAAAAATCCCTTTGCGACCCGGTACATACTGCTTTTACAGGATTCGATCAATGCCACAAACGCATCCGCGTCTCCTTTCTGGGCTTTTTTTACTAACATCTTCATTTTGTTCCTCCTCTGGAGAATGCTCCAAAACCTTCACGAGCGTATTTTTGTTCTGCAAAAGGGGGCGTTTCTCCTGTTTCCAACCGATCGATCGTATTGTGTTTACATACATTAGATGCCGGAGGAACCTGTTTTGGTGCAGGAAACTCCACTGAAAATGGGGGCTTGATTTCTCAAGCCCCTGACATATAAGCAAAGCATAAAAGAATTTATTAATTATTCTGCATCCGAAACCCATGTTTTTTCAGAATATACAATATTCGCGGCACCACCATCTATTCTTCTGAGTTTCTTATCCACCTTTCGGGCAATCCACGCAGAATCTCCCATAAATTCAAATGGAACACGATCTGCTTTGCCTTTAAGAATATCCTCTGTCAGTTCTATTGCAGATTCCAGCAGTCCATCCGGCGCTTCTCCACTCCCATGAGACACATATCCTCTGTCATACCGGCCGTGTATTTTATCCTGAAGCCAGATCAGACTCCTTCTGTACTCAGATACACAGCAGGAGTTATGATCAAACAAAAAAGTAAAAGAATTGCAGGCGTCTCCGAATAATACAGATCTTTCCTCCGGAAATAAAAATACCATTGATCCTCGTGTATGTCCAGGCAGCGGCAGCGCCTCAATCGTTATTCCCCCTGGAAAAAAATACTGCCTTTCCTTCAACGGCAGAAATTGGTTCACTGGTTCTTCAATGATGTCTTCTTTTTTCACATATTCTCTCCAATGATCAATAACAGTGTCAAAAAAAGCAATCCGATGAGACAATGCCGAATTTTCTCTGTACACCTTCTCATCATATGGATTCATATAAACGTTTTCAAACAGTCCTGCTCCAAGGGCATGATCCACATGCCCGTGGCTGAGCAGAACCGTCACTTTCTTATCTGTCAAAGTCTTCAGAAATTTTTTCAGATTACCGATGCCAACTCCCGTGTCAATCAAAAATGCTTCTTCTGTGCCCTCCACCAGATACATCAGTTCCCCTGCAATTCCACGAATCCGTGTGATTTTTTCTGACACTCTCTCCGATTTGAAAAACTGAGTTTCCATATTCGTTTTATTCAAAACTTCCTTCCCTGTTCAGATCCGTTATCTGGTCAAAATCACGTCCGTATATTATCGCTGCAGAATTTTGCCGCTCCATTTTTTTGATCCATGCCAGATTGTCAAAAAACTCTTTCTGTGTTTTATTGATGGAACCTCCCGGAGGCAGTTCTTTCTCATAATTTTCTCTGGTATAAATCGTGTCTCCGGTCACAAGAAGATTTCCTTTTGACCTTGACTTCAGCATCATGCCGATCAGCCCCGGCGTATGAGACTGTTGAATAAACAATCTCATATCCTCTGCAAGAACTGTATCTTCCTTTATTGTTTTATACTCTATTCCATCCAGGTCAAACAAACTCTTCACATAAGCTCCGCCCTGTCCGGTCATAACCTGATAATATGCATTTTTTAATTCCGCTTCCGAAACCAGCACATTCTTTATTGCTTTCGTACCCCGGAAATATTTCAGACCCCCCACATGATCAAAATGCAAATGAGACAAAATGATCCTATCAATATCAGATGTCTGGAGTCCTTTCTTTTTCAATGCGTCTTCTATTGAAATAAATTCCGGTATCGGATATGTTTCCAGCGTATGTCTGGAGTATTCAGACGCATAAAATGGGCTGTTTCCGGTATCATACAGAACATTCCCCAATTCAGGATGCTGAACCAAAATTGCTGAGATCGGTGATTTTATCATCTGGCTCAAATCACTGCACTGAATGAGGTTATCTCTTCTGCATTCAATACGTCCCAGATACAAAACTGAAATTTTCATAATAATCTCCCTACTTTCCCAAATAACCTCCGTCAACGGGAATGATTGCTCCCGAAATATAATTGCTTGCGTCACTTGCAAGAAAAACGGCGATTCCCTGCAAGTCTTCCGGTTTGCCCCAGCGGCGGGCCGGAATGCGGTTCGTGATTTCTTCATACTGGGCCGGATTCTTTTCTTTCATATCTGCTGTCAGAGCTGTTTCCATATAGCCCGGAGCAATCGCGTTTACATTCACTCCACGGCCTGCCCACTCATTTGACAAAGCCTTTGTGATCTGCATGACTCCGCCTTTACTTGCCGTATAAGCCGGAACCATCTCGCTCCCGAAGAAAGAAGTCATGGAAGCGACATTAATAATCCTGCCGCTGCCCTGCTTCAACATTGTACGGCCTGCCAGCTGTGCCAGAACAAAAACCGCGCTCAGATTGATATCAAGAATCAGTTTCCACTTATCCAGTGGGAAATCTTCCGCCTTACAACGGTACTGTAAACCGGCGCCGTTTAACAAAATATCCACACGTCCGCCCAGCTTTTCCAATGCTTCCTGATAAACATTATGCAGCTCGTCCAATTTACTCAGATCACCGACAACATAATGTACCTTCGGCCCTTCTTTTCCCAACGCCTCAGCCGCATTCACCAGATTCTCACGGTTAATGTCAATCAGCACGATTTCCGCGCCGGCATCATGCAGTCCTTCTGCAATAGAATAGCAAAGTCCTCTTGCGCCTCCTGTTACAATCGCTTTCTTACCATTCAATTCAAACACTGTATTTATGTGCTTCATAATACCTTTCCTTCCTTTTCTTTCTTTTTCCACACACAGAACTCACGGGCAAGCCTTAACTTCACCGTACTCCTCGCGCAAACCAGAGTCATAACATTTGCAGTCCTCAAATCCGAGCGTCTGATAAATGACTGTGAGCAGCCGTTTCACACAGTTTTTCAGATCTTCCCGACTCAGTTTTTCACTCTCCAACGCCTTACGTATGCTCTCAAAATCCCCTGCATAACCGGGCATGATCAGATCGTTCCCGGCCGCCGGACACTTCCAGGAAATACTTCCGCCCGCTGGATACGTCGTCGTCCAGTCTGTCATGATGATCCCCAGGAAATTCCATTCTTCCCGCGCTGCGACTGTACAGAGATCTCTGGAATTTGCGGCATGTATCCCGTTGACTTTATTGTAGGATGTCATGATTGCCATCGGCTGGGATTTTCTGACCGCGATCTCAAAACCACGCAGATAAATCTCCCGCAGCGCGCGCTCTGAAATGACGCTGTCCGATCCCATACGATTGTCCTCCTGATTATTGCACGCAAAATGCTTGATCGTGGTGCCAACCCCCGGGACAGACTGCACACCTCTTGTAATAGCTGCCGCCATCAGGCCGCTGACCAGCGGATCTTCCGAGTAGTATTCAAAGTTACGCCCACACAGAGGATTTCTGTGAATATTCATACCGGGAGCCAGCCACCACGCCACCTGAAACTCCTGCATTTCTTCCGCGACTGCTCCCCCTGTTATCTCCAGCAGCGGTACGTTCCAGGTCTGGGCAAGCACAGTTCCGACAGGAAATGCCGTGCAGTACTGGTATCTCACCTCAGGCCCTTCTTCCTCCTGTGAATCAGAAAAGAAACCTCCTTCCAACGCCTGCGAAATTCCGATTCCATATACCTGCATTGTATCCGGATCAAAGCTGTATTTTTTTATCAGCCGCAGACCTGCTGGTCCATCTGCCATGGAAATGCCCGGTATTCCCCATTTTTCTTCCAGGATCCCACTTGTCTCTCCTGCGGCTCCCGGCACCTTTACTCCTGCAGATCCCAAAGCACTGGACTGCGCTTTATTCACTTCCCCGATCACCATCGCAGTCAGTTCTTCATCGGTAAGTTTTTCAACCAGCCTGGCGGCCTCTTTTTGATATTCACTCTCCGGCCGGTATACCGGCAGCTCCTCTTCAGGCACAAATGAGATCACCGGCAGTTTTTCTTTCCGCACGAGCTCCCACAACGCATCCTCCTGTCTCCTCATCGTATCTTTTTCCGGGACAATCTCCGAAAGTTCTTCCTCAAGCGGGCAGATATGAGATACCCGCTGCAGAACGGCATCTGCTTCCACATTCAGAGCGCCCACAACTTCCAGATTCCGGGAAGAATTTCCCAAAAGCAGGATATAATACCCCTGCTCCATGATCCATGCGCTCTCCTGCTCAGAAAAAGACGCCAGATTCTTTGCCGGAAATGAAATACTGATCTGCTGGCTCTCCCCGGGAGCGAGCAAATCCGTCTTGGCAAACCCGCACAGTCGTTTTATCTCTTTTGTCAGCTGTCGCTGCGGACATGCACAGTACACCTGTAAGATTTCTTTTCCCGCAAAAACAGTTCCTGTATTCCTGACGGACGCTTTCACAGTGATCTTTCCTGCGTTCACCGCAATCTCCTCACAGGCAAATGCAAAATCTGTATAGGACAAGCCATATCCGAACGGATACTTCGGGTCAACGCCGAAACTGTCAAAGTACCGGTATCCGACATAAATGCCTTCCTCATATTTTTCTGTAAAAACATTTCCGTTCTGATGGCTGAAGGTCTTCGCGTTCGGAAAATCATCATACTTCTTCGCCCATGTATCTGTGAGCTTCCCACTGGGAGTCACCTTCCCTGTGAGAACATCCGCAAGCGCGTTCCCGCCTTCCATTCCCAACTGACCTATGTACAAAACAGCTTTGATTTGCGGAAAATCCGGCCACTCTTCCACATCAATCTGTCCCCCGGAATTTATGATCACAATCACATTCTCATTATGAGAACAGAGCATCCGGATATCCTCTTCTTCCTGTCCGGCAAGGTAATAGTCTCCTTCGCACTCCCTGCGATCCGCATTTTCACCTGCGATTCGGCTGACCACATAAATACAGGCAGCCGCACCTTCCAGATCCTTCTCCCTTATGCTGCGGCCCTGCGGCATGGCAAACACATGAGAAGAATAAATTTTGAAAAATGACGGGGATGTTGTCCCTCCTGTCTCCTTCAGAATTTCCTCTTTCCACTTCTGTCTTGCCTGCCAGTATCGCTCCTCATAATCGTTTAGCCAGCTTTCACTTGTGATCGCAAAGCCTGCATTCTTTAATCCCTGGCAGATGCTGACACATTCCCGTTCGTTCACATCACCCGAACCGGTTCCTCCTTTTACCGTTCTCTTTGCCCCTGCCCCGAACAGCGCAATCGGTTTATCCGTCCGCAAAGGCAGAATTCCTTCATTTTTCAGCAAAACAATCCCTTCCGAGGCGGCCATGCGGGCAATTTCCCGGTTTTTCTTTTCTCTCGCGGACATTTCCGAATTTTTGCTTCCGCCAAATTCTCTGATCTTTTTCTTCACCTTTTCACTCCTCCTGCCTTTGTACAAGGCAAACGCAGCGGCTTATATCTTTCGTTTTCCCTGCTTCGCATACCCATCAGTCCGCGGAATCCAGTCCAGAAAACATTCAATCTGCTGATTCCAGAATCTCCACTCATGTCCATACCCGGCAGCCGAAACCTAGGTAACGTCCGCATGCTTTTCCATCAGAAAATCTCTGAACATCTGATTTTCCTGATACAGAAAGTCCTCCGTCCCGCAGGCCAGATAAATCTTCGGAATTTTTTCACCCATTCGGAGAATTTCCTCCGCCTTCTCTCCGGGATCCGGCAATCCGCAGTCGTCCGCTTTTTCTGAATCCGGATCTCCTTTATGTATCGCCGCGGAAAAGGCGCCGATCGCGGCATATTTTCCCGGATTGCCAAGGCCGTGCATCAAAGCGCCCGCGCCTCCCATGGACAGTCCGGCAATATACGTCTGTTCCGGCAGTCTGGAAATGGGAAACATGTTTGTTACAAATTCCGGAAGCTCTTCTTCAATAAATCTCTCATAATCGTCTCCGCCCGGCACAGAGCGGTAAAATTTATTCTCTCCGGAAATCATGACAACAGCAATATTCCGCTCCTCCGCAAACAATTCAATATTGCTGTACCCGCACCAGGTCGCATGATTGTTTCCCATGCCGTGGAGCAGATAGAGTACCGGATAATCTTCTTTCACTGTATGTGATGGATGACTGCCCCAGCAGAGCATTGCCTCCGGCATCGTCACAGTCGGAATAATGACCGTGATATCCACAGCTCTCTGTAAAACATATGAAATTACATTGCACTCAATTCTTGCCATATTTTTGTTGCTCCTTTATATATCTGTATATCTTTTCTTTCCTTGTTCCTTTCTTTCTGCGCCGCGGAGATACTCTTCCATTTTGCCACGCACAGTCTTATTCCTTCCTGTCCGCCCGCGCGGCCCGTGTGCTGCAGCAGTTATTTTCCTTACACGGGCCTGCGCACAGAGAAAACGGCCATCCGACAGCCAGTTCAGTCGCCGGATGCCGGATAGCCGTCTCTGATACAGGTCTGCTGCTCACCGTCCGCCAGGGCGGCAGCCATCTCCTGTCTGTTCAGGGTCCGCCCGCAAGAGTCCTTTCTCAGCCCTTGACTGCTCCAAGTGCAACACCCTCTGCAAAATATTTCTGCAGGAACGGATAGATGATCAGGATCGGGAGGATCGCCACAAAAGCAATCGCCATACGCACACTGACTGTCGGAATCTGCATTGCGGCCCCGCTTCCTGCCGCGGAAGCATTTGCCTGAAGCGCCTGAACATCCTGGATCATTTTATTCAGAAGATTCTGGATGCTGTACAGCTTTGGATCATTGATATAGTAAAGTCCGTTTGTCCAGTCATTCCAGTAGGTCAGGCCTGAAAACAGCCCGATAGTGACAAGTATCGGCTTCCCCATGGGAAAAACAACTTTTGTAAAAATCTGCAGATAGGAGGCTCCGTCGATTTTCGCCGCCTCATACAGCGCTTCCGGAATACTTGTGGTGTAATAGGTACGTACCAGGATCACATTCATCGCGCTTAAAAGAAAATTCGGCAGGATCAGCGCCAGCAGCGTATTTTTGATATGGAATGTATTTGCCCACATCAGGTACGAGGGTACCAGACCGCCACTGAACAGCATCGTAAAGAAGATATAAAAATTAATGATATTCCGGAACGGCAGCTTTCTTACGGAAAGCGCATATCC
>CANQUH010000028.1 GCA_947626965.1 uncultured Lachnospiraceae bacterium
GTGTTTTCAACCTTCCGACCTTCATTCGTCAGCGCTTTCTCGTTCACCGTTGCGGTAAAAGTCACAAAGCCTTCCGCTCCGGCCGGAACATTCTCAAGCGTCCAGTTGATTGTTCCTCCGTCAGCATCCGCGTCCGCGGGCGCTGTCCATACGCCTCCGTCGCTGATGCTGCCTTCCTTGATTGTCAGGCCCCGGTCCAGCGTATCTCTGATCTTGATTGTCGCAGGCGCGTCTTTCGTGTTCCGGTAGGTGATCGTATACAGAATGTCCCCGCCCACAACTACCTGTGTGCCGGATACCGGATCCGATGTCTTGTGCGGCACCGGATTCTCCACAGTCTCCGTGTCTATCTTCGGACCGTTTCCAAACTGGACGGCCGCCGTATTTTCGACCTCCGTCCCGGCGTTCGCGTTCACCTTCACCTTCAGCGTTACTCTGCCCGTTGTTCCGGCTGCTACGCTCTCAAATGTCCACGTTACCGTACGGGTGCCGGCGTCATACGCTCCGCCGTCGGACGCGGAGACAAAGTCCAGTCCCGGATCCAGCGGATCCGTGATGACGATCTTCACTGCCTCGGCTCTGGTATTCTCATAACTGATCTCGTAAGTGATCTCGTCTCCGATCCTGACTCCCTGGTCGTCCCCCGGCGTCACTTCCGTCTTATGCGGCTCTTCCTCCGGTACCGGATGCTCCACCGTCTCCGTCTGGATGTATCCGTTTCCGAAATCAACGTACGCCGTGTTTTCCACCTTCCGGCCTTCATTCGTCAGCGCTTTCTCGTTCACAGTCGCGGTAAAGGTCACAAATCCTTGTGCTCCCGCCGGAACATTCTCCAGCGTCCAGTTGATCGTTCCTCCGTCAGCCTCCGCGTCCGCGGGCGCTGTCCACACGCCTCCGTCGCTGATACTGCCTTCCTTGATTGTCAGGCCCCGGTCCAGCGTATCCTTAATCTTAATCGTCGCCGCCGCATCCTTCGTGTTCCGGTAGGTGATCGTGTACAGAATGTCCCCGCCCACA
Source organism: uncultured Lachnospiraceae bacterium (assembly GCA_947626965.1). GTDB lineage: Bacteria > Bacillota > Clostridia > Lachnospirales > Lachnospiraceae > Choladousia. Next base: position 1,018 of record CANQUH010000028.1, read on the forward strand.
ACTACCTGTGTGCCGGATACCGGATCCGATTTCTTGTGCGGTACAGGATTCTCCACCGTCTCCGTCTTCACTTCCGGGCTGTTCCCGAACTTGACGGAGGCTGTGTTCTCCACCTTCGTTCCGGCGTTCACGTTCACCTTCACTTTCAGTGTTACCTTTCCGGAAAAACCGGCCGTCACGTTCTCAAATGTCCACGTCACCGTGTGGGTACCTGCGTCATACATTCCACCGTCGGAAGCAGACACAAAATCCACTCCTTTATCCAGCGGATCCGTGATGACGATTCTCGCCGCCTCACTTCCCGGATTGTCATAACTGATCTCGTAAGTGATCTCGTCTCCGATTTTAACTTCCAGGTCGTCTCCCGGCGCTACTTCCGTCTTGTGCGGCTCTTCCTCCGGTACCGGATGCTCTACCGTCTCCGTCTGGATGTATCCGTTTCCGAAATCCACGTACGCTGTGTTCACAACCTTCTTCCCCGGATTCGTCAGCGCCTTCTCGTTTACCGTCGCGACAAAAGTCACCTCACCTTTCTTGTGCGCCAAAACATTCTCAAGCGTCCAGTTGATCGTGCCGCCGCTGCCTGCCGGACCCGCTGTCCACACACCTCCGTCGCTGATCGTATCTTTCCTGATCGTCAGGCCCGGATCCAGCGTATCCCTGATCTTGATGGTCGCAGGTACATCCTTCGTATTTTCATACGTAATCGTGTACAGAATATCCTGTCCCACAGCCACCTGCGTTCCGGATACCGGATCTGATGTCTTGTGCGGCACCGGATTCTCCACAGTTTCCGTCGTCACCTCCGGATTGTTGCCAATCTGAACCTTCGCCGTATTCTCAACACTGCTGCCGGCATCCTTATTGACCCTTACCTTCAGCGTAACAAACGCAATGGGCGTATTCGCCGGCACATCCGATATCGTCCAGATTACTGTACGGCTGGTTCCCTCGTAAACACCGCCGTCCGAAGCGTACACAAAATCTACCCCCGGATCCAGCTTATCCGTTATCGTTACTTTAGCCGGATTCTCAGAATCAGGATTATTATAGCTGATCTGATAAGTAATCTCCTGCCCGATCCTGACTCCTTCATCGTCGCCCGGATCCAGCTCGGTCTTATTCGGCACCAGCAGATCATTGTAGAACACTGCTTCGACCGTCTTATCATAGACAATGCTTCCTGTGTCGCCAGTCACCTGTGTCGTGTAGCCGTCCTTTCCTGCCTCGGTTTCTGTAACCGTGTAGGCAGTACCTTCGGGCAGACCTGTCGCTGTCCTGGACTCGCCATCCTTCAGCGTGAACTCGGCAACGCCGTTTTCGAACGTCATACTGGTATCGCCTTCGCCGTATGTGCCGTTGATCGTCGTATCGTCAAGCTCCACACGGAAATGCCAGTCTTTGTTCTTGTCGCCCTGCCCTTTTCCGCCTTTGCCTGCAAGCGCATCCACCTTCTTGGTGACCTTCAGGCTGCCCGGCAACGAATTGGTGATGGTCTCCGTCTGAACCTTCGGAGTGTTGCCAAACTGGACAAACGCTGTATTCTCCACCTTCTCCACGGCATTCCTGTTGACTTTCACCTTCAAGACTACATATTTGCCAGTCGTTCCGGCAGGCACATCATTCAGCGTCCATGTCACCGTACGGGTAAACTCATTATAATCACCGCCCGCCGGCGCATAATCTGCGGCAGGAGCTTCCACAAAATCGAGGCCTTTTTCCAGCGTATCTGTGATAATGATCTTCATCGGTTCGGAGCTGAGGTTCTCGTAACTGATATGGTAGGTAATTTCCCTGCCAACCTCAACACTCTTATCCGCGCCCGGATCCTCCTCGGTCTTGTGAGGCTTAAGTTCGATATTCTTAAACTCCGCCGTGGCGACAGCATCCTTTTCAGCCGTGATCGTGCCGGACTCACCAGTCATCTCTGTGAAGTAGCCGTCTTTGTCTGCTTCCTTCTCTGTGACTGTGTAAGCCGCCCCGTTGGGAAGCCCGGCCGCTTCCGCGGATTCGTTGTGTTTCAATGTAAACTCAGCAACACCACCTTTAAACGTCATACCGCCGTATTTACCGTCTTCAACAGGTTCCCCGCCGTCCTTCACCGTGACTGTAAAGTGGAATTCTTTTTCGGCATCCACCTCCTCGCCGGATGCAGGAATTACTGTCTTTTTAACGACCAGGCCTCCCACTACCGGATTCGTCACGGTATCCGTCTCCACTCTTGAAGAATTGTCATACTCAACAACCGCTTTATTATCCACTATCTTCAAAGCCTTATTGTTGACCTTCACCGTCAGTTCCACAAACAACGGCTCAACTGTCCCGGCAGGCACATTCTCCAGTGTCCATGTCACCGTATGGGAAGCCCCGTCATATACACCGGCTGGAGATTCGTAGCGTGCGTCCGTCCCCGCAGGAGCGCTCACAAAGTCTACGCCCCGATTCAGCGGGTCGGTGATGACTACCTTCGCCGGAGCAGCGCCTGGATTATCGTAGCTGATCAGATAAGTAATCTCATCGCCAACCTGAACATCCTCGTTCGGACCAGGAGCCGTTTCTGTCTTATTTGGAATTTTCCTGTCATTTGTAAATATCGCCTTCGCCGTATCATCAGCAGGAATTGTGCCGGTATCCCCTGTCTTGTCCGTCTTATAGCCATATTTTCCTTCGTCTGTCTCCGTGACCGTATAAGTGAGGCCTGCAGGCAGATTTTCGGCCATTTTGGACTCACCACTCTTCAGCGTAAACGTAGCGACTCCGTTTGTGAAAGTCATATCGCCGTATGTTCCGGTAATCTCTGACTGTGTTTTTCCGTCAGAAAGTGTTACGGTAAATTTCCATTCCTTTTCCAGTTCACCGGCATTACCCGTCACTTTTTTGGTAACTGTCAGGCCGCCGGTCTTGAGCGGATTCTCAACCGGTTTCGTCTCCACGGTATATTTGTTGTCGTAATTGACCCCCGCTTTGTTCTCAACTTTCTCTGCAGCATCGCTGTTGACCCTGACATGCAGTTCCACATATCTGCCCGTTGTATTGGCAGGCACATCTGTCAACGCCCAAGTCACGGTCTTTCCGTCAGCAGAAGGAGTTCCCTCAGGGGACTTGTAAGTGTCGCCATCACTTCCGGATATCTCAGGAGCGCTCACAAAATCAAGCCCCTTCTCCAGCACATCCGTGATGGTGATATCTATCGGTTCGCTGTCGACGTTCTCATAGCTGATCCGATAAACAATCTCATCCCCGACTTGCACTTTCTCGCCAGCGCCCGGAGTGACCTCCGTCTTCTCGGACGTAGATTTGCTGTTCGTGAAATCCGCCCTGGCCCCTTCAACAATCGCACCCGTATCTCCGGTCTTGTGCACTATGTGGCCGTCTCCGGTCACTCTATCTCCTGTTTCTTCATCCTCGGTCACAGTATATCTGATACCTCCGGGGAGACCTGTCGCTGTCTTATACTCGCCGTCTTTCAGTGTAAAGTGAGCGACACCTCCTTCAAAAGTCATACTGGTACCATCTGCACCATATGTTCCATTGATCGATGTATCCGTCTTCCCGGCATCGTCTTGCAGGGTAACTGTAAAGCCCCAAGCTTTAGTCCTGTTGCCTGCGCTGCCCGTCACAGTCTTGGTGACAGTCAGATCGCCAACCACAGGATTCTCAACCGGTTTCGTCTCCACGGTATATTTGTTGTCGTAATCGACTTCCGCCTTATTCTCGACCTTCTTTACAGCCTCGCTGTTGACCATGGCATGCAGTTCCACATACCTGTCCGTCGTATTTGCAGGCACGCCTGTCAGCGTCCAGGTCACAGTCTTCCCGTCCTCGCCTGAAAGCACTCCCGCAGGAGACTTATAAGAACCTTTACCACTGCCGGATATCTCAGGAGCTTTCAAGAAAGTAAGCCCATTTCCCAGCACATCTGTGATAGTGATATTTATCGGTTTACTGCCCGCGTTCTCGTAGCTGATCTGATAAACGATCTCATCCCCGACTTTCACATTCCCGCCTGCGCCCGGAGCGCTCTCCGTCTTCTCGGACGTAGATTTGGTGTTTGTGAACTTCGCTTCGGCTGTATCATTCGCAGGGATCGTGCCTTTTGCGCCGTCACTGAACGTCATATAACCATCCGTATTCGCCTTTGCCTCCGTCACCGTGTAAGTAACGCCCGCAGGCAGACCTGTCGCCGTTCTGGATTCCCCATCCTTCAGCTTGAATCTGGCAACACCTTCCTTGAATTCCATACTGGTATCGCCTGTACCGTATGTTCCAGTGATCGATGTATCTGTCGCTCCACTATCATCCTGCAAGGTAACGGTAAAGTTCCAATCCCTGGTCTTGTCGCACGCGTTACCCGTCACGGTCTTGCTGACTGTCAAGCCGCCGGTTTTGAGTGGGCTCTCGATGGTCTCTGTATCTACGGCAGGATTATTACCAAACTGAACCTGCGCCGTGTTTTCAACCTTCGTCGCCGCCGACGCATTGACCTTCACGTTCAGAACCACATGCGGATCCTTACCTTCCGCGTCATCCTTCACAGTATGGGGCTGCACCTTCTCCAGTTTCCATGTCACGGTACGGTTTTCTTTCGTATAGTGGCCCTCACTGACAGCGTATCCTCCGTATGTCCCCCCGAGCGCGCTTACAAAATCAAGTCCAGTATCCAGAGTATCCGTGATGGTGATATCCATCTCTTTATCCGTAGGATTCTCGTAAGTGATCTTATAAGTAATCACATCGCCGACCTTCACGGACGGATAAGTATTCCCATCTACAGGTGTTGTTCCCTCGCCATTGATCTCAGTCTCTGTCTTATGCGGCTTTGTTTTGCTGTTCTCGAACGTCACAGTATTATCGCCACTCCCGATACTTCCACTCTGCGCTTCAGACGAAACCGTATATTCTTTTTTATCCGTTTCTGTTACTGTATATGTTGTTTGTTTGTCCTCCGTCTTGCCGGTTGGTATACCTTTTACAGTTAAGCTTTGTCCACCTTGCAATATAACGACCGCCTTACCCGTTCCATCAAAGATTACATCTTTTTCTTCTGTCTTGCCATTCCCTGACAAAGTCCCCTTGTATGTCGCAGGGTAAACTCCATAGCACGGCGACGTTAGCTGTACAGTAAACTCAAACTCATCTTCCGGATTTGCGGCATTACCGTAAATGTCTTTTTTGATTACCAGATTACCGGATGACATATCAATGGTATTCGTACATTCTGCACGTACCGTATCACCATCTGGAATCTCTCCTGTCTCCCCAGTCCACGCTCTCGTATAGCCTTCAGCCTCTGTCGTTTCAGTAACCTCATAATGAACGCCTGCAGGCAGACCAGTCGCTGTCCTGGAATGACCATTCTCCAGCTCGAACGTGGCAACTCCATCTTCGAAAGTCATACCACTGTCTTCATTATCGCCGTATAATCCGTTGATTGTTGTATCACTCAGTTCAACTTTAAAAGCCCACTTCAGACCTTGATTGATCTCGCCTCCATAAGCCGTGCCCTTTTTCACATTTTTGGTGACGGTCAGACTTCCGGGTTTAAATTTGCTGTTCGTGAACTTAGCTTCGGCTGTACCGTCTGCAGGAATGTCACCCTTTTCGCCTTTCCAGGACGTCGTATAGCCTTCCTGATTTGCCTCTGACTCCGTCACCTCATAGCTAACGCCTGCAGGCAGACCCGTCGCTGTCTTGGGTTCGCCATGCTTCACTACAAGGTCATTGCAGACTCCATCTGTGAAAGTCATATCTCCGTACGTACCGTTAATGCTTTTATCGCTCAGTTCAACCTTAAATTTCCATTCCTTGGCCTGTTCGCCCGCTTTACCCTCCACGATCTTGGTGACTTCCAGATTACCGGTCTCAACCGGGTTCACAATAGTATCCGTTTTCACACCTGGCTCATGTCCATACACTACCGTCGCCGTATTCTCAACCCTTTTTTCATCCTTTACGGCTTCTGCGTTGACCTTCACCTTTAATATTACGTGCGGATCGTTCTCTCCATCCTTAACAGTATGGGCCGGCACATTGTTTAATTTCCAGGTTACAGTAACAGGGGAACCTTCATGCGTAATCTCAGCCTTTTGATTTTCCCCATACGTCACCTCTGGCGCATCCACAAAGTCAAGCCCAGGGTCAAGCGTATCCTTGATGGTAATATTCATCTCTTTATCCGTAGGATTCTCATAAGTGATCTTGTAAGTAATCACATCGCCGACTTTCACGGACGGATAAGTATTCCCATCTACAGGGCCCGTTCCCTTGCCATTAATCTCAGTCTCAGTCTTGTGCGGTTCTGTTTTGCTGTTTTCGAACTTTGCAGTTACAGTACTATCGCCAGTTACAGTACCATTGTTTCCCGTAAAAGAAGAAGTATAACCCTTTGCATCATCCTCTGTTACTATATACGTTGTGTCCCTTTGTCCCTCTCCGGCTTTGGCAGCTGGTATGCCTTCCACCTTTAAACTTTGACCACCTTTTAATGTAACGTGCGCTTTACCTTCATCATCAAACTCTACTTCTTTTGATTCTGTTCCTGGTACACCTTCTGTAGATAAAGTCCCCTTGTATGTCGCTGGGTAAACTACTTTTTCATACTCCGACGTTAGCTGCACAGTAAAGTTAAACTCATCGTCCGGACTCGCCGCATTACCAAAGATACTCTTCTGGATAATCAAATTACCTGAAGACATATCAGACGCACTAGTACTAGTCAGCATAATCTCCGGTTCCGGATAACTCATCAGCATCGCCGGCCCCATCACCGAAAAGGAGCTGACATCAAAAGTAAACCCCGACTCTGACGCTGTGTTCGGAATTATCTTCTCCACGGTTCCGTCGTCGCGGATATGCAGGATAAATTTCTCCAAAGTCTCCACCGTCTCTTCCGTGTCCGGATTTTCCTCAGGAGCCTTGATCATGGAAAATGTGCTTATGGTATTAACCTCGAAGCTGTCCGCGTACACATCGGCGAACGGATCGCTGGCAAACTTCATGCTCACTTCCACGGAACCTTTCTTCGGCTCGTATCTGGTATTGTCATCGCCCAGGAAATATACATCATACGGAATGTAATACAAAACCTGATTATCCGCGAGGTTCAGCTTCTTTCTGGCTTTTTCCACAGCTTCGTCATAAGCGGCGCTGCCTTCTTCCAGTTTATCGGCATGGAGCTCTGCGTCCTCAGGGATGCCGCTTCCGGCTTTCACCTTTGCGGTAACCGTCACACCGCCGGCGGCTATGCAGTCAAAGTCAAGCTCCCCAACGACGAACGACGTGGTCAGGGACACATTTCCTTCCGGGCCTGCCGTTCCTTCCCAGAAGGTCTGATCAAACTGATATCCTTTCGGAGCGTCCATGGATACCGTATAAGCGGTACCCTCGGGAACAGAGCCAATCTCATAGCTTTCGCCTGCGAGAAGTTTAAAAGTCCCCTCCGTCGGAAGCGCCTCGGAAAGATCCACTCCCTCCGGATACTGCAGGGTATAATTGTATCTGAAAACAACACTCTGATCCGGCACAGACGGCGCCGTAACCGTCACAAGAACCATGCCGGACTGTTCTGCTTCCGGCTGCGTGGTTTCCTTCTCTGCCGGCGCTGTTTCCGACTCTTTCTGAGGTTCCGTCTGGTCGGCCTCTCCCTGACTTTCCGGTTCCTCTGTCTCCGTTTCCGGCCTGCTTTCCGGTTCCGTCATCTCCGTCTGAGGCTCACCTTCTGTTTCCGCAGCCTCGGTCACCTTCTGGCTTTCTGACTCTGCGGTCCCCGGTTCCGACTGTTTTTCTGTCTCATTCCCCGGTTCTGCGGTCTCCGCCTGCTGCGGCTCACTTTCCGGCTCCCCAGCCTCAGTCTCTGACTGTTTTTCCGCCTCTGATCCATCTTCTGGTTCCGCGGCTTCAGTCTCTGACTGTTTCTCTGTCTCTGACCCACTCTCCGGTTCCGCAGCTCCAGTCTGTGTCTGGTCTTCCGACCCCGCGGCCTCCGCCTGCGTCTGCCCTTCTCCTTCTGCGGTTTCTGTCTGTGTCTGGCCTTCCGCTTCTGCAGCCTCCAGCTGCGCCTGACCTCCCGGCTTGGCGGCCTCTGTCTGCGTCTGGCCTTCCGCTTCCGCAATTTTCGCTCCTGAATCTCCATTCAGTTCTGTTGTCTCTGTTTTCACGGCTTCTGTTCCTTTTTCCTGCTCTACAGCTTCTGTTTCAGAAGAATCAGATGCCGTAAGCGGAGTCGGAAAAATGCTGAATGCCATCACAAGCGCCATGAATATCGCAAGCGCACGGCGCCTTTGTAATCTGTCCCTGTTCAAAAAAATACACCTCCCTGTTTTTTATTGCTCAGCTTTATTATAGGGAACGACAAAACGATTTTCGTTTTGCTCGTTCCCCGCGCCGAATTTGTGCCACTCAAGCGGCATTTTTCCGCTTCAAATTCGTACGCATCTCCCGGAGGTTTTATAGCAAACGGCAAATATTTTTATCGTTTGCTATAAAACCCTTGATTCTATGGGAAATCTGCTGTAAGAAAAGCTTTGACTTCCTCTCCTCCGAAAGGTTTTCCCAGATCTTTACAGATACAGCGCAGAAGATCCATCTCGCTTTGAAATTTCCTCATGGAAGTTCTCTCAGGATCCATCAGGATCCCCTGCCAGCTGCTCTGTCTGCGGCTCTGTACAACGATATTATAGGTCTGATATTTTCCCTGCTGCTTTCCCATTTCCTTATCGTCCAGCAGCCGCTCCGACATGCGGACTGTCTCCCTCAGCCTTGTCGGTCCGCTGAAAAAAGTGCGCCTCTTCTGGAATGCCTGCGGATATCCGACCTGTTCAAATATGTCGTCCATCCGCAGAAGAAGTTCACCGCATCCGGAAAACAGCAGCGGAACAAGCGTCAGTTTGCTGTACGCTCTGCCCGACAGATCATCCCCGTACCCGTCGATGCAGAGTCTTATCATATTCATTGGAAAAACTGCAGCACTGCTCATCTCTTCGTCATCTCCCGTCATTGAAGTGAAAGATCTTTAAGCTCAAGCTTTTGTTGTTTTATCTTCCGCTTTTCTTTTCCTCTCATTTTGCCTCTGCCGGTCAGTCTCCTGCCGCGCCCTGCTGTCCCCGGCGCTGATCGCCGAATCCATAAGACGCAGCATTTCCATCACGCTTCTGAATGATATTTTTTTATTTCCCTGAATCCAGTGGATCTGGCCCTGCCAGGTATTTTTCTGGTGAGCAATCACATCCACGACAAATATCTGCCTCTCTCTTTTTTCCATCCCCGTCTTTGCACTCATAAAATCCGCCCTGTATCTTTCGTTTTGTATGGTTTTTCTTCTCTTTCAGGCTGCAAACTGTCTTATTGTTTCATTTTTTTATTTCCCCTTAAAAATGTTTTGTATAACCGGTCTATCTTATTACCCGACTAAATTTATTGTTATCAATTATAACAGCTATTGCTGTTTTTTTCAACCGCTTTTGCTGTAAACGAAAAAAAATTCTTTTGCTATGATAAAACTGTCGAGCAGATACATCTGAGCAAATATTTTAGACGATAACATCAGGGAGGTGCTTTCATTGGATATTGGTAAAAGAATTGCCTATTTTCGTACTGCCAAAGATTATTCTGTCAACCGTCTTGCCGACTACGCCGGTATTTCTCAGACTCACCTTCGGGATGTAGAGTCCGGGGCAAAGAAGCCATCCGTAGAAATTGTTTCTTCCATATGTGAAGCTTTGGGGATCTCTCTCTCCGAATTCTTTGATGATGGAACGCAGAAAAAACTGCAGAGCGACCCCCTGTTTGCATGGATTTACAAGTTATCTCCGGAACAGCGGCAGGCATTATATAATTTCGTCTCTACATTAAATTGAAGTAAGGAATACCCGCTCCTGCCATTTAATCTGTCTATCTGTTTTCTTGTCCTTCTCCGGCAGTTTCTTCTATTAAAAAGGCTGCCTTTTCCAGGGCCGTCTCCATGATTATAAATACGGAAGGAAAAATATCTTTCGTTCCGGGACTTTCCAGAAGAATACACAGATCTCTTAATCCGTTCAGAATCTGGTAAATTCTTTCCATCCGATCTTTGTCTTGTCTAGTCATCTCTTTTATCTCCTTTTTTCATTTGATTCAAATTTACTATGGCGAAATACTTGTCGGGCATCATTATCATCTCTTTTTATCTCACAGAGTGCAATTTACCATGGCGCAAAAAAAAGACGGAGCCTAATCTCGCTCCGTCCCGTATACGGTATACCCGTTTCTTCCATTTTCTTTTGTCCGATACAACGCCTTGTCCGCCCGCCTGTACAGCTCCCGGTAGCTCTTTCCGTTCTCCGGTGCGCACGCGATGCCGATACTGAGCGTAATCCGGCACTGCCTCGCGTCCGGGATCCTGATCTGCGCCGCCTCCTCACAGAGACAGCGGGCACGCTTCTTCACAATATCCAGATCCCTTACATTCTTCATCAGGACGACAAATTCGTCACCGCCGATCCTTCCGATGATATCCAGATCCCGGAACTCTTCGTGCAGCAGACGGCCAATCCCGCGGAGCGCCTCGTCACCGACAACATGTCCGTACTTGTCATTGACCGATTTGAAATCATCGACATCCATTATCATAAACGCCTGCAGCATGTCCGGAGGCGCCACTTCCAGCCACTCGCTGATCTCTGTCTCTGTCTGCTTTTTGTTGCAGGCGCCCGTCAGATCATCTGTCCGCGCCGAAGCAAGAAGTTCTCTCTGCCTCCTGACATTTTCCCACCAGACAAACGCGAACAGCACAACGATCCCCAGAAACAGCACAACCGACAGGATCACTTCATAGAACCGGATAAAGCCGTACGCTTCCTCCGCTTTCCGGACAGGAACAATGTAGCAGAACTTCCAGTCGCTTAGTCCGAGCGACGCATAGACCAGATAGCGGACCTCTCCGTCATCTTTTACCTTTACGTAACCGCTCTTCCTGTTTTTAAAATCTTCTTTTATATCCTCAATCTGACTGTCATCATAAAACCACAGTTTCTCATAGTATTCCAGGAAATTATTCTCCGAATCAAGCCCTTTATAATTTCTGTTGTTTTCCTGGTAGACAATGCTCCCGTCTTCTTTTACGACAACGGAAAAACCTTCTCCGTCATACGCCGACTGGAAGAGAACCTGTTTCAGCGCATCCACGCTGAACGCTCCTCCGAGCACGCCTGTAATCTCACCGTCCGAGCGGATCGGAACTCCAAGTACGATCCTCGTCTCCCCATCAAGCTGGCTGACGACAGGATCACTCAAAGCTCTCTCTCCCTTGATCGCTTTTTGAAAATACTCCTTGTCCGCTGCAGAACCCGGCTCCCCGTTGTCATAAGTACCCTCTCCGTCCTCGTCATAGACAATAAGGTATTCCAGGTTACATTTCTTTTTCAGATCCCCCATGAGCTGAAGATTGTCTTCTGTGATCAGTTCTTCCTGCTGCCCGATATAATCGGCAAGTCCTTCAAGATACCCGTACTGCAGATTAATGATCAGCTCAAAATGATACCCCTGACGCTCCACGTTTTTCATGATCTCACGTGTGACATTTTTTTCCGCTTTCCTTTGTACACAGTAAAAAAAGATCAGGATGCTGACAACCATGAACACAAGAAAGGTTACCAGCGTCCCAACAAACTTCCGGAAACTCAGCTGCTGTGCTTTTCTCATTATAAACCCCCATGCCCCATACCGCAGGACAGTTTTCGTACAAAACCCGGCGGGCCGCTGCATGAACGGCAGCCCGCTTTTTCATCAAATATGATTGGTTATCAGTATAACACAGGTTGGAAAAGAAATCCAGCTGATATCAAAATTCCCTTAAAATTTCCATACAACGAAAAAGAAGGCATTTCCGAACGTCTCCGAAAACAACCTTCTTTTAGAGGAAAAGGATATATCAAATGACAACTTGCAGTCTCTATAAAGTATTTATCTTGTTTTCATAATATAATATTTTTTAAGTTTTGTCAATACTAAATTTTATTATTTTTCCGAATATTTTATAATCTTCATTGCAGAGATATTTTTATTATTTTAATCAAGCGTGAACTGTAACGCCAAAACATAGAAATTTAAATTTTTTCAAAAAAATGCTTGACTTTCCTGTAAGTCTGATAGTATAATAGCGAAGCAGGCTTGAGAAAGCCAGCAGACAATACGGGATCTTAGCTCAGCTGGGAGAGCATCTGCCTTACAAGCAGAGGGTCACAGGTTCGAGCCCTGTAGGTCCCATATTACAAAATTATATGGCGGAATAGCTCAGTTGGCTAGAGCACACGGTTCATACCCGTGGTGTCGAGAGTTCAAATCTCCCTTCCGCTACTTCTGAGAACCGGAAACACACGAAAGTGTTTCCGGTTTTTTATATGCACAGGCCCAAGCATGGAAATCAACTGCTGACGCAGCACCTAGGCCGCGCGGCGAGCAGGAGGAAAAACCGCCTCCTACTCGATCACAGCACAGACCCGCATATGGAAATCAGCTGCTGACGCAGCCTGCTCCTCCGGATTTCCTGCAGCACAAAAAGTGCTTCGCGCGCGGATATCGCAATTGTCTCTAAAACAAAAAGGGACTTATTCTATGTTATTTTTAAATCGTGCGCATCTCCACTCCGTTTCTGAAAGTGATCCTGCCTGCTCACTTTCTTTCCTTTTATTTTTCCTTCGTCAAAACAACAGCTTTTTTTCCGCCATCCTGAGAATCTTCCGCCGCAGAAACATCTGTCTTTTCAGATAACGCTGCTCCTTCGTCCCAGGCCTGCGCTTTCATCGCGGCACGCTCATGCAGACTTCTGGAATTCCCGGCCGCTCTCTGCCGCTGTTCCTGCACGCCTCTCGGCTCCACAGCATAGACGCGGTCCGGATACTTTTTCGCAAGTTTGCGCAGCCTTGTCGCTCCCCACAGCATGATCAGAGGAAGTATGACAGCTGAGAGCAGCTGGGGAATGCTCATCATCCCCACAAAGACCAGGAAGATCTGTATCAGAAGTTCCGCGGTCAGCAATATTCTGGCTACCAGGACCGTAAAGTTCGCTTTATCCAGACGATTGGAAAACCTGACGGCACAGACGCCGGAAAAAACTTCGAGCAGCGCCGCAAGAGCAAATACCAGACCAATCGCGACTGCCAGGCCAACGGTCATCCCCGCTTTGGAGAAAATATCCATAAATTCTTTGTTTCCATGAATAACCCCATTCACTGCCACGAACATATTCGCGGCATACAAAGACGATGAGGTGACCGCAGTTACAACATTCATGATACCGACGATCAGCAGAGCCATTCTGCCGTTCATCGCCATACTTAATTCCTTTTGCTTATCCAGTTGATCCATATAAAAACCTCGTATACTACGTTTTTTTCAGTTCTTGTTCGGTAAATCAGGCAGGAAGCGGTTTTCCTCCTGCGTATCCTGCAGAATACAGCCGCATATCAGAGACATGCGGCTGTCCGCAAAGCATCTGACAGTTATTTCAGCGTCTCCACAGCCGCACGCTCAATCGGAAGACCTGCCTTGTATTTCAGGATAAACTCATCAAATCCCTTTACATCCTCCGGATCCGGGAGCATCTCGGAACCGGTATCTCCGGCGAACACCTTGTTCTCAAGGTATGCTTCCAGAGTCTCTCCTTCTTCTTTGTTGACCATATAGGAAGCGAGCAGGGCCATTCCCCATGCGCCGCCCTCTCCGGCTGTCTCCATGACAGAAATCGGAGCATTCATGGCCGCGGCCATAATCTTTTGTCCGACATTCTTTGTCTTAAACAGTCCGCCATGACCAAGAATCTTCTCTACCTTCACGCCTTCTTCCTTCAAGATGATGTCAAGGCCTACCTTGAGCGCTCCGAGCGCCGTAAAGAGGTTGACTCTCATGAAGTTCGCAAGGCTGAAATTCGCTTCCGGCGTGCGCACGATCATCGGACGGCCTTCCTCAAAGCCCGTAATATGCTCGCCTGAGAAATAATTGTAGGCAAGCAGGCCGCCGCAGTCCGCATCGCCCTCAAGCGCTTTGTTGTACAGCGTGCCAAACAATTTGTCCGTGCTGACTTCCACACCGAGCGCCTGCGCAAATTCCCGGAATATGCCAACCCATGCGTTCAGATCAGATGTACAGTTATTGCAGTGTACCATGCCTACGAGATTTCCCGTCGGCGTCGTCACAAGATCGATCTCATCATATACCTTTGAGAGCTCCTTCTCAAGAACAATCTGCGCAAATACCGAAGTACCGGCCGATACGTTTCCTGTCCGCTTCGCGACACTGTTGGTCGCCGCCATGCCTGTCCCTGCATCTCCTTCCGGCGGGCAGAGCGGAACGCCCGCTTTCAGCTTCCCAGATACGTCAAGCAGCTTCGCGCCTTCTTCTGTCAGCGCTCCGGCATCCTCGCCCGCGAGCAGAGACTTCGGAAGAATATCCTCAAGCTTCCACGCAAATCCCTTCGGCGCGATCAGCTCGTCAAACTGGGCAATCATCTTTTCATTATAATTCTTCTTATCTATATCAATCGGGAACATGCCGGAAGCCTCACCGATGCCGATCACTTTCCTGCCGGTCAGCTTCCAGTGGATATATCCTTCCAGCGTCGTGATAAACGTGATATCCTTCACATGCTCCTCGCCGTTCAGGATCGCCTGGTACAGATGGGCAATGCTCCATCTCTGTGGGATATGATACTGGAACAGTTCTGTAAGCTCCGCGGATGCTTTCTCCGTGATCGTATTTCTCCAGGTGCGGAACGGCACCAGAAGCTCTCCTGCCGCGTTAAACGGCATATATCCGTGCATCATCGCGCTGAAGCCGATTGCCGCCAGCGACTCCACGTCCACACCGTAATTCGCCTTCACATCCTCCGTCATCTTCGCGTAACTGTCCTGAAGTCCTGTCCAGATCGCATCCAGGCTGTACGTCCAGATTCCATCCACAAGCTGGTTCTCCCAGTCATGCGCTCCCTGCGCAATCGGCGCGTTGTCCTCGCCGATCAGAACAGCTTTGATCCTCGTCGAACCAAACTCTATGCCGAGGATTGCTTTCCCGGCCGCGATTGTTTCTTTTGCTTTGTTCTTGTCAATACCCATCTGCAGTAACCTCCTCCATATAAAAACTTAATCCACATGCCAAAGTCCGGCAGACCTCTCATACAGAACGAGGCGGAAAACAGTTCCTCCCCTGTCCCTGTACGGGAACCGGACTTTTCTGACACTTAGTATACCATTTTCTGCCATAAACGGCAAGCTAGCAGAAGAAAAATCTCCCTCCGCAGCAGCAGTTGCAGAACATGTTCAGCAGACATACCCGCATGCACCAGTCGCCTCCCGATGTCATGGGACTGCCGTACATCTCTCCCATGGACTGGTACCACTGACCTCCCGACTCAAGCTGACGCACCAGCTGCTGATACTCAAAGTTGTTCGGCTCCATCGCTGCCGCTTTCTTCGCGTGTTCCTTTGCGAGGACATTGTTTCCCTGCCCGGAATTCGCCATCGCGCTCAGATAGTACCACCTGGCATTTTTATTGGAAAGCTCTGAGAGAACGTGAAGCGCTTCCTTAAAATGCCCGCTGCGGATGTAATTGGCCGCCGCCTGCATGCGCACATCCTCATCCGACCACGTACTGCTCTGGCTGTTCTGCCCGAATCCTCCATAACCGCCAAAACCGCCGTATCCGGCATAACCGCTTCCGAACCCGCCGCTCCCGGCACTCTGGCTCCTTCCATGCTCACGTTCATACATGATCTGCTGGTAGGCCTGCTGAATTTCCTTAAATTTCTCCTCCGCCTGATCTTTGTGCGGATTGTTTATGTTCGCGTCCGGGTGGTATTTCCTGCTGAGCGCACGGTAGGCCTTTTTGATCTCATCCTCCGTCGCGTTCTCCGATACCCCCAGAATCTCATATGGATTTCTCATTTTGCTCCTCTTTATCTCCCCGGAATCCTTCCCCGACTGGTCTGCCGCAGTCCGTTCTCCTTCGTCATTTTTCTGAATACTTACCTCTCCGGCGGATGCTTTCTTTTTGCGGTTCATGTTTTTTTATGCGCAGGCCCAGGCAGGGAAACCAGCTGCTGACGCAGCACCTGGCCCGCGCAGACGAGCGGGAGGAAAAGCCGCCTCCTACTTGATCAAGCCCGCACATGGAGATCCGCCGCGGCCCGTTTTTGCAGCGCCGTCCTCTCCGGCCCTGTTCTTCGCCTTCTCGCGCATCACAGCATATCTGCACCACACGCCGGAATACAGGACATTTCTGATAATCGGGGCATGCGCGATAACCGGAAGACGCTCAAACGCCCGCGAAGCTTCCGCCATCATTTCGGTCAGCAGTTCCCGCATCTTCTGTTCCGCGCCTTCCTCCCAGACATCTCCAAAATCAGAAAACAGATTATAGTTTCCATGCTTTCTGTCCTTCTCAACATCTTCAAGCGCATCCATCAGATAAATAAATTTTCCGAGGTAAAATCCCATCGCCCGCAGATCATCCTGCCACTCATCCTCTTTCCAGGCAAAAATTTCCGCGAGAAAATTCCCCGTCAGCCCTGCCACATAATCAATATCTTTCCGGCCGGATTTCTCCGCCTCAGAAAGCAGCCGGATATTCCGTTCAAGGGCCTTCGCCTGCCTTGGATACTCTTTCCGCAGCCGCGCATAATCCTTTTTCAGAACCGCCGCCATCGCAAACTGAGGATATTTGCGCTCATCTCTCCAGTCGTCCGCAAGCTTCTGCCATGAAAGCATCACACACATGTCGGCGGCATACCGAACCGCTTCGTTGTCCACGTGCATGTGCTTCATCACCGGATGCAGAATACAGCGTCGGTACGAGATCTCCTCAGAAGGCTCATACAGCCCCGTCAGAAGAACTGCCAGAAATGTCAGATCATAGTTTAACATTAACTGGGCGATCCGTCCATACCTGATATGCAGATTATGGCATAAACCGCAGTAAAATCCCCGGTATTCCGTATATTCTTTCAGTTTCAGTTCCTGTTCATTCACATGAATATATCCAAACATATTTCATCAGCTCTTCTTCCCGGATTCTGTCCGCGCAGATCAGACGGCCTTTCTGCCGCTTTGGATCTCCCGCTTTTCATCTTTGATCCGCACGTGTCTGTCAGCTCTTCTTTGTAAATTCGCGCCCGCATTTCGGACAGGTAATGCATATCTTCCCCTTTCCGCGCGGAATCCGGATTTTTTGCTTACAGGACGGACAGTGATAAATATGATAGTTCTTTCTCTGCTCCCTCTGCCGCGCGGTAAGACCGAGTTTTGTAAGCACACGGTTTTTCATTGACAGATATTTCTGATTCTCCGCGTAGCGCGCCGCATGGTTTCTTGAAAACATACGATAATAGCAGACTACAAGCAGCGCAAGAGAAACCGCATAAAATATATTTGTCCTGGTGAATGCGTTTATAATCACACACGCGATAAACAGCACCAGGAGAAATCGCGAGAGTTCGTCTGCACCATACCTTCCTCTCATAAATCTGTTCAAACGATCCTTCATGTTCAACGCCCCTTCTCTCATCATAAGTTTTTATGGCAAACAGCAAATATTTTTGCTGCCTGCTATAGCAACCTTACCGCCCGAATCCTTTTATGTCAATGAAAACCGCTATTATTTATACAAATTTTAGAAACATAAAGTACGAGTACGGTTTCTCCGGATTGTGACAGACAGCGTCACCCCGCAGTACAGAAAGCCGTCCTTCCGGAAAAGCATTATTTTTCTGCAGGATATCCGTCTCTTTGCGCCGCATCCGGTTCTGCCAGCGGAAAACGAATCGAGGCCTCAAACAGAGTTCCGTCTGTCCGGACTCCGAATTTTCCTCCCATGAGCTGCGTCAGATTCTGAGCGATCGAAAGTCCCAGTCCGCTCCCCTCCGTGCTGCGGCTTTTGTCGCCGCGCACAAATCTGCCGGTCAGCTCGTCAGCCTCTATCAGGAGTTCCTGTACTGATGTATTCTGCATCAGCAGAACCGCCTCTCCCTCTTCCTGTCTCAGCACAATGGAAAGCGGAGTCTCTTCTTTTGCGTATTTGTAAATATTTCCCATCAGATTTTCCAGTACTCGCCAGAGCTGAGCGCCGTCCGCCATAATATACAGCGGCTGCTTTTCCAGCTCCCATACGGTCTCAAGATGACGTTCTTCAAACCGCTCCTGAAATTCCCCGTATGCCTGTTCCAGAATGTCATAGAATGACAGCCGCATCATATCAAGCTCCACGTTCCCCGAACTGATTCTGCTCGCCTCCACAAGATCCTCAGTCAGCTGTTTCAGCCTCTGCGATTTCTGTTCAAGCACTTCGATGTAATGACGTACTTTCTCTCCTTCCGGATTCTCTCTCTTGAGCAGGTCGACATAATTGACGATCGAGGTCAGCGGCGTTTTCAGGTCATGCGACACATTTGTGATCAGCTCCGCCTTCAGCCTCTCATTTTTGACAATCGCCTGTACGGCTTCCTGCAGGCCGTCCCCCATCTCATTGATCGCCTTTGCCATCTCATAGGTTTCCCCCTGCAGTGTGGAAGTATCGATTTTGTAAGTCAGATCTCCTGTGGAAATCTGATGAATCCCCTCCCAGATGCTCTGTTTGCCGACCAGATCGCGGAGCAGATACAAAAGCACGAGCATATCAAGAACCAGCACAAGGAACACTCCGACTGTCTTAAAAAATACAAGAAACAGAAAATTCAGAGCGAAAAACACAAGATAAAGCAGAAGAAACTGCCCTGACATGATTCTCGATGAGGTAACCTGCTTCCAGCTGTGCAGGAGCATGTGGCAGATACTGTTAGACCAGAGCGTCCTGCTTTTGCAGCGCCGCGCAAAACTGACAATCCCTGAAAGTATAACCAGATAACCTGCCGACGCTGTCAGCGATACAAGCGCCCGATCAGCGCCAAGAATCGTATTCTTCTCAGGAACCAGCGACGTCGTCCAGATTGCCAGGAGAACGGTCAGACACATATAAATGCAGATTGTCAGTTCGGCGGGCACCGCGTCCGCTCTGTACAGGTGCACTTTCCCTCCTTTGCGGCTCAGTCCCGCCCCCATCATTGTAAAGAAAAAACAGACGGCCAGGACAAGCGCGCTTGCCGCCCCCAGGACCGCGGAAGCCAGAAGAATGTCGCCGCGCTGAACATAAAAGCTGGCATACGTTTTGAGTTCGTCGCTCACCGGCCAGTCCGGATTGAAGGCGAGCAGTACTTTTTCATTCGTATTCACAAACCGGTTCATCATAAACCAGTCCGCCGCCGCCTCGTTCAGAACATTGTCCGGATTCGCAACCATGATATTAAAGCTGCGTTCTCCTTCATAGAGAATGACGAATTCTTTCTCCTGCCTCAGATGCCGGCTTGCAGATTCATAGTCCTCCGCCTCCAGATTCGTGTACAGTTCTCCTGTCACCGTATTTTCGATACAGTAGCGAATATTGCTCGGAGCGTACCGGGACCAGCTCTCTTCCTGCAGCGTCCGGTATTCTGAATATCTCACGCAGATATCCCTGCTGACTCTCGCGAGCGTGCGGTAGATGTCAAGCACAAATGCCGCCGAATCGGAATACCATCTCGAACACTCCGCCAGGGAAATGCCTGTCACCGGCAGAATTGTCTCCAGTGTGCCCGCCTGCAGGTCAAGACGTTCCCCTGCCGCAAGGCCGCCGCTGCTTTCCTCGCTGACCGCCTTGCTGACAGCAGAATCCATCCGTTCCAGACTGCCGTCGCTTCCGAACTGAAGAAGATCTTTCAGAAGATATGTCGTATTCATATCCTTCACGGAAACATTTCCCTCCCCGTAAGACTGAATATCGATCTCCTTCTCCCCGTCAAAAACATCATCTGTCTCAAAAAGTCCGCTGTTCTGCTGTCCCTTGATCTTGTTCCTGACGATTGTATTCACCTGTTCAAAAAACAGATCCGACTCCTCAAAGCCCCCGGCTGCTTCCCGGATGCTGTCGAAGCCGTCCAGCCAGAAAGCAGCATTCAGAATACAGTAACAAAGTATGCCCGCGGCCGCCGCCTGGAAAATAACCAGCACCACTTTTATACTCCGCCTGTAGATCAGCTTTCCCACATTGTCTCCTCTCTGATTCCTGCAAAATTTCAGATCTTTTCCACTTTATATCCGATTCCCCAGATAACCTTGAGATACTTGGGATTTTTCGGATCAATTTCAATCTTCTCCCGGATATGACGGATGTGCACGGTCACTGTATTGTCCGCACCATACGCTTCCTCTTTCCAGATTTCCTCGTAAATCTGCTCAATGGAAAATACCTTGCCCTGATTCTTCACAAGAAACAGCAGGATATTATACTCGATCCTCGTCAGCTTCACCGGTTCCCCGTCAACTGTGACCTCCTTGCGGTCGTCATTGATCATCAGACCTCCCGTCCGGTAAATTTTCTCCGAGGTCTCCTGCCGCAGGGAGCCGAAATCTGTGTACCTGCGGATCTGCGATTTCACGCGCGCCAGAAGCTCCAGGGGATTAAACGGCTTCGCCACATAATCGTCCGCTCCCAGATTCAGCCCGAGCACCTTGTCCGTATCCTGTGATTTCGCGGACAGAATGATGATCGGAATACTGCTTTCCTCCCGGATCTTCATGATCGCATGAATCCCGTCCAGTTCAGGCATCATCAGATCCAGAATCAGAAGATGCACCTCATTTTCTTTCAGAAGCTGCAGCGCCTGCAGCCCGTTATACGCCTTCAGGACATGAAACCCTTCCTGCGTCAGATAAATCTCAATCGCGTCCACGATCTCTCTTTCATCGTCACATACCAGAATATTATACATAAAACGCAGTCCCCCTTCTTCTGCATCAGATTCTCTCTTTTTGGTCGGTTGTCCTTCGCCTGTACAGGCACGTCGATTTACCGGCATATATTATATCAGGCGCATCCTAAAACGCCTGCAATATTTTATTAAAAATTTCAAAATTTTCTGCTCCTTTGTCTGATCATTCATTTAAAGATTATCACAGGAAAAGGTTCAAATCAAGGAGGCAGGCGCCGCTTTCCGCTAGCGGGCTGAACTATAACTAAAAGTCTGTAAATTCTGTAAATTTTTGTAAAAAAATGTTTTATGCTCCCCGGAAATATGATACAATAGCTGTAATCTGCGCTCCGTCAGGAATGCAGCATCAGACCGGAAGGCCTGTCCGACTGCTTTGCACCCTCGCAGAAGGACCGTAATTTCGGCAGAAAACTTATTATCATGGGGACGCCGCTTCCTCATCTCCGGAAGGTTTGTCCGGAAACGGCAGCGGCGCGGTAAAGGAGAAGGATTATGAAGAAAACAAAAATCATCTGCACAATGGGTCCGAGCTCGGACAAGCCGGAAGTCCTGGAGGCCCTGATCAAAAACGGCATGGATATCGCGAGATTCAATTTCTCTCACGGCACACATCCGGAACAGAAAGTCCGCATGGATGCGCTCAAGGAAGCAAGGAAAAAGCTGAAAAAACCGATCGCCATCCTTCTGGACACAAAGGGACCGGAAATCCGCACGGGTCTTCTGGAGAATGACGGCAAGGTCACACTGACGGCAGGCGAGGAATTTATCCTGACGACAGAGGAAATCAAGGGAAATGAAAAGCGCGTCTATCAGACGTATGATCAGCTTCCAAACGACGTAAAGCCGGGCAACACGATCCTGATCGACGACGGCCTGATCGAACTCAAGGTCAAAGCCATCGAGGGAACCGAGATCATCTGCGAAATCATGAACGGCGGCGAGCTGGGTCAGCGCAAGGGCATCAATGTCCCGAATGTCAAGGTTAATCTCCCCGCGATCACGGACAAAGACCGTGAAGATATCATCTTCGGTATCGGACAGGGCATCGACTTTATTGCCGCTTCCTTCGTGCGCAACGCAGAGGCAGTCAAGGAGATCAAGCAGATCCTGAAGGATTTCAACGCGGAGCACATCAGCGTCATCGCAAAGATCGAGAACGCCGAAGGTATCGACAACATCGACAAGATCATCAACGCGGCTGACGGCATCATGGTAGCCCGCGGCGACATGGGCGTCGAGATCCCGGCCTACGAAGTCCCGCATGTGCAGAAAGAGATCGTCCGCAAGTGCAACCATAAGTACAAACCGGTTATCATCGCGACGCAGATGCTCGACTCCATGATCCGCAACCCGCGTCCTACGAGAGCAGAAGTCACGGACGTCGCAAACGCGATCAATGAAGGCACCGACGCGATCATGCTCTCCGGTGAGACAGCAGCCGGCAAATATCCGGTGGAAGCCCTGAGGATGATGGTTCAGATCGCAGAGTCCACCGAGCAGAATCTTAACTTCGAGTCCAACGTGGATTACCGTTCTCTGCGCGGAGACGCAAACGTATCCAACGCGGTTGGAGCCGCAGCGGTTAACACAGCTACCTACGTCAACGCGAAATGCATCGTGACGCCGACCATGTCCGGCCTCACCGCACGCCTGATGTCGAACTTCCGTCCCTCGATCCCGGTATACGCGGTATCTCCGAACGAGTGGGCACAGCGCAGGATGCAGATCTACTGGGGCATCACTCCGCTTCAGGGATATCAGGAAGACTCGACAGAGAACATCATCTCCCACTCCATGTACATCGTGAGACGCGACGGCTATGTACAGTCCGGCGATATCGTGGTCTTCACAGCAGGCGACCCGGCTACCAATGTGATCAAAGGAAAAGGCGCCATGACCAACATGATGCACGTAATCCAGGCGAAATAAATGTGCAAGCTTGCGCATCTGAAAAGAACAACCCCGGAATCCAGATGAGATTCCGGGGTATTTTTCATTCATTTAGGACTCACTCGCAAGTCCTGCGCATCTGATCTATTGCACTATCCTGTGCCGCAAGCTCTTAATTCTGAATCACACGTCCTGCGTACACCGCGTTGCCGCCGATACCGCTGGTAATAATGCCGGCCCTGGAATTCGCGGCCTGCACAACCGCTCCATTTCCGATGTACATACTCACATGATAGATCGTACTTCCGTCGAAATAGAAAATCAGATCTCCCGGCAGCGCCTCGCTGATCGGTATCCGCTGGCAGTACGCCGCCTGATCCCAGGTAACGCGCGGGATGTAATAGCCAAACTGCGCGTAGATCGTCTGCACAAAACCGGAACAATCCGCTCCATGCGTCAGGCTTGTTCCGCCCCACACATAAGGATTCCCCACAAACTGCAGCGCGTAATTCACAATCGTCTCCCGAAGCGTCTGGCTCGTGGACGCTTTCTGTACGGAAGTCAGCGTATAATAGCAGGCACGGTTGTCCCTCGGAGAAATCAGAACCTGCGCACGCGCAAAGGATTCCTCTCCGCTCTGCGCCACCCGTGCAGCGGCCTCATCCCCGCGGATCAGGGAACCTGTCTGCACAAAACCGCGCGCATCTCCCGACTCCACATAGACCCAGTCTGACCCGGTATCCTCCAGGATATAGCACAATCCGCCCTCCGGAAGCTGCCCGGTCACACGGGCTGTTGTCTTCTTCTGCTCGTAAATATTCACGCTGCCTGCGGCAAGCGCATACACTTTGTCAACCACAACCTGATTGACCGTCGTCGTCGTATAGGTAAACGCCGCATTGTCCGTCTTGGCAAGCGTAAGCCGCGCCTCTGTCAGTTCATCCCCTCTGACACTGATAATACGGTTTGCAACATCGCCCGTCACAATGTCTCCGCGATTGACGAAGCCGCGGACGTTGCCCGATTCTATGTACACCCATTCCTTCTCTTCATCTTTGAGCACATAGCAGATTCCATAGTAATCCATCTCACCCACCACACGGTAGGTATCTCCCTTGCCCTCATATACCTGGCAGCCTTCCTTCGAGCAGACCACCGCGCACTTCTTGTCCACCTGGGTGAACCGGTATTCATCTCCAAAAAATACCTTGCTCATATCATACTCGGGAATCGGCACCAGATCCGTATCCAGAGCGTACTGTGTCACTTCCACAACCTCCAGAATCAGTTCTGTCTCATCCTCAGATTCAGACTCTGATTCCGACTCGGACTCTTCTTCCGATTCTTCTTCGGACTCGTCCTCCGTATCCGTCTCGGATTCTTCCTCATCTATGATGTCTTCTTCACCGGACTCGTCCAGAATGATATCTTCCTCCTCCGCAGGCTGGGTTTCCTCATCCGGCACCGTCCCGTCTTCCGTACTGATCTCAGATTCCTCCCCGACTGTCTCAATCTGCGTTTCCTCTCCCGGTATGGGAGGCATATCCTCATCAAGGGCCCCCACCTCGGAAGCGCTGACACACAAATGTGCCGACGCTGCTAGCATGAAACATAAGGCAGCCGTTAAAAATTTTTTCCTGTGCAACTTAATCACCTCTGATCTCCCGATCCCTTAACTCTCTCTTCTGTTCTCCCGTGCGCCTCACAGGGCAGGCGCCATGCCGTGCCCAAAGTTCTGCCGCACAAATCTTTATCTGCACATGTCTTTCTGTAAATCCATGGTTTCCTCTGATTTTTAAGATTTTTTTAAAACTTTCTTCAAAAATCCATCCTTACAGTACCACGTTTTTTAAAAAATGTCTATATAATTAACAAAATATACACATTTTTATCATGGTAATTGTTTCCTCCCTGCAAAACCCGGAACATATCGGGTACCGCCCGCACTGTAAAACGCGGCTGTATTATTTCCTCCACGTATTCCTCGAAAACAGGATCAGCAGCGGAAACAGCTCCAGTCTTCCCGCCAGCATGTCAAACGTCAGAACCAGCGTGGAAAAGGCGGAATAACCGCTGAAATTACAGGTTGGTCCCACCCGCTCAAGCCCGGGGCCAATGTTGTTCATCGTCGCCGCGACCGCGGTAAAGTTTGTCGTGAAATCAAAATTGTCCACCGAGATCAGCAAAAGCGAAACTCCGAAGATCAGAACGTATGTCGCGAGAAACACGCAGACAGAACGGATCACTGCTGTCTCTACCATCTTCCCGTCCACCTTCAGCGTCCTGACTCTGCGCGGATGCGCGATCAGATTCAGCTCTCTTCTTACAGCCTTCAGCAAAATCAGGATTCTCGACACCTTGATTCCGCCGCCTGTACTGCCTGCGCAGGCCCCGATGAACATCAGGATTACGAGAATCGTCTTTGAAAAAACCGGCCAGACATCAAAATCGGTCGTCGCAAAACCGGTCGTCGTGATGATTGATCCCACCTGAAACGCGGCGTGGCGCAAAGCCTCAGCCAGGGAACCGAACATTCCGGCTATATTTGCCGTGATCAGCACAATCGACACAAAAATAATCAGAAAATACAGACGCACCTCGGTAGACTGGGCTGCAAGCTTCGCTTTCTTTTTTATAATCAGATAATAGACATTGAAATTCACGCCGAATAAAATCATGAATATGGTAACCACAACCTGAATATACGGCGAATATCCTCCAATACTGTCGTTTTTGACACCAAATCCTCCTGTGCCGGCAGTTCCGAACGTCGTCGTCAGAGCGTCAAACAGCGGCATGCGGCCGAGCAGCAGAAAGACAAGCTGCAGCAGCGTCAGCGCCAGATACATTTTGTAAAGCAGAAGCGCCGTACTCTTCACCTTCGGCACCAGTTTTCCGACAATCGGACCGGGGCTCTCCGCCTTCATCATGTACATGTTCGTTCCGCCCGCAAGCGGCAGAATCGCCATCACAAACACCAGAACACCCATTCCTCCAACCCAGTGCGTAAAGCTGCGCCAGAACAGCACGCACTTCGGAAGAGGCTCAACCTCCGCCAGGATGCTCGACCCGGTGGTCGTAAATCCGGACACCGTCTCAAACAATGCATCTATATAGGAAGGAATTGCGCCTGAAAACACAAACGGGAGCGCCCCAAGCGCACTCAGCACGATCCAGCTGAGCGCAACGGTCACAAAACCTTCCCGCGCATAAATCGATGTGTTCTTCGGTCTTTTCCTTGTCATTGGAAATCCGACAATAAGACAGATCAAAGCTGTCAGCAGCAGCGAAACCGCCGCCTTCTCCCGGTATATTATGCCGGTCAGACAGGAAGGGAGCAGAAATACCGCCTCAAAATTGATCACCCAGCCCGTCACGTATAAGATCATTCTGTAATTCATGGTATCCCTCCAGGACCACAGCAGCGTCTTATTGCAATGATCCGCCGCTGCATAATTTCAGTCTTTTCTGCATCGCCGGACGCTGCTGCCGGCCACTCTCCACACAGAAGTAAGCCGCAGCACTGCTTACTGCAGAATATCACTGATATCATTGAGGCCCGTCATCTGTGTGATAATGATAACCGTATCTCCCTGCTGAAGCACATCGCTGCCTCGCGGCACAATAATCTTTCCGTTGCGGGTGATACTGGCAACCAGAATGCCCTTTCGAATCTTCAGTTCCTGAAGCGGCGTGTCTGTCACACGGGATTTCTCATGAATATAAAACTCCAGCGCCTCAGCTTTATTGTCAATAATACGGTGCAGCGTTTCCACATTGCTTCCGAGCGAGTTCTTCATCGAACGGACATACTGGATAATATACTCAGAAGTAAGATTTTTCGGATGAATAATTGTATCCAGATCCAGCTCGCGGATCACCTCGTCAAAAGCGATGCGGTTGATCTTTGTGATGATCTTCCTGGGGCCGTTTTTCTTCGCGTACAGGGAAAGCAGCACATTCTCCTCGTCGATATTCGTCAGCGCGGCAAACGCATCGGTTTTTTTCAATCCTACCTCAAGGATCAGGTCCTTGTCCGTGCCGTCCCCGTTGATGATCGTCGCCTTCGGCAAAAGTTCACAGAGCCTGTTGCACCGGTCGATATCCTTCTCAATAATCTTTACTTTTACTCCATTTGACAGCAGGGTGAGCGCCAGATAATAGGTGATCGACCCTCCCCCTGTGATCAGAATACTCTTGATCTGGTTTGAGACAAGCCCCACCTGTTTAAAGAAATTATTGGCGTCCGCGGACACCCCGACAATTGACACAAGATCCTTTCCCTGCAGTTTGGAATTGCCATCCGGTATGATAAGCTCATCCCCGCGCTCAATCGCGCAGATCAGGACATTTCTTCTCATCTTGACAGGAATATCGACAATGCGCTGATCCACCAGCACCGAATCCGCCGGAACCCGGAATTTCAGAAGCTCCGCGCGGCTCTTCGCAAAGCCGTCCACCTCGATCGCAGACGGGTATTTCAGAATGCGCGAGATTTCTCTGGCCGCAATCTGCTCCGGATTGATTACCATCGCAAGTCCAAGCTCTTCCTTGATATAATCGATCTCCGCGCTGTATTCCGGATTACGGACTCTGGCAATTGTGTGACAATTACCCGCCTTCTTTGCAATCAGACAGCAGAGGAGATTCAGTTCATCTGATCCGGTCACCGCAATCAGAAGATCCGCATGCTCCACATCGGCGTCCATCTGCGTCGAATAATTTGCGCCGTTCCCAATTACCCCCATAATATCATACTGGCTGGAAAAATCCTCCACAATTTTTTCTTTGTTGTCAATTACCGTGATATCATTGTTCTCGCTGCTCAGCTCCGCAGCAAGCGCCTGGCCTACCTTGCCCAGCCCAACAACAATAATTCTCATATGTACACCCTCTCTTCATAATCCAATGCCTTTAAACTGTCATTTCTGACACCTTATTATCACATCTTATCCGAAAGCATGGCACTGCACCATGATTATATATAGATACGCTCCATTTTTCAAGGGGAAGTTCATCCCTTCTTGACGAATCCGTGTCCATCTATTATGATGGATACGGCTTTATCAGTTATCACGAATGAAGGAGGCAGCATTTATGGGTGGATTTTTCGCAGTCGCTTCAAAGGAGTCCTGCGTACTTGACCTGTTTTTTGGAACTGATTACCACTCCCATCTTGGCACACGGCGCGCCGGCATGGCAGTCTACGGCAAAAAAGGATTTGACCGTGCCATTCACAACATTCAGAATTCCCCGTTCCGGACCAAGTTCGAGCGGGATGCCGAGGATCTGGAGGGAAATCTCGGCATCGGATGTATTTCCGATTTTGAGCCGCAGCCGCTTCTCGTCAACTCCCATCTGGGAAGCTTTGCGATCACCACAGTCGGCAAGATCAA